>CADACB010000005.1:501-129039 GCA_902786345.1 uncultured Ruminococcus sp. | reverse complement strand
TTTTTTTAAAGGATATACTTGTTGTTATAATATGCTTATTAGGTATTTTATTAACAAGGATGTTGAAAGCAAAAAATGTGTTTTTTATGGATACAGTCAGCAATATATCAAATGATAAAGTATCTAATGGATTATTCACATAAAATACTGACAGTGAAAATAGGGTTGTTAAGAAAAACAAAAAACCATCTGACGTTAATATAAATGTCAGGTGGTTTTTATATTACATAATATTTAGTCAGATATTGGCATTTCTGTCACAGGCGACTCATAATCGTAGTCTGTATCAAGAACAGCAAGATCATCTTCAATCGGAACAAAATTGCTGTCCTGAGGCTCAATCGGAATCTCAATCTCTGACGGATATTCGGGCAGCTCAGACGGAACTGGCTTGGGTGCTTTTTTTATTTTAACAAAAGCACAGCTGTCACGGGGAATCGTCAGAATGTCGTGATCAAGTGAAGTTCCCATATAAAGCTTGCCTCCGACAAATTCTTCAGGTATTTTGAATTCAATGGTATGATCGGCTGCATTAAATACACAGAGAAGCTGTTCGTTTTCATCCTCTCTGATATAAGCCATTGTTCTGCCTGTAGAACCATAATCTTTAAGTTCTCCGTCTGTAAGACACGTACAGTCATTTCTCATTTTGCCAAGCTCAATATACCATTCAAGAAGACCTTTATCTTCCTTGCCCCATGGAAATGTTGCACGGTTAAACGGGTCTTTATAGCCTTCAACTCCGACCTCATCACCATAATATATACATGGCACACCGGGGAGCGTATATAAAATACCGCTGGCAATACGCATACGTCTTAAGCCGTATTCACGCTGTTCGTCAGAAAGCCTTGTTACTGCCTGCCATTCACGTCCGCGTCCGTGTTGACGTTCACCTGCAAGCAGGGTTATGACACGTTCTGTGTCGTGAGTTCCCAACAGATTCATAAGTGAACGGATTACCGGACGGGGATAGTTTTCAAGTACACATAAAACTATTTCAAGCATATCTCTGCCGTCGCCGCAGTCAAGAAAGCCGAGGATGGCGTCCCTGAACGGATAGTTCATTACGCTGTCAAGCTCTTTACCATACAGAAAACGTCTTCGTGAGCCGTAGCTTTCCTTGTTTGAAGCATCCTCCCATACTTCGCCCAGAAGAAGTGCTTCAGGGTTTTCTGACTTTATCGCTTCACGAATATATTCTATAAATTCATCAGGCAATTCGTCTGCAACATCAAGTCTCCAGCCGCTGTTGCCGTTTCTGATCCATTTACGGATTATACCATTTTCGCCATTAATGTATTCGTTAAAGGAGTTTGAAAGCTCCTCTACTTCCGGAAGTGTGTTGAAACCCCACCACGAATTATAGATATTCGGCCATTCAATAAACTTATACCATGTATAATATGGAGATTCCTTGGAGTTGTATGCACCGCTGCTTTCATATCTGTTCTCTCTGTTGAAATATATACTGTCACTGCCTGTATGACTGAAAACACCATCGTTTATTATTCTTATATCAAGTTTTTTGGCTTCACTGCAAAGCTCCTTGAAATCATCCTCTGTACCGAGAACGGGATCTATCTTTTCATAATTTCCGGTATCATATCTGTGGTTGGAATATGCTTCAAATATAGGATTAAGATAAATACAGTTAACGCCAAGGCTTTTAAGATAAGGCAGTTTCATTGTAATACCTTTAAGGTCGCCCTGAAAAAAGTCTGAGTTAGTTATCATTCCGAACTCATTCGGACGCCAATCCGGAATTACGTTCCAGTCGTCGTGCAGTTTTTTGTCCGGATATATTCCATTCTTTTTCTCTCCTGAAAAGCAGAAGCGGTCGGGAAATATCTGATACATAATACCACCCGGCAGCCAGTCGGGAGTTTTGAAATCTTTGTCATAGCACGTAAGCTGAAAGCGAGGATCATTATCACTCATAGAAAGATAGCCTTCACCGCCATAGCCCTTCATTATATATCTTCTTCCATATCGGGTATCAAGTCCGAAATGATACCAATAAAGTCCAACTCGTTCTATTGTTATATCACATTCCCACTGCTCGTGGTCATCTCCGACCATTCCTGCCCAGAACATTCCCTGCACGGTAGTGTCTCCGTATTTGTCATCTTTCATTGCGAGGACAGCACCTGAACAGCCAAGATCTCTTGGAAGTACGATTTTAAAGTGCATTTTTGTTTCCGACTTTACTGCCCCTGTCGGATTTCTATAAAAGGTTTCTCTGGAATTAAAAAGCTTCATAATACACGATCTCCTCAAACAACTTTTATTTCCCATATAAGATATTAAAATACAACAGAGCTCTTTAATATAGCATACATGAGTTCCGCACGAATATGTTATTGATATTTTTGTTCAAGAGCCTTATCATATTTGAATATCAGAGTCTGAATTATATCAGCGGGGGAATAATAACCTATCTGAATAAGCTTGATAAACAAAAAGATTTTACACATAGATGATATTATAATACCTTATAAATACTGTGTCAAGGCGATTTTGTGCTAAAAATCAATTTGATACTGCTCTATCATATGCCATAATGCCTCCTCTGCTATCACTTCGGCACGAATACCCTCAGCAGTATATTCCTCAGACTGCAATGCACCGGATTTTCTGAGAATTGCAAGCACAGACGCCTTGTCAAATGGTACAAGCAGGCTGAATTTTCTAAGACGTACAGGCAAGTTGTTTTCAACAGCCCTGAGAAGCTCATCTATTCCTGCACCGTTTTTGGCACATATCCTTACACTGCTTTTGTCTGAGGGCAGCAGATCAGGATTTTCAACCAGATCACATTTATTGAATACGGTAACAACGGGGGTTTCACCGCAGCCAAGTTCTCTGAGCAGTGATTCAGTAACTTCAAGATGAAGTCTGTATTCTTCGCTTGAGGCATCACATACGTTAAGAATAATATCGGCAGAGGCGGCTTCTTCAAGAGTTGACTTAAAGGCCTCAACAAGGTGATGGGGCAGTCGTCTCACCAGACCAACGGTATCAATCAGCATAACTGAAGCACCGTCAGGAAGCTTGAGTGCCCGTGAGGTCGGATCAAGTGTTGCAAAAAGCTTGTCTTCAGACAGTACGCCTGCTTGTGTCAGAGTGTTCATCAAAGTGGATTTTCCGGCGTTTGTATAGCCTACTATGGCAACCGTAATAATTCCGTCTTTTTTACGTCTTTCACGCAGTCTGTTTCGTCTTCCTGACATGTCTGCCAGTTCTTCTTTAAGGAACTCAATTTTTCTTCTGATGTGACGTTTGTCGGTTTCAAGCTTTGTTTCACCCGGACCTCTTGTGCCCACACCGCCTCCGAGTCTTGACATTTCCTTGCCCTTACCCGACAATCTCGGCATAAGATATTTCAGCTGTGCAAGCTCTACCTGGAGTTTGCCTTCATTGGATTTTGCACGTATAGCGAAAATATCGAGTATCAGCATAGTACGGTCGATTGTTCTGACATCTGTTTCATTTTCAATATTTCTTATCTGAGTAGGAGTAAGCTCCGTATCGAAAACAAGAAAATCTATTTCGTTCTGTTGGCAGTATTCCTTTATCTCATTTAATCTTCCCGAGCCAACGCAGGTTGCGCCGTCGGGCTTATCTCTTTTTTGCATTACAGAGGCGACCGGTTCAGCTCCTGCACTTTTAACAAGCTCAAACAATTCATCCATTGAACCTTCGGCATCATATTCACCTGTATCTATTCCTACCAGCAATGCCCTCTGTATTTTTTCTGTATTATCATACATTTCCATTATATTACTCCTTGTTTTATTTTATTTGAATTTATATTTATATCTATATATGATTTTATATGCAGTTGAATAAAATTAAAGTTGTTTTCAGATTTACTCTATATTATTTTATCGTGATTAACAGTCTATGTAAAGTGTTTTTTTCAGGTAAAGCAAAGCGGTTGGAAATGCCGCCCAAAGATTTTTCATAGAATTAATACTATTATTACTTTAAATGACAGATATATCAAGGTGTTGCCCCGAACCTCACAAGGGCTTCTGGCACTTGACCACGGCAGGAGCACAGCCACTTCACTCATTTTTACAAAATTTGCACCAATTGTTTTGGAAAATTTTTTAATCAAATTGTTAGGTTGTATTTTATTTTGAAGCAAAAAACGGACGTCCGTTTTATGGACGTCCATCTTTAAAATTTATTCCGAAATATTATACAGCATAAAGATTTTATATGAGCTTTTTTGTTTGATTAAAACCGATAAAGTCTTTTATACTGATTATGATGCTGTGACAGTGAAATATTCAACTACACTTTCACCGCCCATATCCTGAGTGGTTACACGGATCTGATATGTTCCGGCGGAGGGGAGAGAAACCTTTACAGATGATGTTGTAGAATAGCTCTGGATGGTTGTCCATGATCCGTTGCCCACCTTCATACGCTCAACATTATAATAATATGGTGCTGTGCCGTTTGATGAAGAACACATTACCGTAACTGAAGATCCTGCGGAAACCGACTGTGAGCTGACCTTTGATGTACCCTTCAATGCGGATGGGCTTGTAACCGTTAGAGTCAGATCCCGGTTTACAACTGTGTTGCTGTTGTCCTTGGCTTTTACTCTGATGGTATAGATAGTTGAGGCCTTTGGAGTAACGCTTACTGTAGTGCCTGTTGCATAATCTCTGACTTTTGTCCAACTGTCCTGAGACTTTTGCTTGTAGAATACGGCATACTGCTTTGTACCTGTACCGCCTGTCGAGGAGCATGTGACCTTGACGGAATCACCAAGCTCAATTGAAGATGCGGAAAGGGAAGATGTGTTTTCAAGCTCGGCAGCCTTAAGCCTTAACGGTGATGGTGAAGTCCTTATTTTTAATATCACCGCTGCCGTCCTTTGCCTTAACTCTGATTGTGTAAGTAGTTGAAGCCTTTGGAGTAACCTTAACGGAAGTTCCTGTTGCATAATCTCTTACCTTAGTCCATGTGCTTTGAGATTTTTGCTTGTAGAATACGGCATACTGCTTTGTACCTGTACCGCCTGTTGAAGCGCAGGTAACAGTAACACTGCTGCCGAGATTTATTGTTGTTGCTGCCGTCCTTTGCCTTAACTCTGATTGTGTAAGTAGTTGAAGCCTTTGGAGTAACCTTAACGGAAGTTCCGGTTTCATATCCCCTTACCTTTGTCCATTTTGAGATTTCTGCTTGTAGAATACTGCATACTGTTTTGTTCCTGTACCGCCTGTTGAAGCGCAGGTAACAGTAACACTGCTGCCGAGATTTATTGTTGTTGCAGATACCTTAGAGGTATTTGCAAAATCATTGGTGTCATCATCTACCCTGAGAGAAAGTTGTTTTTCAGCTGTTGTTCCGTTGTTGTCTTTGACAGTTACAATAATTGCATATGTACCTGCTGTATCAGGAGTCCATGCGTATGATGACGAAGAGCTGTAGTTCTGAAGTACAGTATATTTTGATGCGGAATCTGGTTTTGCCTTTATTTCGTAGGAATAGGGAGCTGAACCGCCTGAGGCAGCACCTGTAATAGTAACGATGTTGTTCTTTGTGACAGAAGTGCTGCTGAGCTTGGAACTGTTTACAAGAGGCTCCACAGGATTGGTGCTCTTATAGATGTAATTAACGGTTATTTCAGCCTGAGTGAACTTGCCTGATGCATTTGAGGGCGCTGATGAAAGCTCATAACCTGTGAAGGATTTAGATTGAGTTGTATATGAGTTTGTTCCGTCAGCCATACCGGTAAGAATATCCTTGCCAAGAGTTTTTCCGTCTGTTGTAGTATATGTAACAGTTACCTTGCCTGTGGGATAAACCTTGCCGCCTTTCACCCAGCATTCGCCGCTTACGAGATAGCCTGTTGACCCCATACCTTCGGGATCCTGTGAGCCGTTATTGTTATTGTTAGCAATGAAGCGTACTGAGTCGTTTACATCAACCGTTCCGCTGTACCAGCCTTCACCGTCGCTTGTCATAAGTGTACCGGGCCAATTGCCGGTATATTTTGTAGCTGAGTCACCATCGCCCGAATATACATACATTGCAACCTGTGACCAACCTGAGGAATTGTAGTAATGTACCTTAAGACCTGTTTGTTCCTGCTTTGTGTATTCAAAGGTGATAGTTTGTGCAGACTGTGAGTATGTACCTGTTTTTGCTCCGCTTGGTGCATCATAGCCCTGTATGGCTTTGGCTGTAAAGCTGTATGACGAACCAATAAGACCTGTTTTTACATCGTTGTCTGCAATAGATGACTGTGTGTCGGCATCAACATACCTGATAGTTACTGTACCGTATTTTGTTGCATCAAGCTCGTAATAGTAGTTGACTGATGCACCGCTTTTTGAAAATGTACCTGTTGTCTGACCCGAAGTTGAAGCTGCTGTATAGCCCTGAGAAGTGAGTTCAGCCAGAGGAGAGGTGGTATATGAAGCACCCTCATTGCCCTTGAGTGTTTCGGTTTTGTAGGTCTGACCTGTTGACTTGATAATATGGTTGACTGTTACACTGCACTTTGATGAAATATCAGTACTGTCAAAACTTGCTTTATCAACGAGTACAACGGTAGAGCGACCGGGAACGGTAACAGAATTGCCGCTTACAGTACCAAGTGACTTTGTGCCTGCTGTTGAACCATCAGCAATTTTTACCCACTGTGTGGGGAGAGTATATTTATCGTGGGTCTGAAGTGTTACAGTCTGAGAGGTAGTGTTTGCATTGTGTATAACCGCAACAAAGTTCCATTCGTTTGATGATTTGAGCTGGTTGCACATTGTGAAGGCAACAACATTAGCCGGACAACCTGTGCCCCACGAGAAGTATATTGTATCATTACTTGTGTTTGTTGGATCACGGAATGGGGAATATGCCTTTCTGATCTCTATAAGACCTTTATAGTAGGAAACAATATCGGAATATGTGACAGTGTTTGCCCATTTGAGCTGGTTTGTAGAGGTGGATGATTTATAGCTGTTTTCATCGCCGTATTTGCTTCGCGCAAATTCCTCGCCTGCCTGGAAGAATGACATACCCTGTGAGGTGAGGATAATACCGCCAGCCATCTTGTTCATTGCAACAAGATCATCATATCTGTTGCCGTAGCCCGATCCGCCCTTACAGGATTTTACAAGTTTGTCATAGAGCGTATAGTTATCGTGAGCTGACGTGTAGGTGACGGTCTGTGACGGCTGCTTTGACCATTTGTTGTCGCCGGACATAGTTGTGGAGTTTGCCTGAATGCCGCCCTTGAGCGCGTATTCATAGCCTGCGCCCTGAATAAAGCCCGGGTCTGCTGCGTTGAAGCAGCTTCCTTTGATCGCGTCACGAACTTTATCATTAAATGCTGCGACCTCTTCGGAAACAAGCTTCATATTACCCTGAACAGCTGTGGATTTAGGACATGGAGTTGCTTCTGCTGTCCACGGCTCACCGTACATAAGTATGTCAGGGTTGATCTTGTCAAGAGCAGTTCTGATCTTGTTCATTGTATCGACATCGTGAATACCCATAAGGTCAAAGCGAAAGCCGTCAAGGTGATATTCTGTTGCCCAGTAAACAATGGAGTCGATCATAAATTTCTGATACATAGCGCGGTCGCTGGCTGTTTCATTTCCGCAGCCTGATCCGTTTGAATAACCACCCTTTGCATTCTGACGGTAATAATAACCTGGAACAGTAAAATCAAACCAGTCATTTTTTCCTGAGCCGCCATAGTTTGTGTGGTTATAAACAACGTCCATAACAACACCTATGCCCTTGCTGTGGAGCGACTGCACCATCTGTTTGAATTCTTTTACGCGGACATTTCCATTATATGGGTCTGTTGAATAAGAACCTTCGGGTGTATTGTAGTTCATAGGGTCATAGCCCCAGTTGAACTGATCTGTTGAAAGTTTCGTTTCATCCACGCTTGCATAGTCATAAACCGGAAGAAGATGTACGTGTGTTACTCCAAGATCCTCAAGATAGTCGATACCTGTGGGATGAACACCGTCATTATTTACAGTTGTTCCGGTTTCAGTGAAGGCAAGATATTTGCCCTTGTTTTTCATACCGGAATCGGATGAGGATGAAAAATCTCTTACGTGAAGCTCCCAGATAACTGCGTCCGTCTGATTTTCACACTTTACACGCTGATCATTTTCCCATCCTGCCGGATCTGTGCTGTCAAGATCAACGACCATTCCTCTCATACCGTTTACACCAGTAGAACGTGCATAAATATCAACGGTTTCGTGTGTTGTGCCGTTTGCGGTTACAAGATAGGTGTAGTAAGTGCCTGCCAGATCGCCGGAAATTGTGATAGACCATATGCCCTGACTGCCCTTTGTCATATCCTTGGTTTCAATGACTCCCGCTCCGCTTTCGGTGTCACTGCCGGTTTTATAGCGTTTGATCTTTACTGTTGTGGCTGTAGGTGCCCAGACCTTGAATGTTGTGGATGTTTTGCTGTAGTTTGCCCCAAGATCATCTCCACTGTATGCATACTGGTCCAGTGCGGACATTTCTGAATATGTTACCGCAGATGCATTCAGTACTGATGACATAGAAAAAACTGATGCTGTCAAAAGTGCCGACATAAGAAACGCTGTGGCTTTTCTTATGCCCGTTTTGAACTTGTTCATTTTCTTACCTTCTTTCATTAAATTTTTGGCGTATGCCTTCAATTTATAGTTTAATATAGGGTTTTGCCTTTTTATTTCTTAAAAGGAATTAAATAAATTTTTTAATTATAAAATAATTAAGTTGTTGTAAATGACCATAATAAAATCGTGTTATCATACAAACTGACATATATTCAGCTTATGAGTGAGTATCAATGTTTTATTTTCTGTATAATTAATTACCAAATTTTTGTTTTGTATTTTGACGGTTGAGTATATTTATATGTTATATCAGGGAAATTGTTCATAAAATATGATTTTAGATGTTGTTAAAAGTGCTTAATGGTAAAGAATCAGAAAAAATTGTGATAGTATTTGGCTTTACAAGCAGTTTGAAAAAATGTTAAAATAAAGTTAAAACAAGGCGGAAGGAGTTCTGCCTTTAATATTATCAAAGGAGAGTGAAGCATATGTACAGTAAAGCACGACAGACAGGAAGAAAAATAACCGGAATTTTTCTTTCTATTGCAACAGCTGCGGCAGCATTTACCGGACTGGGCGCTATCGGTAATAAGCCTTTAAGTCTAACGGCAAATGCGTCAGCAGACTATGGTCTTATGGACAATTGTCAGGACGGAGTTATTCTGCACGCATGGGAATGGTCCTTTAATAACATAAGGGAAAATATGGCAAACATTGCTGCTGCAGGATATACCTCGGTTCAGACCTCTGTTATTCAGCAGGCTAAAGAGTCAACAAAGGGCAAGACAAACGAAAACTGGTGGGTTTATTATCAGCCTGCAAATTTCACAATTGATGATACCGGAAATTCAGCGCTCGGAACAAAGGCTGAATTCAAGGCAATGTGTGATGAAGCTCATAAATATGGCATTCACGTTATAGTTGACGTTGTATCAAATCATCTTGGCAATCAGACAAAATATAATATTTCAAATGCCGTGCCCAGTGATATTAAAGATGACAGCAATTGCTGGCACAGCGAGGGCTTTACGGAAATTAATTATGACAGTCGGTATAGCATAACTCACGGCAGTATGGGCGGATTGCCGGATCTCAATACTGAAAACAGCAAAATACAGAATTATGTTATCAACTATCTTAAGGAATGTATCGACTGTGGTGCAGACGGTTTCCGTTTTGACGCTGCAAAGCATATCAGCGTTCCCTCAGAGGGAAGTCAGTATACCTTCTGGTCGAGCGTTATTCCGGCTGCAAAAAGCTATTATGCGGCTAACGGCACATATGATTCACTGTATTGCTATGGCGAGATACTCGGAAGTACCGGAGGGCCTGCAATTTCAGGCTATACAGCATATATGTCAGTTACCGATGATTCAACCGGAAAGGGTATAAGAAACAGCATTTCAAACGGAAATGCAGGCGGTGCTGCAACATCATATTACGATAAGCAGGCAGGTGCTGAAAATAGCGTACTGTGGGCTGAATCACACGATACTTATTCTAACACGGGCAAGGAAACAACCAATGTTTCAGAGTCAATAATCAACAAAACGTGGGCTATGGTTGGATCAAGAAACAAAGCAACTGCTCTTTATTTTGCACGTACAAACGGATACAGGGGCGGCAATATAGGAGAGATATATTCAACCCAGTGTTTCAACAAGGAAGTTGTTGAAGTCAATAAGTTCCATAACTACTTTAACGGACAGAGCGAGTATCTTGCATACAGCGGATCTATCGCCTATAATGAACGCGGCACAAGCGGCGTTGTACTTGTAAATGTAAGCGGAAACTCAACCTCAGTAAACGTAAAGGCAAACAGAATTGCGGACGGAACATATACCGATCAGGTATCCGGAAACGAATTTAAGGTTTCGGGCGGCTATATTAAAGGTAAGATCGGCAGCACAGGTATTGCTGTTGTATATAATAAACCTGCATTGACAGGAAGTGTGTCGGCTTCTCCTGCGTCAGGCTCATCCTTTACAGACAGTCTCACAGTAACTCTTAAGGAAAGCGGTACAGAAAACGCAAGATATTATACTTCAGAGGGTGTTTCGGGAACATATACAAGCGGTCAGAAAATTACTATAGGCTCATCTGCTGTTACAGGTGCTCCGATAACGGTAACTCTTACGGCAACAAATTCAGAGGGTAAGATCATAACCGAGGAATACGACTATTATAAGAGAGATCCTGAACAGTCCGTTTGTGTATATTTTGATAACTCAGCCTACAAATGGAGTAAGGTTTATGCTTATATATATGATGAAAGCGTATCACCCACTATAAAAAATGCCGAATGGCCCGGTTCTTTGATGACATATAACAGTCAAACAAAGCTGTATGAGATTGCTGTTCCTGATAATCTTGTCAATGGAAATGTTATCTTTACCGAAAGCTCGTCTGCAACTACAAACCGTTATCCTGCGAATATGGAAAAGGGTATGCAGCTTAGCGGAAGCTCTATGATATTCGGTGCGAATCATTCATGGAAAACAGCAGGACAGTCTTCTGATGCATTTATAAATACCTCATCGGTTTCTGATACCAAAACGGCATACGGAAAAAATGTAACAGTAAGCTGCGGCTCATCAGGCGGACAGGGTAGTGTAAAATATGCAGTTTATTACAAGAAGTCAGCTGAGTCAAACTGGACTCTCAAGCAGAATTACTCCGAAAATACATCGGTGACCTTTAAACCTGCGTGTGCTGCTGTTTATGATGTATGCGTAAAAGCAAAGGACGGAGAAAATACGGTTGCTAAGAAATATATGCAGGTAATTGTTACTGCAAATACAAACAGTGACCTTTCCAATACGTCTTCGCTTTCGGCAAAATCTGTTCCTCTGGGTGAAAAGGTGACAGTAAGCTGTTCAAGTACAGGATTAAGTGATGAAACCAAGTATGCTGTGTTTTATAAGCAGGTAACAGATGCGGCATGGAAGACAGTACAGAGCTATAGTACAAAAACATCCGTAGAATTCAAGCCTTTAACGGCAACTGTATATAATGTGTGCATAAAGGCAAAGGATAACACAACAGGTACTGTATCAAAGGTTTATCTGAATCTTACCGTAACTGCAAGCTCAAATAGTACGCTTTCAAATACATCATCACTTTCATCGACCAAGGTAGAAAAGGGCGGTTCAATTACAGTAACCTGTGCAGGTACAGGGGGCAGCGGTACAAAGCAGTATGCTGTGTTCTGTAAAAAATCCACAGACAGCACATATACCACAAAGCAAGGTTACAAGACAAACTCAACAGTAAAGCTTACCTTTACCGAAAAAGGAACATATAATATATGCGTAAAGGTTAAGGATTCAACAGGTGCGGTTGCAAAGAAATATTTCACGATCAACTGTACATAAAATAACAAATAAATAAACTGACAGCGTCTCACTGCACTTCTGTAATAAGGCAGTGAGACGCTGTGTTTTAATCGGAAAAAACATATTTATGCCAAAGTCATTATCTGATGATGGCATAGATCTTCTGATCATATATCTGAGAATTTTTACATACTGATTTTTTCATTGTTCCTTCAAGTGTGAAGCCGGCTGCTTCATATAAATCTGAGGAAACATAGTCGATCGAATATGGTTTTGCAAATAATCTCACAACATTGTATTTCTCAAAAATATAACTGCATACCTGTTTCAAAGCTTCTGCAGCGATAGGTTTATTTTCGGGCTCTGTTACCCATATTACAAGCTCTGCACTTTTTGAGTATATGCCGCTGCCGATAAATACATCAATTCCGCCGGAAATTTTTCCGTCTGCGATTATTGCTCTGCAAAACTGTTGTTCGTCCGTGTGATATATTCTTTGTTCAATGAAATATCTGGCGTGTTTTTCTTCAAACGGAAAAGGTAATTTTTCCGGAAAGAATTCAGCAAATCTACGGTCATTAAAAGTTTTTCTTATATTTGAGGAATATTTAAGCTCCCATTTTTCTAAAGTGAAATTCATAGCCCTGCCTCTTGTGTATTATAAGTTTTATTTTGATTATATTATAAACCTTTATTTCATAAAATGCACTATCGTTTATTGAATTTCTTTATTTTTTTTAAGGTTTATTTAATATTCATTTAACAGCACTATCATATTTATTTCCAAAAATGCTGTTACAATAACATCATACAAACAAGTAAACGAATTAATGAAAGGGGAATATATATGTTTAACAGAACCTCAGCTTTAAGAAAAACATTTATTATTGCATTGCTTTGCACTTCAATAACCGGTTCTGCAATGCTTGCAGGATGCTCCTCAGATAAAGAAGGAAATGAAGGCTCTGACAGACAGATTGTATCCTCCTCCGGGAATACATCTGCTCAGAATTCGTCAAACAACTCTTCAAATAACTCTTCATCTGTTTCTGAAGTTTCCTTTAATGAAGAGGATGTAAGTACGGAATATGATGAAAGCGGATCAACCTCAATAAAGCTCAATGGTACAAGTGCTGAGATTAAGGGAAGCGGTGCTTCTGTTGAAGGCAATACAGTTAAAATTACTGCCGCAGGTACATATATTCTCAGCGGCAAGCTTACAGGACAGGTGATAATAAGTGCCGGTAAAAATGATGTTGTAAAGCTTGTTCTTGATAATGCCGGAATCAGCAGCACGGATACAGCTGCAATTTATGCTGAAAAATGTGAGAAAACCATTCTGCTTCTTAACGACGATACTGAAAATACTTTGTCAGACGGCAGTAATTATGTATCAGATACAGATGATGATTCGGAAAGCGACAGTCCTAACGCAGCCGTATACTGCAAGGATGACCTGACTATCCTCGGAAACGGTTCTCTTACCGTTACCGGCAATGCACGCAACGGTATAACAAGTAAGGATATTCTCCGCATATCAAGCGGAACGATCACGGTAAATGCAGTTCATAACGGAATTACAGGAAGGGATAACCTTGCCGTTGAAGGCGGAAAGATTACGGTAACGACCAAGGACGGCGACGGGCTTCGTTCAACCTATTCCGATACGGACGATAATGCCAAAGGACATATCACTCTTGATAATGCCGATATAACCGTAAACTCAGGCAGTGACGGTATTCAGGCGGAAAAAACTCTGACAGTGAACAGCGGCACAATTACCGTTAAAACGGGCAGCGGTGCCGGAACGCAAAGCACACAGAATCAAAATCAGGGTGGTTTTGGCAGATTCAGTCAGAGCAACAGCAACAGCTCATCGGATGAAAGCGTAAAGGGTCTGAAGGCAGGTACAAATATAACAATAAACGGCGGTACTATAAATATAGACTCATATGATGACGCCATACATTCCAACGGCGATGCTATCATAAAAGACGGAACTTTCAATATAAAAGCAGGCGATGACGGAATACACGCCGATACAAATCTCAGTGTCAGCGGCGGTACGATAACCGTATCACAGTCGTATGAAGGTCTTGAAGCTATCGCGATTGATATTTCCGGCGGTACTGTTGATATAACTGCAAGCGACGATGGTATCAACGCAGCAGGCGGAAATGACGGCAGCGGATTCGGAAATTTTGACAATAATATGGACTTTGGAGGCAGACGTTTCCCGCAGAATATTGATCAGAATAATAATGCGGCTTCTACGGTAAGCTACAGCAATGAAATTCAGGTTGAGAAAACGGTAAGTGGTACTGACGACAATTCTATAAGTACCGCATTGAATATCTCAGACGGCACAGTTTATGTCAACGCACAGGGTGACGGACTTGATTCAAACGGTGCTCTTAACATAAGCGGCGGTATGATCGTTGTAAACGGAACTACACAGGCAGGCAACGGAATTATAGATCACGACGGCAGTTGTACTGTAACAGGCGGCACATTGATAGGAGCAGGTACGTCAGATATGCTTGAGCTTCCGGGTGACGCCTCAACTCAAAAAACAGTTGCAGTTCTTTTAAGTCAGACTCAGGAAGCAGGAAAGCTTGTATATATAACAAACAGCAGCGGTAATGTGATAGCTGCAATGTCACCCGAAAAGAGCTATGGCTGTCTGGTTTTCAGCAGTGCAGACCTTAAGGAAAATGAAACCTATACAGTATATACAGGCGGTACGGCGTCCGGCGACAGTACACATGGCTGCTATAGCAAGGCCAGTGTTTCCGGCGGAACGCAATATACGACTTTCACTGTTTCAAATGCAGTTACTTATGTTGATCAAAACGGTGTGACTTCATACAGCGGTAATATGGGCGGACGCGGCAACATGGGTGGTATGACAGGTCAGACGCCCGGCAGAATGAGCGTTGATTCCGACAGTGCCGAGGAATTGACTGCAGTATAAAGCATAAAATTCATAATGATTTCAATACATCCTCCAATATAAATTTTCTCCTGATGAATTTCATCCGCATAACCGTTATCCGGCTGTGCGGATGAAGTTCTTTTTTACAGATTACATAATATACTTTTCGGAAGGTGATCTGCCGTTGAGTCAAAAGCCGAGGCGGAATTATCTTCCGGAGATGATTTTTATGGATAAAAGAACGCAAATATCCGATTTTCCGGCTTTGTGCCTTTTAACATATAATATTGACAAACAATCGTTATAATAGTAAAATTATGATAGTGCGGAAGAAAGGTCAATTACAGAATTATCAGTATAGAAATTACTGTGATTTTTCTTTGGTATATGCAAATGCAGTGAGCAGGTATCTCGCTATGGGATTGCCTGACAGCTTCAGGACAGGAGGAAAACAGGAGGGAAAATGAAAAACAGAATATGGAAAATAATAATGCTTAATCTGGGAATCGCTCTCCTGAATGTGGTAATGTTCTCCAAAGGTCTGGTAGGTCTTAGCTTTGCCGGAGGTGCTTTTTCAGCGGCACTTGCAGCAACAACAATCGTGATGAGTTTAATAGGCTTTGGCTATGGAAACTATACATTGCTGTTCAGTGAACCTGAAGCTCAGCCTGTAAAGCTTTTTAAAAATTCCGAGCTTACCGGTCCGAGAGAATATATCGAGGCTCTTGAAAAAGCGAGAGGCAGAGATGTTTTTGACACCGAGATTGAAACTGCTGTTGAACAGATATACAGAATGGAGGATAAGGACAAGGCTCTTGATAGCATACTTGAACAGTTTTTTGTTCCCCAGGAAATGACCTTTACAAGATTTCAGAATGCCATAGATTCTGTTAAGCTACTTTTCTATAACAATGTAAAGAAAATGCTAAACAGAATGATGATATTTGATTATAAGGATTATAAAAAGCTTATGACAAAAATCAGCAATTCCCGTACTGTAGGCGGTGTGGGTGTTTCATCAAAATCGGTTGGTGACCAGCTTAAGATATATAATGAGCATATCAGCTATGTGAAAGGTCTTGTTGAAATGAACGAGAATGTTCTTGTAAAGCTGGATGGTCTGCTGCTTGAGATTTCAAAGCTTGACGATCTCAATGAGGAAGAGCTTGAGCATATTGCAGCTATTCAGGAGATCAATGATCTTATTGCTCAGACCAGATATTATAAAAACTGATACAAGGAGGTTATACTATGTCAGGATTAACAAACGGTAAAAAAATAGCTATCTTTGCTGTAATCGCACTTGTTGTATTTGGAGGAGTTTTTCTTGGTATAACGCTTACAAATGATGTTGGAAAACCTCAGGAAAAGGATGGTGGAAAAACTCAGACTCAGATAACTGCAGAAGAAGCTGAGAAAAAAATCAATGATCTGATGAGAGAAATCCGTGTTGAAACTGTCAATACCAAAAAAGCTGCTATAAGTGACGATGATGTTCTGTCTGAGGAAGAGGAGCTTCCGGATATAAAAACATATCCCCTGTCAGTTGAAGGCAGCGGTGAAATAAACATTGAGATATTTTCATCCCCCGAAAAGGCAAGCACAGGTACAGACGGATGGTTAAATGATGTTGCAAATGACTTTAACAGAGAGGGTTTTAAGATCAACGGAAAGACGGCTTCCGTATCTATTCGCTGCGTATCATCAGGGCCTGCGTTTGACTACATTAAATCGGGCAAATATGTTCCTGATGCAATTTCACCATCAAATGAATTCTGGGGAAAAATGCTTAAAGCAAGCGGCGTAGAAACAGAGCTTAAGGCAAAAAAACTTGCAGGAAATACTGCCGGTGTGCTGCTTTCAAAAAGCAAATATAATGAAATACTTGATAAATATGGTGCGGTGAATATGAAGGTTATTTCACAGGCAACAGCAAACGGAGAGATAGCAATGGGTTATACAAACCCGTTTGTAAGCTCAACAGGACTCAATTTCCTTGTAAGTACACTTTATACATATGATGCCGATGATCTTCTCAGCAGCAAGTCTGTTGAAGGTTTTAAGGCATTTCAGGAAAACGTTCCGCTTGTTTCCTATAATACCCTTCAGATGAGAAAATCAGCTGAGTCAGGATCACTTGATGCACTTGTAATGGAGCATCAGCTTTATACAAATGACGCATCATTGAACGTTAATTATGTTTTTACACCCTTTGGTATAAGACACGACAATCCTATGTATGCACTCGGTAAGCTTTCAGCTGATAAGAATGCAGTTCTTGAAAAGTTCTGTGAGTACTGCCTTAATGATGCCGCTCAGAAGCATGCGTCTGAATGCGGCTTTAATCAGAATGAAAGTTACAGGAGTGAGCTGCCTGATACAATAAAGGGTGAGGAGCTTATTCAGGCACAAAAGCTTTATAAGGAGAATAAGAACAGCGGCAGACCGATCATTGCAGTATTTATTGCCGATACCTCAGGAAGTATGGGAGGCGAACCTATAAATTCTCTCCAGACTTCACTTATCAACTCAATGCAGTATATAAACAAAGATAATTATATCGGACTTATCTCATATAACAACAAAGTTTATATGAACCTTCCAATAGCTAAATTTGATATAAACCAGCAGGCACTTTTCAAGGGAGCTGTTCAGAGTCTTGATGCAACAGGACAGACTGCAACTTATGATGCACTTGTTGTTGCAATTAATATGATAAATAAGGCTATGGAGGAAACCCCCGATGCAAAGCCGATGATATTCCTGCTTAGTGATGGTGAGCAGAATGTAGGATTTTCTCTTAATGATGTTCAGTCTATCGTCAAAAACTATCAGATCCCGATATATTCAATAGGCTACAATGCCAATATTGAAGCACTTAAACGTATCTCGGAGCTCAATGAGGCTGCTACGATCAACGCAGACAGTGATGATATTATATATCAGCTCAAAAACCTCTTTAATTCCGAAATGTAAGTGATCTGTTTGACGCTCGATTTTATATGTTAATAACTTATTTAATAATTAAAAATAATTATACAGGAGGAGAAAACAATGGGATTTTCAATGGATCTGCCAGATGTGGAAAGCGTAAAAGAAGAGGTCAAGGAGGAGCTTGTTCCTGCTCCTGAAACAAAGGAGCAGCTTGAAAAGGTTGCCGGCAATAATACAGATGAGCTTTTTACCTTTGATCTTGGCTCGCTTGATGACAGACGCCAGATTGTATCGTCGATTGAAACCTTCGGTACGGATATTGTCGAAAAGTCAACACAGAAAAATGAGCTTCTCAACGTACGCCTTGTTGATCTTTCAAAAATGGGCGGTGAAAACGGAGAGGTAGTAAACGGTCTTACACAGCTGCAAATGCAGATGAAGGATCTTGATCCTTCAGGTATAGACTTTGTAAAGAAAAGTGCTTTGGGTAAGCTGTTCAACCCAATAAGAAATTACTTTGCAAAATTTGAAAAGGCAGATGATGTCATTGCCAAAACTATTGAATCACTGGGACGCGGCAAGGCTGTACTGAAACACGATAATACAACTCTTGAGGTTGAGCAGCTTGCACTGCGTGACCTTACAAAGAAACTCAGCCAACAGATAGAGCTTGGTATGCAGATGGATGAAGCAATTACCAATGCTATCGAGAAGGCAAAGGTTGAAAATGTAGATGAAGAAAGAATAAAGTTTATAGAAGAAGAGGTTCAGTTCCCGCTTCGTCAGAAGGTTATGGATATGCAGCAGATGCAGGCAGTCAATATGCAGGGCATTATTGCCATGGAGATTGTAAGACGCAACAACCGTGAGCTTATACGTGCTGTAGACCGTGCAGAGAGTGTTACGGTTTCTGCACTGAGGATTGCCGTTACAGTTGCGAGTGCACTCTATAATCAGAAAATTGTTCTTGAAAAGGTAAATGCTGTTAATGAGGCTACAAACAAGCTGATAGGTGCAACCTCAAAAATGCTCAAGGAGCAGGGAGCAAGTATACAGCAGCAGGCTATGGAAACTAACATTTCTGTTGATACTCTCAGAAATGCATTTGCAGATACCTTTGAAGCTCTCGATTCTGTAACGGAATACAAAACAAAAGCACTTCCGCAGATGAAGACAACAATTGCCGAATTCAGGAAGCTTGCTGATGAAGGAGAAAAGCGTATTGTAAAAATGGAAGCACGTGAGGCAGAAATTAATAAGCTAAGCGGCAACAGCAACGATACTCCAAGGTTCTCGTAATAATTATCTGCTATTTGAAAAATTAAAACTCCGTTTACGTCTGTTTTACAGACGCAGACGGAATTTTTTTATATATTTGCAGATCGTCAATAAAAATTGAAAATACTATTTCAATTTCAGGAATAATATGCTATACTGAAATAAGTATGATGTTTTTTGTCAAAATATCAAATTACGCAAAAAAGAGGTATTGATACATTATGAAAAAAGAATATGATGTGTTGATAGTAGGCTCGGGTGCTGCCGGCTTGTATGCAGCTTTGCAGTTTCCCGAAAACGTCAGTGTTCTGATGATCTCAAAAAGAGAGCTTACACTTTCAAATTCATCTCTCGCACAGGGCGGTGTTGCCGCTGTTCTTGATAAAAGTAATGATAATTTCAAGCTTCATATTGCTGATACGCTTATTGCAGGTAAATATAAAAATAATCTGAATGCAATTGAGGTACTTGTTTCCGAAGGGCCGGATGATGTTCTCAGACTTAAGGAAATGGGTGTCGCCTTTGACCTCGATAACGATGGAAAGCTGCAAATGACACTTGAAGCGGGACATTCACGCCACAGAATAGTACATCATAAGGACTCTACAGGCCGTGCAATTGTTGATGTGCTCATAGATCAGGTCCGCACACATAAAAACATTGATATTTATGATAATACAATGCTTTATAAGCTTGAAAAAAATGACAGAGGTTTTTATGCCGGTGTGCTGCTGCCGGATGGAAAATCACAGGTTGTTGCTGTTCATTACTGTATTATGGCTTCAGGCGGTATAGGACGTGTATATCCATATACAACAAACTCGGCTATAGCTACAGGTGACGGTATCACGCTGGCTTATATGCTTGGTGCGAAAATAAAGAATCTCAGCCTTATTCAGTTTCATCCGACTGCTTTTGCGGCGGAAAAGGATCGTGAAAGGTTTCTTATCAGTGAAGCTGTCAGGGGAGAAGGAGCAGTTCTTCTTAATTGTGACGGCGAAAGATTTGCCTTTAAGTATGATGAAAGAGGAGAGCTTGCACCAAGAGATGTTGTATCAAATGCTATTATGCTGGAGTCTCAGGCAAAGGGAAATGAGAAGTTCTACCTTGATATAACACATAAGGATCCTGAATTTGTAAAACAGAGATTCCCGATGATATATGAAAAGTGTCTTGAGGAAGAAATAGATATAACCAAGGAATGGATACCGGTGTTCCCTTGTCAGCACTATCTTATGGGGGGTATAGATGTTGATCTGTATGCAAGAACAACCGTAGATCGGCTTTACGCAGCAGGTGAGTGCTCACATACCGGAGTACATGGTGCAAATCGTCTGGCGAGTAATTCACTGCTTGAGGCTCTTGTATTTTCACGCAGAGCGGCAAACGATATTTGTTCAAGGCTTGAAAAAGAAAATAATTCTTCATTCGGTGAGTTCAAGGAACATGATGACCTTGCCGGAAACAAGCTCCCTCACGGCTACAGGACTGAGATACGTCAGATTATGCAGGACTGCCATTTTGTTATTCCCAAGCCTGAAAATGTACCAGAAGGTCTTAAACACGCAAAAGAGATACTTCACGATATTATAAGCGGCGGATATGAGGTTAATCAGGATTTTGTGGAGGCAAGAAGTCTTGCTACCGTTGCATGCATAGTTCTTGAGGAGGTTTCGGAAAAAAATGGTTCTGAATAAAATATATGTTGATAACCTGATAAAGACCGCTCTTTTAGAGGATATTAATTATTGCGATGTCACAACAGATTATCTTATTCCGGTTAATCAGGATGGAGAAGCACGATTTGTTTCAAAGGCAGATGGTATAATATGCGGAACAGAGGTTGCTCTGAGAGTTTTCAGCATTCTTGATGATGAAATAAGCTTTGAGATATTGAAAAATGACGGTGATGAAGTAAAAAAAGGAGATGTTATCCTTAAACTTAAGGGTAAAACCACAGCTCTTCTGAAGGGTGAGAGAACTGCACTCAATCTCATACAGCATATGAGCGGTATTGCGACAGCATCAAACAGATACGCAAAAATTGTTGAGGGTACTAAAGCTTCTATTGCTGATACAAGAAAAACACTTCCCGGACTTCGTCCGCTCCAAAAGTATGCGGTTATGACAGGCGGTGCTAAAAACCATAGGTATAACCTTTCTGATGCGGCTATGCTTAAAGATAACCACATTGACGCAGCAGGAGGTATTACCAATGCAATAGAAAAACTCCGTTCTAAGGTTGGTCATATGACAAAAATTGAAGTAGAAACACGTAACCTTGAAGAGCTTGAAGAGGCACTGAATGCAGGTGCGGATATTATTATGCTTGATAATATGAGTCCTGAGGTTATGAAGAAGGCGGTTGAAATCACAAACGGCAGAGCTCTTCTTGAAGCATCCGGCGGTATTACTGATGAAACACTCCGTGCTGTGGCAGAAAGTGGTGTGGATATTATCTCCGTTGGTGCGCTTACTCACTCGGTCAAAGCATTTGATATTTCAATGTATATAAATTGAACGGTTTATTTTAAATATTATTAAGCTGATACAAAAAAATACTGTAAAAAACAGGGATAATGTGGTATAATTTATTTAACGGATTATCCGTACAATTTAAAAGGAGAGATAAAAATGGAAATAGTTTGTTTGGATCTTGAAGGTGTACTCGTACCTGAGATTTGGATCGCATTTGCAGAGGCAAGCGGAATTCCTGAGCTAAAAAAGACAACACGTGATGAGCCTGATTATAACAAGCTTATGACATATCGTCTGAATATTCTTAAGGAGCATGGTCTTGGACTTAAGGAAATTCAGGATACAATTGCAAAAATTGATCCTATGCCGGGCGCAAAAGAGTTCCTTGATAAGCTTCGTGAGCTTACTCAGGTTATTATAATCAGCGACACCTTTACACAGTTCGCAAAGCCGCTTATGAAGAAACTTGGCTGGCCGACAATATTCTGTAACTCACTTGAGGTTGCCGATAACGGTGAAATAACAGGCTTTAAAATGAGAATCGAAAACTCCAAGTATACAACTGTCAAAGCTTTGCAGTCTGTGGGTTATGACACTATTGCAAGCGGCGACAGCTATAATGATCTTGGTATGATCAAGGCAAGCAAGGCAGGATTTCTTTTTAGAAGCACAGACAAGATAAAGCAGGACAATCCTGAGCTTCCTGCATTTGAAACCTATGATGAACTTTTTGAAGCAATAAAGGCAGCTCTTTGATTGAGCAGCGTGTGATATTACTTAAATTATCAGAAAAACAGCAGGTATGTTAACACAACATCAGTGTTGAACATACCTGCTTATGTTTTATAAATCTTTAAATATTATCGTTGCGAATTGTTTCTATAATGTTTTGTTTGCGTACTTTGCGTATCGAGAAACGCATAATAAACCATACTATTATAAGCACCACAACAGTACTTATAAGTACCGCAAGACCGGGGAAAATATATGGCATTAATCCATCATCGAGATTTGAAGCATAAATGTTATAAATTAATATGCTTGAAATTATACCAAGAGGAATACCTATCAAAAGCGATTTCAGAGTGTAAAGCAGACTTTCGAGACTTATCATACGGTTGAATTCACGTTTTGTCATTCCTATGGATTGAAGAACGGCAAATTCCTTTCTGCGCAGTCTCATATTTGCGGTTATTGTATTGAAGACATTTGTCAGACCTATAAGTGAGATAACAATTATGAATCCATATACAAAAATTTGAAGTATAAGTGTTATAGCGTTTAGCTGATGCAGAATTTTTGAATAATTAAATATATTATCTATTTTGATAGATTTGTCTGTATTTGAAAGCTCATTTAAATTTTCTTCAAATTTGTCGGCATCAGAAGAATTTACAGACATATTGAAGAACAGATATTCATTATTGCCGAATATTTTAAGATAATTTTCCATTGATATATAAATTATCGGAATATTGTCATCATATGTCGTTACGGGCTGAGTTTGTATATATTTTGTACTGCCTGCAAGAGTGACATTCTTTTCGGTCGTAATGTATTCTTCTTTATTTTTGTCATAAAGTTCAAATTTTAAAGTAAGAGGGGTGTTTTCTGCAGTTTTCAAAAATTTCAGATACTCACTCTTCTTTTTATTACTGTCAGTAATCTTGACAGTATTATATATGAAGAATTTGTCCTTGCAATCTTCAAACGTCATCCCGTTGCTTTCGGCAATTTTTTTGAAATTATTGTCATCAACTGCTTTTATGTTTCCCCATACTATGCATTTTTCATCGTCTATAATAACGTTTCCGTTACTATATGAAGTGTTTTTAAATTCGTCCGTAAGATTATTGCTTGCAAATGACATTTCGACGGACATATAAGTTGAATAAATATAATTATCCACATTTTCGAGGGAGGCTATACTGTTATATTTTTCTATTAGTTTGTCAGGCGACAGAGGTTCTCCTGTTTCAGTATCTACAGTATTTATGCTGACTTCAACATTATATGGAGAGTTGATAAACTTTTCATTTATGTAAACCAGATTATAATCCATAAATGAGTAGATGGAAATGTATACCGCAACGCTCAGAACTATCGAAATAACTGTAGCACGGTATTTTTTGCGGTTACGCTTCATATTTTTCCATGCAATATTGCCGCCGGCACCAAAAAGCTTTGTTATAAATCCCGGAGTTTTAAGCTTTTTCTTGTTCTTAGCAGAGATCTTTATATCAGCATTGCTTCTTATAGCCTCGATTGGTGGGATTTTTGATGCCCTTTTTGCAGTGTTCATAGAAGAGAAGAAAATAGTGACTGCACTCAAAACTAACGAAGCAAGCAAACCTATAAAAGAGATTTTGAAAATAAAGTTTGTCCCTTCAAGGACATCTGTGAGTACAGTATTGCATATCCAAATCAGCACAGCGGTTGTTCCTATTCCAAGAAATATTCCCAAAGGAATGCCGATCATTCCAAGAAAAATACCTTCAAAGTATACATTGTGTTTGATCTGACGAGGTGTTGCGCCTGTGGCGGAAAGCATACCGTAAAGTTTTGTTTTTTCTGTGATAGAAATGTCAAAGCTGTTGCGAATGATAAATACGCTGGCAATGACAATAATGAATAATACAAACCCGATAAGTGCAATTAGTATTGACAGATTCTTATCATTTATATCTATACCTTTTGACATAAGCAGGGAGCTATTTGCTGAAAAGTACAACGCTCTCACACCGCTTTTTTCACAGTCTGAGTTAAACTGTTCATATTCCTTTTCACTCAGATTATATTGATCATTAATATAATCGACATTTGTTCCTAACAGGTCGGCGAAAATTTCTTTATATCGGTTTTCAGCACCATCATTGAATCTTATAAAGATTGTTTGGTTTGTTTCTGCATAACCGTTAATCAGGTCGTCAGACGTGATGTTTGTTTCGGCCGGACTATTAATATCCGCAAGGGTATATACACAAACACAGGAAAAAGCGTACATATCGTTTATACTTCCTCCCGATGAGTTAAGTATACCTGCAATAGTATAGGTTTTTTCATTTTGTTTTTTAAATTCCTCTACGTCCTCTGAATAAGGGAGTGATGATCTTATAGGTTCAGATGTAATGTTCTCAATCCCGATCTTTTTGGCGGTTTCTTTATCAGTCTTATAATACCTTTGACCGTATGATAAGGTTATTTTATCACCTGCGTGATATTTCTTGCCGCTTTGCTTTACAAAATCCTGCGAAAGTAAAAGCTCACCGGAGTTTTCGGGAAATTTTCCTTCTGAAAGAGAGAGATCAAAACCGGATTCAAAGCAGTTTTTGTTCAGACCGAAAACCTTTATGAAAGGAACATAAGATGCCTTGCTGTCTGAAAACTCGGCAAGTCCCATATATTGTCTTGTATACAGATCACGTACGTCACTGTTGTTTTTTACTTTTTCAATAAATCGTTCTTCAAATTTACCGGACGCTGAAATATCATAATCACCCGTGTTTTTAATATTTGTGACGATCATAGTTTCTAAAACACTGCTGACCATACCTGTCACAACTGTGATCAATGCAACAGAAAGCATTATTCCGATTATGGTAACAACAGTGCGGGCTTTGTTCATACGCAGGTTTTTAAGCGTAAGCTTATTCATTATCTTCAAGGTTTACACCTCCTCTGATACTTTACCGTCACGTATTGTTATTACCCTGTCGGCTTCCTTGGCAATCTGAGGATTATGTGTTATCATCACTATCGTTTGATTATATGTTTTGTTTGTCATTTTAAGAAGATTGATTATATCATCAGTAGCCTTTGAATCCAGATTACCTGTAGGCTCATCCGCCAGAAGAATTGCAGGGTTGTTTATAATAGCTCTTGCAATGGAGACTCTCTGCTGTTGACCTCCCGATAACTCATTCGGAAGATTGTTTCGTTTATTACTTATGCCAAGCTTTTCGAGAATATCATCAAGTCTTTCTTTGTTAGTTTTTTGTCCGTCTAACTGCGTAGGAAGTGTAATATTTTCTTCGGCTGTGAGAATTGGTATAAGATTGTAAAACTGATAAACGATTCCTATATTTTTTCTGCGGAAAACTGCCAGTTTGTCATTGTTTAGTTGTGTTATGTCTTGATCATTGATAATGATTTTTCCGCTTGTTGGTCTGTCAACTCCGCCTATCATATGCATCAGGGTACTTTTGCCGCTGCCGCTTGAGCCGACAATTGCCACAAATTCGCCCTCCTGAATACTGATGGAAATATCATCAACTGCATTAAACGCATTTTCGCCTGTTCCATAGGTTTTTACAAGATTTTCTGTTCTTAGAATTTCCATGATTTTCTCCTTTAATTTATTAAATGATTTTGTTATTTGATTATATCGAATTACAGCTTAGGTTTCAATTGTTTATGTGTACAAAATATATTATACAAATTTTGATTTTTGATGGCTATTATAAGTCTGATAGGATAGTTTTGCTATCGTAATGAAAAACAATGCTTGTTTTATGAAGAATGAAGGTGTTAATATTGTTTTTCGGATATAATTATCTGCCCCAGTATTTTCTGTCAAGGCTTCTGTATCTTATAGCTTCAAGAATATGATTTGACATTATAACCTCTGAATTTTCTAAATCAGCTATTGTTCGTGAAACCTTAAGTATTCTGTCATATGCTCTTGCCGATAAGCCAAGTGTATCAAAGGATTTTTTTATTATAATTTTTGCTTTGTCATCAAGAGGACAAAATTGAGATAGCTTTGCCGCACTTATATGTGCATTACAGGTGATTGGTGTATCTTTAAAGCGTTCATGCTGAAGCTTTCTGACACGATTTACACGCTTTTTGATTTCTGCCGAGGTTTCTGAACTGCTTTCTTTGGAAAGTGATTCAAAGTCAACGGGAGGTACTTCGATATGAAGATCAAGTCTGTCGAGCATAGGACCGGAAACACGCGAAAGATAATGTGAAACAGTCTGTCTGCTGCAGGTGCATTGCTTTGTCGGATGGCCGAAATAGCCGCATGGACATGGATTCATTGCAGCTATCAGCATTATACTGCACGGATATGTAAGGCTGGCGTTAACCCTTGAGATAGTTACCTTGCCGTCCTCTATCGGCTGACGCAGTATTTCCATAGCACTTTTGTTGAATTCGGGCAGCTCGTCAAGAAAAAGAACTCCATTGTGTGCAAGTGAAATTTCTCCGGGATGAGGAATTGTACCTCCGCCCGAAAGGCCTGCCGGTGAAACTGTATGATGCGGAGAACGGAAGGGACGGTGAGTAACAAGCGGAGAGGTTTTTGGAAGAATTCCGGCTATAGAATGAATCTTGGTTGTTTCTATCATTTCGTCAAAGCTCATATCCGGTAAAATGGTTGGTACTCTTTTTGAAAGCATACTTTTTCCTGTTCCGGGGCTGCCTATCAGAAGTATGTTATGTCCTCCGCAGGCGGCAATTTCAAGGGCGCGTTTAGCTGCGTATTGACCTTTTACATCTGAGAAGTCGATGTTATATTCCATATCTTCCGGAGCAGGTTGTATATGATCTGACGGGGAGATCGGTTTTCGCTTGCGAAGATGAAATATCAATTCGGCAACATTATTCACAGGGTAGATCTCCAGACCGTCTACTACTGCACCCTCAGCAGCGTTTTCGGCAGGAACATAAAATTTTTTGATACCGTTTTTTTTAGCCTGTATTGCCATTGGCAATACGCCGTTTATGCTGCGCAGTTCACCTCCAAGTGAAAGCTCACCGATAAATGCAGAATCGGAAATATCACAGTTTAACGAACCTGCGGAAAGCATTATTGCTATTAATATTGGAAGGTCGTAATACGATCCCACCTTCTTGACATCTGCCGGAGCAAGATTGACTACAATTCTTTTTACAGGAAAATCAAAGCCGCTGTTTTTTATTGCAGATCTCACACGCTCACGAGCCTCTTTGATTGACGTGTCCGGCAAACCTACAATATCAAACATACTTAAGCCTTTGGATACGTCCGCTTCAACATCAACGGTAAAGGCATCCATTCCGAAAAGTCCCATGCTTTTTGTTTTTTGAACCATTATTTTTTCTCCCTTAAATTACTTAATAATACTACATATTATATTAATTATATATTATTATTTTATTTTAATCAACAAAATTGTAAATTTTATTAAATATTAAATTAACGTGTTGACGTGGCAACTTGCCGGCGCGTGATAGCGTGTTGGGGACGAGTTATCACGGCTGTTGACAATTCTATTGTTTTGATTTAAAATGTTATTCGTGTAATTTTAAATTAAAGGAGAAACTCCGATGGATATAAAAAAATTGTTTGTGGAGGGAACAAGTAATACAGGAATACAGTTTTTCAGAAGCTTGTTTGTGGGCGGAGCTGCAACTGTTGTGGATATGGCGGTTTTGATATTGCTCAGAGAGCTTGTGGGTGTGCCCGAATCAATTGCATCGGGCTTTGGCTTTGTTGTAGGTCTTGCGTGTAACTACATAATTTCTACATTCTGGGTTTTTTCAAAGGCTGTGGTAAAAAATCGTGCACTTGATTTTATAGGTTTTGCGGTTATTGGTATAATAGGTCTTGGTCTTACTCAGCTTATTATGGAGCCTTTTTCGGTTGACGGAATGTTTGGAAAAGGCTTGTTTGTGAGAAATTCTGTGTTCGGTTCGCTGATACCAACAGATAAATATTACATTATAGGAAAAGTTGTTGCTGTGGTGCTGGTTTATATGTGGAACTTCTTTGCACGTAAATTTATATTGTATAGAAATGCAGAACAGAAAATTCAGAAAACGGATGAAATTGATAGTGCAGACAGCACTGTAATTTCAAAAAAAGATGAAGATCCCGGTTGATGCAGTATCATATGTTTGTTAATAATGCGGGTGTGATGGGGGTGAAGCTGAAGTGAAAAAGGTTGTAATTATAGGAGCAGGACCTGCCGGACTGACTGCTGCAAATGAATTGCTCAAGGATAACAGGGATGAATTTGAGGTTGTAATACTTGAAGAAACTGATGTTATAGGAGGAATATCCCAAACAGTACGCTATAACGGCAATCGTATGGATATTGGAGGTCACAGATTTTTCTCAAAAAGTGATGAGATAATGAAATGGTGGAGCGAGCTTATGCCGATACAGGGAAAGGATGCGTTTGATGATAAACTTCTTTGCCGTGAAAAGCCGCTTGAAAAGGGAGGACCTGACCCTGAAACAGAGGATCGGGTTATGCTTGTTCGTGACAGAGTATCAAGGATCTATTATAAAAATCATTTTTTTGATTATCCCGTCACGATGTCTGCGTCAACTATAAAAAATATGGGCTTTTTCACAACTGCGGCGGCAGGGTTAAGCTACATAAAAGCATCAATGGTGAAAAAGCCTGAAACCTCGCTTGAGAATTTTTATATAAATCGTTTTGGAAAAAAACTATACAGTATGTTTTTTGAGGGTTATACAGAAAAGCTGTGGGGACGTCATCCCAGTGAAATATCGGCTGACTGGGGTTCTCAGAGAGTAAAAGGGCTTTCTATAAGAGCAGTTCTTAAGGATATGCTTTCAAAGCTGTTCGGAGGAAAGAACAAAAAGAAAGAGGTTGAAACTTCGCTTATAGAGCAGTTCTGGTATCCTAAATATGGTCCGGGTCAGCTGTGGGAGATTGCAGCAGAAAGAGCACAGAAGAGAGGCGCGAAACTTTTAAAGGGATACAGTGTAAGAAATATAGTATGCAATGAAGGGAAAATAGAAGCTGCTGTGTGTGATACAGCTGAGGGTGAAAAAACAATTAAGGGAGATATTTTCATCTCGTCTATGCCGGTTAAGGATCTTGTCTGCGGAATTACAGGAGAAGAACTTCCCCGGGAAATATGTGATATTGCAGAAGGGCTGCCTTATCGAGATTTTGTAACAGTAGGTCTGCTTGTAAAAAAGCTTGCTCTTGAAAATAAAACAAAAATAAAGACTCTTGGTAATATTGTACCTGACTGTTGGATCTATGTTCAGGAAACAGATGTAAAGCTTGGAAGAATACAGATATTTAATAACTGGTCGCCTTATATGGTAAAGGATCCTGAAAACACCGTATGGATAGGACTTGAATATTTTTGTGCAGAGAATGATGAGTTCTGGAGTATGACAGATGATGAATGCATAGAGCTTGCAATAAGTGAGCTTGAGAGTATGGGCGTGATTGACGCCGAAGATGTGCTTGACAGTCATCGGGAAAAAATCAAAAAAGCATATCCGGCGTATTTTGATACATATGCATATATGGACAGACTTATTGAATTTCTTGACGGTTATGAAAACCTTTATTGCATAGGAAGAAACGGACAGCACAGATATAATAATATGGATCATTCTATGCTTACGGCTATACGTGCGGTTCAGGCAATCAAGGAGGAAAATCCGGACCGCTTTGATATATGGAATGTTAATACAGAAAGGGAATATCACGAAACCAAAAGCGGCGGAGAATGAAACTGCTGCCATTACTCTGTATAAAGGACGGAGATTATGATACAGAAAATAACAAGAACCCATGCTGACAGCACAGGTTATTATATAATTAACGGCTTGTTCCGGACGATATACAGTCATCCGTTTATAACGGCGGGATGGCTGTGTTTGTGCTGTTTGTGTTTATCCACGGGTGCTGTTTCTTTTTTTGGTTTATTTATACCTGTGCTTGGAATATCGGCTTTTGGTATACTGGCGGCTGTTTTTTACTATTTATGCCACAGGGATGATCAGGGGATAAGATTCAGTATTATAATAGCTGTGGCAACTGTTCTGGTGAATTTCTTGTTTTGCTATTGGTCATACATTAAAAATACATACTCACTTCCTGTGATGAATGGAGGTCTTGCTGTTACAGCCGGAATTTTTTTATGTCTTACGGCACAAAATAAGCTCACAACAAGGAATTTTATACTGCTGCTTTTTGCGGCAGGTTTTATTATGAGATTATCTTATATTATATATATGCCCGCGTCGCTGATACAGCACGATGTTTATTATATAGGAGAAGGAAGCGGACATTCAGGATATATAGAGTATCTTTATCACAACGGACATTTGCCTGATTTTGATATAAGAACGGTCGACCAGTTCTATCATCCGCCGCTGCACCATATTATAGCAGCATTGTGGATGAGGTTGCAGGTATTTGCGGGACTTAGCTACGAAAATGCGTATGAAAATATACAGATACTTACTTTGTTTTATTCAACAGCATGTATGATAATATCCTACAAGATATTCAGGCGGTTGGGTCTTGGAGAATCAGGACTTATTGCTGCAACGGCAGTGATTGCATTTTGCCCGGTATTTTATATAATGTCAGGCAGCATAAATAATGATATACTTTCAATAGCGTTTACGCTTGGCGCATTTTATAATACATTGTGTTGGTTTAAAAGCAGAAGTATTGGAAGAATACTTTGCATAGCCTTGTGTATAGGGTTGGGAATGCTTACAAAGCTTTCTGTATGGATGGCTGCTCCGCCGATTGCTTTTGTTTTTATTTATGCTTTTTTCAGCGAATTAAAATCCTTTAAAAAGTATATTGCACAGTTTGCGGCTTTTCTTGGAGTATGTGTACCGATCGGACTTTTCTGGTCTGTAAGAAATTATATACGATGGAGTGTGCCGTTTACTTATGTTCAGAAGCTGAGCGAGGATTCATATCAGTATGTAGGTAACGTTCCGATTATGAACAGGCTGTTTGATTTCAGTGCTTATCAGTTTCATAATACCGCACCTCAGTTTGAAATGTTAGGTGACAATTATAACGAGTTCAATCCTTTGGTTGGCTTTTTTAAGACATCTATGTTTGATGAGGGAATAAAATTAAGACGTTTTGTGATGATAGAAGGTTTTGATAAAATACTTTTCTGGTCATCGGTTATTCTTGGAATAGCAGGCTTCGCTGCAATGATATATATGTTAGCAAAAAAAGGCAGCGTTATCTCTTTACCAATAAAAATATTTATAGGTTCATTCTATGGGATCATATTGGTAATGTATTATTATTTTTGTATTGAATTTCCGCATGTATGTACGCAGAATGTAAGATATGGTGTACCGCTTATAGTTATCGGAGCGCTGTCGCTTGGATTTTTGATACAAGAGTTTTTGAAAAGCAATTCAGCAGTAAAAAAGATAACAGGCGGTGTGTTATGTTCCGTGATAGGTGTGTTTGCACTTGGAGGATACCTTGTTTATAATGCGGTTGCTTCTTCATTTATAGTATTCTGAAAATATAATATGGCTTTAGCCGGAGAAAGAGTGGTAATAAGATGTTTTTCAGAAAAAAGGAAACAATCGGCGGAATTGAATATATTATTGCCGGACTTGGCAATCCCGATCGGAAATATGAAAATACAAGACATAATGCCGGTTTTATAACAGTAGACGCATTGGCCGACAAATATGGGGTCAGGCTTGACAGGATAAAGTATAAGTCGCTGTGTGCAAGCGTGATTATCAATGATAAAAAAGTGCTGCTGATGAAGCCCTCAACGTATATGAACAACAGCGGACTTGCCGTTAAAGAGGCTATGAGCTTTTTTAAGGTTCCGCCGGAAAAAACGCTGATTATATTTGATGACATTTCACTTGACGTGGGAAAGCTCAGGATAAGACGCAAAGGCAGTGACGGCGGTCATAACGGAATTAAAAATATTATATATTTGTCTGGCAGCGATCAGTTCCCGAGAATAAAGATCGGCGTAGGTAAAAAGCCTGAAAAATGGGATCTTGCAGACTGGGTTCTTTCAAGCTTTACCGAGAGTGAAGGCAAGCTGCTGAATGAGTCTGTAGATAATGCCTGTGATGCCGCACAGCTGATCGTTAACGGTCAGACAGACAAGGCCATGAATCTTTATAATTGAAGGAAAAATCAGTATGAAATTTTTAAACAGTGTTTTAAGCGAGGTATCGGAATACAGACAGCTTTATAATGCCGTTTGTGAGGAACGTTATCCTGCAATGGCAACCGGACTTTCATCCGTGCATAAGGCGCATTTGATATATCACCTTTGCTATCATACAGGAAAACGTGCTGTTATTATTGCTGCTGATGAAACAGAAGCACAAAGGCTTTATTCTGATATTGAAAATATGGGAATAAAAGCAGTATTCTATCCCCTGCGTGATTTTACATTTCGTGACACGCTGGGAGTATCCCGAGAATTTGAGCATAAAAGAATAGGCGCACTTTATTCATTTATGACAGGCGAGAGCAATGTTCTTATATGTACTGCGGATGCTATGATGCAATATACGATACCTGAGGACGTTCTTAAACGATCCTCTTTTACAGTCAGGGAAGGCAGCAGGATCTCTCCCGAAACAATAATTTCTTCCCTTACAGCAGGAGGATATGTTCGTGTTGAGCAGGTTGACGGAACAGGTCAGTTTGCTGTCAGGGGCGGTATCCTCGACTTTTTTATGCCGTCATCTGAGCGTCCGTGCAGAATAGAATTCTGGGGTGATGAGATTGATACCATATCTGCTTTTGATATAGAAACGCAGCGCCGCACAGAAAAGCTTGACAGCTTTGTGATAACACCTTCAAGCGAAATTATTTTTGATGATGCCGGTCTGCTTGCAGACAAAATAGAAGCAAGAACAAAGCTGCTGAGGGGCAAGAATGCGCCTGCCGCAAAAAAAATACTTTTGGATGAAGTTGAAATACTTCGTACAGGAGGTCGATTAGGCTCTGCGGATAAATTCTATCCGATAATTTACGAGAAGCCTGCAACGGTTTTTGATTATATGATGGGAGAAGATTTCTTGTTTCTTTCTGAACAGACAAAGCTTAAGGAAAGAATGAGGGGACTTTCGGTTCAGTGGAGCGAGGATCTCAAGGACTATCTTTCTGAGGGCATACTTTGTAAGGGACTTGATAAATTCTCTGAGGACTGGACAGAACTGCTGCGCGGAGCAGAAAAGCACAGGACAATTTTTCTTGATAACTACACAAGGGGTACAAGTGAGCTTCCGCTAAAGGTACTTGTCAATTTTAATGCAAGGCAGCTTTCTGCGTGGAGCGGTTCGGTTGGAGTGCTTTGTGAGGATATAGATTCTTTTGGCAGCAGCAAAAAATGTGTAGTTCTTGCAGGTACGGAAAAGGCTGCTGAAAATCTCTTTAAGGAGATGCACAGCCGGGGCTATAGTTGTTCTCTGATAAATGAAAATGACAATATCAGTGAAAATGGTATATATATTACAAGCGGAAGTCTTTCGTCAGGCTTTGAGTACCCCGAAGCAGGCTTTTGTCTTATAACCCATTCGATAGTTACCGCTGCTGCAAAAAAGAAAAAGCATAAACGCTCTAAAAGTAAGGCACTTTTCAGTCTTTCAGAGCTTTCGCCCGGAGATTATGTTGTACATAGTGCTCACGGTGTCGGACAGTTTCAAGGTATACACAAAATTGAGCTGGAGGGCGTTATAAAGGATTATATAAAGATAAAATATGCAAAGGGAGATATTCTTTATGTACCTGTGACGCAGCTTGATCTTGTGTCAAAATATATAGGTCCGAGGGATGAAAGTGTTGTAAAGCTTAATAAGCTTGGCGGCCTTGAATGGCAGAGAGCAAAATCCCGTGTAAGAAGTGCGGTTAAGGACATAGCGGATGAACTTATAAAATTGTATTCTGAAAGAATGAAAGCACCGGGACATGCATTTTCTGAAGACAGCGAGTGGCAGCGTGATTTTGAAGCAAGATTTGAATATGAGGAAACAGATGATCAGAAGCGCTGTATTGAGGAAATAAAAAGGGATATGGAGCGTACTGCACCGATGGACAGACTTCTGTGCGGTGATGTTGGTTTCGGAAAAACTGAGGTTGCGCTGAGGGCAGCATTTAAATGTGTTACCGATTCAAAGCAGTGTGCGCTTCTTTGTCCTACCACAATTCTTGCGTGGCAGCATTATCAGACGGTCTTAAGACGTTTTGAGGGTTTTCCTGTAAAAATTGAACTGCTTTCGCGTTTCAGAACTCCTTCACAGCAAGATGAAATAATCAATAAGCTTAAACGCGGAGATATTGATATGGTAATAGGAACTCATCGGCTTGTTTCAAAGGATGTTACCTTCAGAGATCTTGGACTTGTTATAATTGACGAGGAACAACGGTTCGGTGTTGCACAGAAGGAACGTTTCAAGGAAATGTGCAAGAATGTTGATGTGCTCACACTTTCGGCAACACCTATACCAAGAACACTGAATATGTCTATGTCAGGCATAAGGGATATGTCAACGCTTGAGGAAGCTCCTCAGGACAGACATCCTGTCCAGACTTATGTGCTTGAATATGATGACGCAGTGATAAACGAGGCAATAAGACGTGAGCTGAGAAGAGGAGGACAGGTTTTTTACCTGTATAATTCGGTTGACGGAATTGACCTTAAGGCAAAGGAGATAAGCGATAAGATACCTGAGGCGAGGGTTGCATACGGACACGGTAAGATGACGGAGGCACAGCTCTCTGAGGTATGGCGGCAGATGCTTGAACAGGAAATAAATGTTCTGATAAGCACGACTATAATAGAAACAGGAGTGGATATTCCGAATGCCAACACGCTTATTATAGAAAATGCTGACAGAATGGGTCTTTCTCAGCTTCATCAGCTAAGAGGACGTGTAGGACGTTCGTCAAGACGTGCTTATGCTTATCTTACATTCAGACAGGAAAAAATACTCAGCGAGATCTCACAGAAAAGACTGGACGCCATAAAGGAATTTACCGAATTTGGTTCAGGTTTTAAAATTGCTATGAGGGATCTTGAGCTGAGGGGAGCAGGCAATCTTTTAGGTGCGAAGCAGCACGGCCACATGGCTGACGTTGGTTATGATATGTATATGAAACTGCTTGGCGAAGCTGTAAGCAGTGCAAAGGGAGAAGCACCCTCGGGTGTTGATCTTGACTGTGTGATAGATGTTCAGACAGAAGCTCATATTCCTGAGAGCTATATAAGTAATATTAATCAGCGGCTTGAAATATACCGTCGTATTGCTGATATAAGAACCGACAATGACGCGAGTGATGTTATAGATGAACTGATCGACCGATTCGGGGATGTTCCTAAGGCTGTCAGCGGACTGATAAATATTGCACTTGTAAGAAGCAAGGCTGAAAAGCTGGGTATATATGAGATAAAGCAGCAGCCTGACAATATGCTTGTGTATGTAAAACAGCTGAAATCTCAGGCGGTTGCAGATATTATTGGCAGATTCAAGGGAAGAGCAATGCTGAATGCCGGTGCCAGACCATATATTGCAATAAGGCTTGTTAAGGGTGAAAAGGCTGATGAAATGCTTAACAGGATCATAAGCTGACATATATGAAAAAGGAAGGCTTTCAGTCTTGATCCGGTGCGTCAGAATAATAAATATTACAGTTTCAGATAGCCAAATTAAAAAATGTATGGACTTTGAGAATTTTTTGTTGTATAATAACCTTATGTGTATTAAAATTAAATTGAAGGGACGATAAATTTTATGAAAAATATAATCAAGCCTGCTGTGTTGACAGCTCTGGCAGCATCTCTTGCAATTTCATCAGGCTGCAGCGGCGATACTAAATGGAGCTTTAAATCCGGAGATTTTTCCTTGACAAATGGTAACTGGATATTTCATTCATACGTAAGCACTCTTAATGCCGTTTCAAAGATAAATGAGGAAGATACCGAAGCAACTGTAAATAATATTGATTTCAATACAAAGGAAATTGAAGGTAAGGCTGCCAAAGACTGGATCTATGCGGAGGCTAAAAAGAGCTGTCTGCGTCAGCTTACACTTGATAACCTTGCAAAAAAATATAATACCAAGGCTGACGAGACAGAAATGGAGAGTAACAAGGCATTATATATAAACTATTTTTATACAGGCAACAAGGAACTTTTTGAAAAGCTTGGAGTTTCAGAAGACAGCTTTGTTGAAGCTTATGTAAAGCCTGATTATACATCTCAGGCAGTTTTCAAGGCTATTTATGGCAAGGGCGGCGAAAAAGAGGTAGGAGATGAAGAACTAAATAAATATTTCACAGATAATTATGTTACCTACTATTATGTCAGCTATTCATTGAAAACTACTGACAAAAACGGAACTTCAACCGATATTGATGATGACACGAGAAATACTGTTGAAACAAATTTCGATAAATATGCAAATATGCTTAACAAACAGAACAAAACAACTGACGATGTAACAACTCAGTATAAAACAGACTTTGGAGTTGAAAATGCACCTGCGGCTTCAGAAACGGTAGTTCTTGAGGATATGGAAGACGAGAATCTTAAAAAAGCTGTCTCAGAGGCTGAAGAGAAGGTGGCAAAGGTTGTTGATATAAATGATACCAAGTATCTCATTTATAAGGGCAACATAAACGACAAGATAAAGGATATAAAATATAGTGAAGACGTAAAAGATGGAGATAAAGACGTTGTATCCAGAGATTCTATTGTAAGCAAGATGAAGGGCGAGGAATTTGAGAATTTTCTTGATGAAGAGCAGAGCAAGCTTGATTATACAAGAAATGATGCGTGTATCGCAAAGTATTCCGTCCTGAGAAATATAGATATTATTAAAAAGAACTCAAAGGGCTGAACCTGAAAAATAAAAAATCTTCTGCTTGTTAAAGCAGGAGATTTTTTATGTGTAATGCCGCAATTTATCGGACACTTTCAGGATGTAAGGATACAGGAAAGTGTTCTTTGATATAATTGTGAACAATATACGATAGACAAAAGATGAATTATCTGTTATTATTATGAATTGAATATAAACAAAATAAAAGGGCTTTCAGGATAAAGCAGACAGCAGAAAAGGCTGCGGAACAGACCGGGAATGATGGGACAGAAGTTCGGAACTTTTTGTTTGCCTGTTTGTAAATGTCGGATATAAATATTTAGAAATAATTCAGAATATTTCCTTTTTTACTTGATTGAGCTTTAAAAATTTTGTAAAATAATAAGAAGGGTGTTATGGCTTTTGGATAGTGTACTGATAATATCGTCGAATGAAAGTAATATCAGTCAGTTTTCACAGCTGTTAAAAACCGAGGGCTGCGGCAGTATCGATATTGAATTGAGTGCAGCGGCAGCCAGAAAAAAATTATCTGAAGCAGAATATGACGTTATTATAATAAACTCACCGCTTTTGGATGAGTACGGCGATCTGCTTGCAGCAGATGCGGCTGAGATGACTGCCGCAGGTATAGTTCTTCTTGTAAAGGGCGATTGTGAAAAAGAGGTTGAAGAACGTGTTCGAAAATATGGAGTGTTTGTTCTTGCCAAGCCGCTTAGCAAAACGCTTTTTTACAAATCTCTTCATTTGCTTGAGGCTGCCAGAAACAGACTTGAGGTTATTCGCAGCGAGAATGTAAGGCTTCAAAGAAAAATAGATGATACAAAAATTATTAATCGTGCCAAAAGCATTCTTATGGAGTATCTGTCAATGACAGAGTCACAGGCACACAAATATCTTGAAAGACAGGCTATGGACCTGCGCGTAACCAAGGTTGAGGTTGCCAAGCGTCTTTTGAGTACTTATGAAAATTAAAATCATAGCTTATGCGTTGAAATATAAACATTCGGGCTTGTCTGGCGCGTATGATTTTGCACAGCCGTTTTTCTGCAGTTTTAAGTATAATGTGACGGCAATGTGTGATTACAGCACAGGCACTTCGCCCGTGGAAAGGGATGGTCAAAAAATGGAAAAGAAAGCATACCTTATTTTAGAGAACGGAGATGTTTATGAGGGCTTTGCCTTCGGAGCAGAAAAGGAGACAGTCGGAGAGCTTGTGTTTACAACAGCTATGACAGGATACCTCGAAACCCTGACTGATCCGAGCTATTTCGGACAGCTTGTGTGTCAGACCTTTCCTCTGATCGGTAATTATGGAATTATTCCGTCTGATTTCGAGAGCAGAAAGCCTGCACTCGGAGCTTATATTGTAAGAGAATGGTGTAAAAAACCTTCTAACTTCCGCGGTGAAAGTGATCTTGACAGCTTCCTTAAGCAGAATGATATTCCCGGACTTTACGGTATTGATACACGCTGCCTTACTAAAACAGTAAGGGAATATGGTGTTATGAATGCCAGGATAACATATAAAAAGCCTCAGACATCCGATGCCGAGAGTCTTAAAGATTTTAAAATTGTTGATGCTGTAAAATCAGTAACCATTTCCGAAGCGGAGGTTCACAAAGCTGAGGAAGGTAAGTATAATGTTGTGCTGATGGATTTTGGTGCAAAGCTTAATATTTGCAGAGAGCTTGTTAAAAGAGGCTGTAATGTAACGGTTGTTCCGGGCAATACAAGCGCTGAACAGATCAAGGCTATGAATCCGGACGGCATTATGCTTTCAAACGGTCCGGGCGATCCTATGGAGAATCAGGACATAATAGAGCAGCTGAAAATACTTTGTAAGGAAAAAATTCCGACCTTTGGTATTTGTCTTGGACATCAGCTTCTTGCACTTTCACAGGGCGCAAAGACTGAAAAACTTAAATATGGTCACAGAGGTGCAAATCAGCCTGCAACCGATACAAAAACAGGCAGGGTGTATATAACAAGTCAGAACCACGGTTATGCAGTAGTTGCGTCTTCGCTGCCTGAAAATGCATACGAAAGCTTTGTAAATGCAAATGACGGAACATGTGAGGGTGTAACATATACCGATATGCCTGCCTTTACAGTGCAGTTTCACCCCGAGGCCTGCGGTGGTCCGCTTGATACCTCGTTCCTTTTTGACAGATTTATTTCAATGATACAGGAGGATAAGAACAATGCCTAAAGATAGCAGTATTAAAAGAGTTCTTGTTATCGGCTCAGGTCCGATCGTTATAGGTCAGGCAGCCGAATTTGACTATGCGGGTACACAGGCTTGCCGTGCTCTTAAGGAAGAAGGTCTTGAGGTTATCCTCGTTAACTCTAACCCTGCAACAATAATGACGGATAAGGCTATGGCTGATAAGGTTTATATTGAGCCGCTTACACTTGAAACAGTCAAGAGAATTATTATCAAGGAGCAGCCTGATTCACTGCTTTCAACTCTTGGCGGTCAGACGGGTCTTACACTTTCAATGCAGCTTGCTAAAGAAGGATTTCTTAAAAAACATCACGTAAAGCTTCTTGGTGCAAATCCCGAAACAATAGATAAGGCTGAAGACAGACAGATGTTCAAGGATACAATGGAGTCTATAGGACAGCCGGTTATTCCTTCAACTGTAGTTAATGACGTACAGTCAGCTGTTGAGTTTGCCGATGAGATAGGTTATCCTGTAATAATACGTCCTGCATTTACTCTTGGAGGTACAGGCGGTGGTATAGTAAATAATGAGGTAGAGCTTCGTGAGATAACCGCAAACGGACTGGAGCTTTCTCCGATAACTCAGGTGCTTGTTGAGAAGTGTATTGCAGGCTGGAAGGAAATTGAGTTTGAGGTTATGCGTGATAAAATGGGCAATGTTATCACTGTCTGCTCAATGGAAAATTTCGACCCCGTTGGCGTACATACAGGTGACAGTATAGTTATTGCTCCGACTGTAACACTTGCTGATAAGGAATATCAGATGCTCAGAAGTGCAGCACTTAATATTATTTCTGCACTTGGTGTTGAGGGTGGATGTAACTGTCAGTTTGCTCTTGAACCGGAGAGCTTTAACTATGCCGTTATTGAGGTTAATCCCCGTGTTTCACGTTCATCTGCCCTTGCTTCAAAGGCAACTGGTTATCCTATAGCTAAGGTTGCTGCAAAGCTTGCAATCGGCTATACACTTAATGAGATTAAAAATGCCGTAACGGGTACAACATATGCTTGCTTTGAGCCTGCACTGGACTATGTTGTTGTAAAATTCCCGAAATGGCCTTTCGATAAATTCGTATATGCCAAGAGAACACTTGGCACACAGATGAAGGCAACGGGCGAGGTTATGGCAATAGCACCGACCTTTGAACAGGCTATTATGAAGGCTGTCAGAGGAGCTGAGATACATCACGACACAATGTCTTCTCCGAAATTTGAACAGATGAGTGACGAGGAAATCCGCGACAAGCTTTATGTTTGTGATGATGAGCGTTCTTTCTGTGTATATGAGGCTCTTAAAAGAGGGGTTACTGTTGAAGAAATCCATAATATAACAATGATTGATGAATGGTTTCTTGAAAAGCTGCTCAATCTTGTTGAATGCGAAAGAGAACTAAAAAATTCTAAGCTTACAGATGAACTTTATAATAAGGCAAAGCTTTTGGGATTTCTTGACAGAACAATTGAATCACTTACGGGCTGCAAGGTGGAGAATCCGATGATACCCGTATATAAGATGGTTGATACCTGTGCGGCAGAGTTCTCTGCAGAAACACCTTATTTCTATTCTACATATGATTCTGATAATGAGGCGGAAGCCTTTATAAAAGAAAAGAATTCCGATCGTAAGACTATAATCGTATTTGGATCCGGTCCTATAAGAATCGGTCAGGGTATTGAATTTGACTATGCTTCTGTTCACTGTGTATGGGCACTTAAAAAAGCCGGCTATGACGTTGTTATTGTAAATAATAACCCTGAAACTGTTTCTACTGACTTTGATACAGCCGACAGACTTTATTTTGAACCGCTTACTAATGAAGATGTTATGGGTATTATCCACACCGAAAAGCCCTATGGAGTTGTTGTGGCATTCGGCGGTCAGACAGCCATTAAGCTGACAAAATACCTCAGTGAAAACGGCGTAAATATCCTTGGTACATCAGCTGACAGTATTGATATGGCAGAGGACAGAGAGCGTTTTGATGAACTGCTTGAGCTTCATCACGTAAAGCGTCCTCAGGGTTTTACAGTTATGACCACAAATGAGGCTCTTGAGGTAGCTGAGAAGATCGGTTATCCTGTGCTTATGCGTCCTTCATATGTTCTGGGCGGACAGAATATGATCATTGCATTTAATGAAGCTGATATTAAGGAATATATGGCAATTATTCTTGCACAGAATATTGAAAACCCGATACTTATTGACAAGTATCTTTCGGGTACAGAACTTGAGGTTGATGCAATATGTGACGGCGAGGAAATTCTTATCCCCGGCATTATGCAGCACGTTGAAAGAGCCGGTATACATTCGGGTGACTCGATTGCTGTATATCCTGCTTGGAACATCAGCGATGAGATGACTGAAAATATTATCAGAACCTCAAAGAATCTTGCGGTTTCTTTGAAAACAAAGGGACTTGTAAATATACAGTATCTTATCTATGAAGAAAAACTGTATGTAATAGAAGTGAATCCGCGTTCTTCAAGAACTATTCCCTATATCAGTAAGGTGACGGGTGTTCCTATGGTAGATCTTGCTACAAGAGCAATGCTCGGAGAGAAGCTTGCAGATATGGGCTACGGAACAGGACTCTACAAGAGATCTCCGTATGTTGCAGTCAAAGTACCGGTATTCTCGTTTGAGAAGCTCATAAACGTTGATAACCAGCTGGGTCCTGAGATGAAGTCTACGGGTGAGGTACTTGGTATTGCCAATACGCTTGAAGAGGCTTTATATAAAGGTCTTATTGCAGCCGGCTACAAGATGACAAAACAGGGCGGAGTATTTATAACTGTACGTAATCCTGATAAAAACGAGATAGGCGATGTTGCCAAGAAATATGATGAACTGGGCTTTACGCTTTATGCAACAAAGGGAACAGCACAGACTCTCAGAAACTATGGTCTTGATGTAATAGAGGTTGACAAGATACACGAAAATGATAAGGACAATACTCTTACACTCATTGAAAGCGGTAAGATCAACTATGTTATCTCAACATCATCAAAGGGCAGAATCCCCACTCGTGACAGCGTTAAGATACGCCGTAAGACGGTTGAAAGAAACATTCCTTGTCTTACATCTATTGATACTGCAAATGCTCTGGCAGATTCGCTCAAGAGCCGTTATTCGGAATACAGCACAGAGCTTGTTGACATAAATAATATGAGAACCGAAAAAATGAAGCTCAGATTTACAAAAATGCAGGGATGCGGCAACGACTATATCTACTTTAACTGCTTTGATCAGAAAATCAATAATCCTGAGGGGCTGAGTGTGCGTTTCTCTGACAGACGCTATGGAATCGGCGGCGATGGTGTTATACTGATTTGTCCGTCAGACTTTGCGGATGCAAAGATGAAGATGTATAATCTTGACGGCAGTGAGGGCAAGATGTGCGGAAACGGTATACGTTGTGTTGGCAAATATCTTTTTGACCACAATATGGTAAGTGGTGATACTATAACTGTTGAGACGCTCAGCGGAATAAAAACTCTTAAGGCTTACCGTCACGATGGAGTTGTGGATGTACTTAAGGTTGATATGGGCAAAGCAGTTCTTGCTTCTTCACAGATACCTGTTGCTATAAATAAGCCCAGGGTAATAAATGAGCCTGTGACTATTGGCGAAACTGAATATAACATCACCTGTGTTTCAATGGGAAATCCTCATAGTGTTGTGTTCTGCAATAATGTTGAAAAGCTTGATCTTGAAAAAATAGGTCCTATGTTTGAAAACAGTGAGCTGTTCCCGGAGAGAGTAAATGCAGAATTTGTTAAGGTGATTGATGACCATACAATAGAGATGCGTGTATGGGAGCGAGGCAGCGGTGAAACGTGGGCATGCGGTACAGGTGCTTGTGCCGTTGCAGTAGCTGCTGTTGAAAACGGTCTTTGCAAGAAGAACGAGCCTATAACAGTCAAGCTTAAGGGCGGCAATTTGATTATTGAATACACGGACGAATCGGTATATCTGACAGGTTATGCCGAAACCGTATTTGAAGGAGAAATTGAGTTATGACAACAAAGTACATTTTCGTAACGGGCGGCGTTGTGTCAGGACTTGGAAAAGGAATCACAGCCGCATCGCTCGGAAGACTTCTTAAAGCAAGAGGACTTAAGGTTGCTGCTCAGAAGCTCGATCCCTATATTAATGTTGATCCCGGTACTATGAGTCCGTATCAGCACGGTGAGGTTTATGTAACCGAGGACGGTGCTGAAACAGACCTCGACCTTGGTCATTATGAAAGATTTATAGACGAAAATTTGAATAAATTTTCTAACCTGACAACAGGAAAAGTATATTCTAATGTACTTGAAAAGGAACGCAGAGGCGATTATCTTGGTGAAACTGTTCAGGTAATACCTCACATTACCAACGAGATAAAATCGTTTATATATGCGGTTGGCAAGGATTCTGATGCGGATATAGTTATAACCGAGATTGGCGGAACTGTTGGAGATATTGAAAGTCAGCCGTTTCTGGAAGCAATAAGACAGGTTTCTGTTGAGGTTGGCAGAGAGAACAGCCTGTTTATACACGTTTGTCTTGTACCTTACATAAAGGGCAGTGAAGAACATAAGTCCAAGCCTGCCCAACATTCTGCAAAGGAACTGCGTTCACTTGGTATAAATCCTGATATAATGGTTCTTCGCTGCGATGAACCGCTTGATCCGAGTATATTCAAGAAGATTGCAATGTTCTGTAATGTAAAGCCGGACTGTGTTATTGAAAATATGACAATACCGGTGCTTTATCAGGCGCCTATGATGCTTGAGAAAGCAAACTTCAGTGATATAGTCTGCCGTGAGCTTAAAATTGACGCACCAAAGCCGGATATGAACGAGTGGCTTGAGATGCTTGACAGAATAAACTCACGTGAGAAGGAAGTAAAAATTGCACTCTGTGGAAAATATGTTCAGCTTCACGATGCTTATCTTTCGGTTGCTGAGGCACTTCATCATGCGGGTTATGAAAATAAAGCTTTTGTTGAAATTGAATGGGTTGATACCGAGCTTATTACCGAATATACTGCCGATGAGCTTTTAGGTCACGTTGACGGTATACTTGTGCCGGGAGGATTCGGCAACAGAGGCGTTGAGGGTAAGATTATTGCTGCAAAATATGCAAGGGAACACGATATACCTTACCTTGGCATATGTCTTGGTATGCAGACTGCCGTTATTGAATATGCGAGAAATGTTCTTGGATTTAAGGATGCAAATTCAGGAGAATTTGATCCTGACAGTGAACATAAGGTGATTGATCTTATGCCGGATCAGAAGGGCATAGTTGATATGGGTGGTACAATGCGTCTTGGTGGGTATCCATGCAAAATCAGGAAGGATACCATTATGGACAGAGCTTACGGTTTAAGTGAGATCACAGAGCGTCATCGTCACCGTTATGAGTTTAACAACGAATTCCGTACACTGTTTGAAGAAAGCGGAATGTCTGTTACAGGTACATCTCCCAACGGATTGCTTGTTGAAGCTGTTGAGATACCTGAAAATAAATTTTATATTGGCGTTCAGTATCATCCTGAATTCAAGAGCCGTCCTAATCACGCACACCCTCTTTTCAGAGAGTTTATTAAGGCAGCTTCTGAAAAATAAGTTGATTTGTATTATGAATTATGTAATATAGCAATTCCCCCCGAAGTTATTTCGGGGGATTTTTGTGTTATAACAAATGTTTAAAATGAAATTTATGCTTTACATATAAAAGACTATTTGATATAATATGGCACAAGGAGTTGAAGTGTCTTATGCCGAATCCTGATAAGAAGTGTTAAAATAGATTTATACTATTTCATTTTAAAACGGCAGACAAAATTTATGCAGAATAATTCTCTTATAATAACATATTTCCAAATGACGGGTGTATGGACTGTGTTACTACCTGGGGCAGGGTAGTGAAGTTATTGTGGAGTGTCGTGAAAAAATCCGGACAATATTTATTGTTTAAAGTGATAATAGTGTTAGTCAGAAAGGAGAATTCAGTGTAATAATAAGAAGGATGAAGCATCACGTAATTTTTAGGTTTTAGTATTACCGCGGCAAAATATGATACTATACGAAAAGAGGAATAGCTTCAAAATGATCTATGCAGAACATCTCAGAAAAGAATTCAAAAAAATCGTTAAGGAGCCGGGACTTAAGGGCAGCTTTAAAGCACTTTTTAAGCCTAAAAAGGAAATAGTCGTTGCTGCTCAGGATATTAGCTTTCACGTTCCTAAGGGCGATATTCTGGGCTTTATAGGTCCTAATGGTGCAGGAAAATCTACGGTAATCAAAATGCTTACGGGCATTCTTACACCTACAAGCGGAGAATGCCGTATAAACGGAAAAATACCGCAGAACGACAGAAAAAAATACGTAAAAGAAATCGGCGTTGTGTTTGGTCAGAGAACACAGCTTTGGTGGGATCTGCCATTGCAGGAGACGTATCTTGTATTGAAAGAAATTTATGAGGTTGATGATGCAAAATTTAAAAAGCGTATGGCATTTCTTAATGAGGTGCTGGAGCTTGAAAAATTCATCAAGTCGCCTGTAAGAACCCTTTCACTTGGTCAGAGAATGAGGGCTGATATAGCAGCTTCTATGCTCCACAGCCCAAAGGTTTTGTTTCTTGATGAGCCGACGATAGGACTTGATGTTGTTGTTAAGGACAACATTCGTCAGGCTATTATGAAAATTAATAAGGAGGAGCAGACAACAGTAATTCTTACTACACACGATATAAGTGATATAGAACTTCTTTGTGACAGGATAGTTATGATTGACAAGGGAAAGAACGTTTATGATGGCTCACTTCACGAACTTAGGGAAAATTTCGGACAGACAAGAGAGCTTGTTTTTGAAGCTGATGATGACAGCGGTTTAACAGAAGAACAGTTTAGAAAGAGCCTGAAGCTTGGAAAAGAAGATCTTGTGATTGAACGTGATAAAAATAACTTTAAGGTAAGATTCAACAGTGCAAAAATTCCTGTTGGAGATATGCTCAGTCATACACTTTCTGTTACTAAAGTAAAGGATATTTCCGTAAAGGATTCAGACATAGAGGAAATCATCCGAAACCTCTACAGACAGGGGGAGGTAAGTGATGAATAAGATCCGAAAACGGTATGTTCCCTTTATGAAAGCAGGAGTACAGAGCTTGATAATATACAGAATGAATTTTCTGGGCTTTATTATTGGCGGTCTTATTTACTGTTTTGTTATGTTTTATCTTTGGAGGGCTGTATTTGATTCAAACGGAGGCGGAATGTTTCTTGGCTTTTCTATGACGGATATGGTAATATATCTGTTTCTTTCAAATACCACAAGTCAGTTGACATTCAGCTCTGTAAGCAACGATATAGGGGAGGAAATCAAGGACGGAAGTATAGCTATGAGGCTTTTAAAACCCGTCAATACAGATCTGAGCTATCTTTTTAATGAGCTTGGAGGGGTATTGCTGAAGCTGGTTATATTTGTTATTCCTATGATACTTGGACTGGAAATTTATCGTTATTGTGTAACAGGTACTATTATGTTTAACGCTATAAACTTTTTGCTCTATGTTTTAAGTGCAATACTTGCATACATAATATCGTTCAGAATTAATCTGTGTTTCGGTTTTATAGCATTCTATGTAAAGAATCTGTGGGGAATAGGAATACTCAAAAACAGCATAATCGGCTTTTTGTCAGGCTCATTGATACCACTTGCCTTTATGCCGGAGGTACTGAGGTTGTGCCTTGAATATATGCCGTTTGCCTCAATGAGTTACACTCCTGTTATGATCTATATGGGAAAATACGGAGCATATGAAATACTTTTCCGTCTTGGAATTCAAGTGGTCTGGGCGGTATTGTTATATGGACTTTCAAAGCTTATATGGCTTGGTGCTATAAAAAAGCTTTGTGTACAAGGAGGCTGACAATATGCGACGTGCTTGGAAAATATACAGGCTGCTTGCGGCTCAGAACCTCAAACGGCTTATGGAATATAAAGCTGACTTCCTTACGGGAGCAATCAGCTTTCTTGTTGATCAGGCAATAGGAATTGCTTTTATATTTATAATTTTTACACAGATACCTCAGCTTGCGGGTTTTACATTTGAACAGATCGTATTTATATATGGTTTCTCACAAATACCTAAAGGACTGGATCACCTTCTTGCCGACAATTTGTGGTGTGTAGGATATTTTATTGTACGCAAGGGGGATTTTGATAAATATCTGACAAGACCTATCAATCCATTGTTTCATGTTATAGCGGAAACATTTCAGGTTGACGCTATTGGTGAACTTGTTGTGGGTATAGGGTTGATTGTTTATGCTGCGCCAAATGCCGGACTGCATCTTTCGGTATGGACGATTCTGTTATCAGTTATTGTAATCCCTTTCTCTGCACTGATATATACATCACTAAAAATTATGACATCGGCTCTTGCATTCTGGCTGAAGAGCAGCGGCTTTATTATACAGATGGTTTATGGTATGAATGAATTTTCAAAATACCCGACAACAATCTACAGTTTTCCGGTAAGGATATTTGTAACCTATATCATTCCGTTTGCGTTCACGGGTTACTATCCCGCATTATATATTCTTACGGGGAATAATCCCTGGTTCAATATCGGCGGCTTTTTGCTATCTCACTTCTTGTCTGGAACAAGGGAATATCATCATATGAAAGTGCCGGTGCATAAAATATTATAAGAAAAAATCACTCTTGGGCTTAAAGGCTGCGCTGATATAGAAGCTTTAAGCCATGGTATTTCTGATGCAAAGTCAGAAGTACTATGGCGTTTCTATTGACAGTGCATAGATGACGTGCTACAATGGTAACTAACATAAATCGGAATTTAGGAGATCAGATTAATGGAATTTGAATACAAAAAAGCGACCATTGATGATTTGAATATCTTGACAAAAACTCGAATTGAAGTGTTAAGAGCTGCAAATGGTCTTGATGACAGTATTGATATGTCGAGAGTTGAAAGAGAGGCTCGTGCTTATTATGAGAATGCTTTAGCAAATGATCGTCATACAGCGTATCTTGTTTTTTACGGAGATGTATTTATTGGTGCCGGCGGGATCAGCTACTATAAAGTTATGCCAACATTTCATAATCCGACAGGAAAAAAAGCATATATAATGAATATGTACACCAGACCGGATTACAGAAGAAAGGGCGTTGCCACAAGAACTCTTGATCTGCTCATTCAGGACGCAAAAAAGCGTGGGGTCACAGTTATCAGTCTTGAAGCCACAGATATGGGAAGAAAACTGTATGAAAGATATGGGTTTGTTTCCATGACCTCCGAAATGGAGTTACCAATTAAGTAAATTATGATTTGTCTTAGCAGTTGTATATAATACAATGCCCCGTTAAGCGCTCAGGAGTGATTTTTATATTGGATAAATATTGAATTTGTGTTGACAACAGTATTTATGCTGCTGAATCGGGATTATTTTACGTTAAGCTCATAGTCGGAACGATTTATTGCACAGAGGATACCTCTTACAGAGGCTTTGAATATTCCGTGTGAAATTCCAACGCCGAATATGTTCTTTCCTTCCGGTGTTTTGAGCTGAATGTATGAGATAGCTTTTGAATCAGAGCCTTGTGAAATAGCGTGTTCACTGTAGGAAACAAATTCAAAGCCTTCTATGCCGATAGTTTTGAGTGCATTGAAGAATGCATCGATAGGTCCGTTGCCTTCACCGTAGATTTCAACATTCTTGTTTTCTTTTACAAGATGAATTGTACCCTTGAAGGTTGCCTCGTCCTGATCAACATTAGTGATAACGTGTTTTACAAGCCAGAGCTTTTGTTCAATGTCAATATAACTCTTATTGAATACATCCATAAGCTCCTGAGGCGAAAGTTCTCTTCCTATTCTGTCACACTCAGCCTTGACAAGTGCACCAAATTCGGGGTGCATTGCCTTTGGTAATTCATAGCCAAAATTATTCTGCATAATAAATGCTGCTCCGCCTTTGCCGGATTGCGAGTTGATACGTATGATAGGTTCATATTGTCTGCCTACGTCGGCAGGATCTATCGGCAGATAAGGTATCTCCCATTTGTCGCTGTTTGTTTCTTTTACGTATGCAAAGCCCTTGTTTATAGCATCCTGATGTGATCCTGAAAAAGCAGTAAACACAAGATCGCCTACATATGGCTGACGCTCACCGATTTTCATCTTTGTGCAGCGTTCGTATATTTCACGATACTTAGGAAGATTACTGAAATCAAGCTTTGGATCAACTCCTTGAGTATACATATTCAGACCAACTGTGACAATGTCCAGATTGCCTGTGCGTTCACCGTTTCCGAATAATGTACCCTCAATTCTGTCTGCACCTGCAAGCAAAGCAAGCTCAGCACAGGCAACACCTGTACCTCTGTCATTGTGAGGATGCAGACTTATAATTGCGGATTCACGGTTTTTGATGTGTGTGATGAAGTATTCTATCTGGTCAGCATATGTGTTTGGAGTGCACATTTCTACAGTATTGGGAAGATTGAGTATTATGGGATTTTCGGGTGTAGGCTGTAATACATCCATAACTGCTTCGCAGATTCTAACTGAGTTATCGACCTCAGTACCGGAGAAGCTTTCCGGTGAATATTCCAGTCTGAAATTTGTATCGCCGTCATAGCTGTCAATAAGCTCCTTAATGAGCTTTGCACCCTCGACTGCGATGTCAATAATACCGTCCATATCTTTTTTAAATACGACCTTACGCTGTAAGGTTGAGGTAGAATTATAGAAATGTATTATTACATTTTTTGCACCCTTGACAGCCTCAAAGGTTTTGCGTATGAGGTGTTCTCTTGCCTGAACGAGAACCTGTATTGTAACATCATCAGGAATGTGGTTTCCTTCGATCAGTTCCCTGCAAATTTCGTATTCGGTTTCAGATGCAGAAGGAAATCCGATTTCTATTTCCTTGAAGCCCATATCGCAAAGAGCATGGAAAAATTCAAGTTTCTGTTCTAAGTTCATAGGATCAACCAATGCCTGATTTCCGTCACGAAGATCGACAGAGCACCAGACTGGCGCTTTGGTTATAGTATTATCCGGCCATTTCCTGTTTTTAATTTTAATTTGTTCAAACGGAACATATTTTTTGAAGCCTTTTTCCATTTTACTTACCCCCTGAAAGTAATCAAATAAGCCCGTCCCTGTCAACATTATGACATGGGACGGGCTGAAAGCTCGTGGTACCACCCAAATTCGGATGCAATGCATCCCTCAGTAAGCCTCTATCAAGGCTCTGGTCTGTAACGTGACCGCACGTTTTGTCTTAACTGATCGGACAAACAACTCCGGAATGAGCTATACACACAATCCTTATCACCGTCTTACACCAACCGACGGTTCTCTTTGCACAAGAAACTGCGTCTTATTTCCTTCAAAGTCTTTAATTAATATCTAATAAACATTATACACTATATCCTGCATATTTGTCAAGCAAAAATCTGATATTTACAATATCAGATTATTGCTTGACATAGTATAAATATAACTTACCGGGGATATTTTCCTCTGGATAGAGTTTATCATTTTGTAAAATATAATAAACAGAGCTTGAAGGTTCGGTTTCAGACTCAGAAGTTGTAAGAGTCATTCTGTCAAGTGCTGCTTTCCACGTCATTTCTTTTGGCGGATCATCCGGATATTTTGAATTTGTCATTTTAGCAGTTTTGTCATCTTTAATATCTAAAATGACAGTCTGACCTTCATATAAAGATACTTCATCAGAAGGAACAGTATCTTTATCTGTTGTAAGCTTCCATGTTCCCACAAACAATTTCTCGTTTTCACTCAGACTAACTGCCTGACTGCTCTCTGTTGAATTTGTCTGAATGTCAGGTTGGCTGCTGCATGCTGAGAATGTCGTTGAAATCAGAATTGATAAAAATACCGAAGCCGCCGTAAACGAAATTTTTTTCATATTTTATTCTCCTGTCTATATAAATTATTTTACGTTATTTTTGTAGGTAATCATAATTTTTTTTGCATAATCAGAGAACGACATATTAAAGCGGTCGCCTTTGGATGCTTTTCCTTCAAGACTGAATTTGAAATCCTTCTTTACATTAGCAAAGCTTACGGAAGGAACAACAACGCTTTCGTAATGTGACCTTGCAGTTTCATATACGGAATTGAAGCTGCTTTCCTGCCAAAGCGGATATGATGCTATTTTTTTAAGTTCTGAGGTGAATTTATCCTTTATATTTCCGTTTGTGAGTATAGCGGTTTTTATTAGAGGATTAGCCTGATTCTGATGTGCACCTGCTGCCATATTTGAATAGGGTGACTGTGAAGTCATTCCGGCGCCGTCAGGATTATAGCCGTAGGTTATGCCGAGGGTACGGTCGTTGTCATATACAATAAAAAATGCCTTTCCGTTGTCCTTGCGGAAATAAACATAGTGATTGTTATAGTTGTTTCGTATATCATCGGGATCGCCTGCAAAATAGCTGGCAGCAAGGAACTTGGCAAGATAGTTGGTGTCTGTTACCTGTTCAAGCTTTTGTGGGGTCGGGTTTGAGGAGAGAACATCAAGCAGATTTTTTAAATCCTTATGAGTTGACGTTTTCTCGTTAGTTTTTAAATCAAAGTTGTATTTTGTTCCTTTATCCTTATCGGAAACACCATATGTAACCTCGTTCTTTTTATAATTGCACGGCTTCATTGTCCAGCCGCATTTATAAAGATCACCGCCGAGTGCGGATTCGGGAAGATTTTTTTCGAGAAAGATTTCGTCAACAGGCTCATAAAGCTTTACAACACCATAGTTGCTGCCGTTGAAGGTGAGCTGACTAAGGTTTTGCCGTTGTACGAGTACACCGCTTTGTCTGAACATTTCCGCTGCATAATATTCTCTGATATGAGTGTTATCATAAACGCTGTTCCATTTGACATCAAGTTTTTTGAGTGTTGCAAAACGGCGGTTTTTTCGAGCCTTCCGTTCATCTTTGCTTGCCCATACTTTTGCGTCGTTTCCATAGTATTGTTTATCATCAAATGTTTCATTGAAGCTAAGCTTATAATGTGAAATATTCAGATTACCGTTGTCGTCATAAACAGGTGACAGTGACATATTACCCTTAAGTCTTATGCCAACTTCTTTTATCTCATAGCTTTTGTTATCTATTGTTATGACAACGTCAGCCATTCTGTAAATTGGTGACTTTGAGCGTTTTGCCTGATAAGTGTTATAATCATTTTGAAGCTTATTAAGCTCGGCTTGTGATATTTTTATCTCTACATTTATCTTGTTATTAATATCAAACAGTTTATTATAAAGATTTATATCGCTGATAGAGTTAACTGATGTGTCTGTTTTAATGTTTGAATCTTCTGACGAAGATGTATTTTCAGAAGTTTGAGAGGAAGTATTACTTTCCTTTATACGGGAGCTTTCGTCAGCAGAAGTCTTTGTGCTGTTTTCGGTCTTGTTTTCAGCAGCAGAAGTCTTTGTGCTGTTTTCGGTCTTGCTGTCAGAAGAAGCTTTTATGCTGCTTTCAGTTTTGCTTTCAGGGGAGGAAGCTTTTGCACTGCTTTCTGTTTTGCTTTCAGGGGAGGAAGCTTTTGCACTGCTTTCTGTTTTGCTTTCAGAAGAGGAAGCTTTTGTGCTGTTTTCGGTTGTGATTTCAGTGGTTGATGATTTTGAATTGCTTGAATTGATTTCATTACTTTCTGATACATTCTCTGTGGTTACGGATGATACAGTGTTATCTGATGTAGCTGTCACATAGGAATTCTGAGCTTCGCCTGAACACGCCGACAAGCTTAATGCCGCTATTACAACAGACATAAATAATGCCGATATTTTTTTCATAATGATACCGCTTTCTGAGATTTGATTTAATTATATTTTATAAAACATAATATATTTTTGTCAATTGTGTATTTACACAAAAAATTGTTGGATAGAGAAAAATAAACAATAGGTAACTTTAAACAAAAAAACAATAAAAAGACTTGCATTGTATGTAAAAATATGCTATACTAATCAAGTCTTAAAAACAGCAGTCAGATTGACCGCACCGAAAGGAAAGAATTTTATTATGTATTGGGTTAATGAATCAGTTTTTTATCACATCTATCCGCTGGGCTTCTGCGGTGCACCGAGAATCAATGACGGTGTTAAGGAATATCGCCTTGACAAAGTTGTTGATTTTATTCCTCATCTCAAGGAAATGCACGTTAATGCAGTTTATTTTGGTCCTGTGTTTATGTCTACTACACACGGATATGATACCAATGATTACTATAATATAGACAATCGTCTGGGTGATAACGAGAGCTTTGCAAAAATCTGTGATGCTCTTCATCAGAATGGAATAAGAGTTGTTCTTGATGGTGTGTTCAATCACGTCGGAAGAGGCTTCTGGGCATTTAAGGATATTCAGGAGAAAAAACAGGGTTCACCATATTGTTCGTGGTTTCAGAATCTGAACTTCGGCGGAAACAGTCCGTGGGGAGATCCGTTCTGGTATGAGGGCTGGGAAGGCAACTATGATCTTGTAAAGCTTAATCTTAGACATCCCGATGTAAAGAAGCATATATTTGATGCAGTTTCAATGTGGATGGAAAAATTTAAAATAGACGGTCTGCGTCTTGATGTTGCGTATTGTATGGATCAGGATTTCCTGCGTGAACTTAAGCATTTCTGCAAGAGCAAGGATCCCGAGTTCTGGCTTATGGGTGAGATTATACACGGTGACTATGCAAGACTTGCTAATCCTGATTTGCTTGATTCATGCACTAACTATGAGTGCTATAAAGGAATTTATTCGTCACATAACGACCATAATTATTTTGAAATTGCACACTCACTCAATCGTCAGTTTGCAAACGGCGGAATTTACCATAATATCTATACTTATAACTTTGTGGATAATCACGATGTTAATCGTATTGGCAGCACAGTAAGAGAGTTTGATAATATAAAGAATTGCTATACGGTTGAATATTTTATGCCCGGTGTACCTGCTGTTTATTACGGAAGTGAGTGGGGTATAAAGGGACAGAAAAATAATACAGACCACGATTATCCGCTTCGTCCGTGTGTTAATGTGAGCGATATTGAGGATAATGAGCTTTATCGTCATGTATGCCGTCTGGGTGCGATAAGAAGAAAATATAAGGCTTTGAAATATGGCAGCTTTGAAAATACCGTTATAAGAAACGAGCAGCTTGTTTTCAAGCGTAAGTTTGAGGATGAGACTGTATATATTGCATTGAATCTTTCAGGAAGCGATTTTAATCTTGGATTTAATACTGATGGTGGCTCAAAACTTTATGATGTCTATGACGGTAAGACAGCCTATGATGTTAACGGCAATTATGTAAATATTCATATTCCTGCTCACGGAACAAGAGTGCTTGTTCTTACTAACGGAGACGCACCCGAGTATCCCGATTCAGCAGATACTGCAGTTGCAGTTGAAAAACCGGAGGAATACAGTGAGTCTGTTCAGAGCGATGACGTTAAGCCTTTACCTGAGATTGGCAAACCGGGAATATACCGTCATTTCAAGGGCGGTGAATATGAGTTTATCTGCCTTGCTAAAGATAGTGAAACCTCTGAAGAGCTTGTTATATACAAGGAAACAGGCGATGAAGGTAAGATTTGGGCAAGACCGTCTGCAATTTTCTATCAGTATGTTGATGTTGATGGAAAACGTATTCCTCGCTTTGAGCTTGTATCCGATAAATGATAATTGTTATTTCATATTCTCGTCACAACAAATCCTATGATTTATATAGATGAATTGTGTCATACGGAAATTTTATATCGAAATAATAAATAAAACCGGGTATCCATTTTTTTAGGATTGCCCGGTTTTTTAGTATTGTTAAAGTTTTAGACCGATGTATGATATGGATGTTTAAAAGGAGTTCAGTGTTTGTTGATTATGATTAAGTGAACGCGTAAGGTTTTGTGTCAAGTAACCTTGTGGTAATACTGGCAAACTTTAAAATCGAGCAAGACAAGAATCAGTAAATTTTTTAAAAATATGTTACATACAGAGAAAAATATGATATAATAACATACATTGAAACATAAAAAGTAATACTGTACAAATAATTATTTAACTTTAAAGCAATAATCACGATGATCTGTTTTATCAAGAAAATACACATTAGAAAGTGAATGCACATTATGAATTTCTTAAAACACTTAATAATCAAAATCACAGGACTTGCTGTAATATTCGGAATACCAATATATATATATCTTTTTCCTCTTGTATTCAGGTCCGGAAATACAGATGCTATATCGGGTGCAACTATGATAAGCTCGGAAGCCGTATCAGGTGAATATGTCATACTGATAAACAGCGATATGCATAAAAAAAAAGGCACTACAGAAGACTGGGCAGCCTTTTTCAAAGGAGAAAGTCCCTTGATTTTTGACGACATTTCGTGCCTTGTTGCAACAGGCGACAATTCAGGAAATGAATTTGCAGATATATGTAAGGCAAGACTTCCTGAAAATCAGATGACAATCACTAAAATCAACGGTCTTATGATGGTGTCAAAGGCAGACCATTCTAAATTTGATGTCATAGTTATGTCGCGTGAGTTTGCCGAGGTGTTTTCTGTATATAACAGAAAAATGCCCGACAATATAAGGATAGTTTATGTAAGCGGTGAATGATATGAGAAAAATAAATGCAGTGCTCAGTGCTTTAGTAATGATAATGCTTTTTGTACACGGTATTCTTGGCACAATGAATATGCTTGGTGCAGACTCAGCAAACAATAAAACCATTGCATATATTACCCTTGTCCTTGCCAGCCTGCACGCTGTTATAGGAATAATTCTTACAATACAAACTCTCAGAACCATACATAAAAGCGGAGCAGCTTATTTCAGAAATAATCTTTTGTTCTGGGCAAGACGTATCAGCGGATTTCTTGTTATGATACTTATAATATTTCATATGTCTGCATTAATGACAAGCTCTGACAATGGTTTAAGACTTCCTGTTTTTGATGAATTCAGACTTATAACACAAATACTTTTTGTTTTATCTTTGACACTTCACGTTATAAGCAATGTCAAGCCTGTTCTTATTTCGTTCGGTATTAAAAACCTCAGACCTAAAGCAGGAGATATTATCTTCTGGTGCAGCATATTACTGCTTGCCGCAACTATAGGTTTTATTGTTTATTACATAAGGTGGATGGCTGTATGAATAAGATAAATATAATTGGTGCAGGACTTGCAGGCATTTCAGCTGCAATCACTCTTGCAGAAAAAAATTATGAATGCAGACTTATCTCGGCTGCTTCATCAGAAAGAGCACAATCGGTTATGGCAGAGGGCGGTATAAACGCCGCACTTGATACAATGGGTGAAAATGACGACCCTATACAGCATTTTCAGGACACAATGAAGGGCGGTGTTTATCTTGCCGATCCCAATGCGGTTTATGAACTATGCATCAATGCCCCTGATATTGTAAAGCATTTGTGCTCTATTGGCGCTGCGCTTCGTATTAAGGATAAACAGCCTATACTGCGTAATTTTGGCGGTCAGAAGAAAAAAAGAACTGCCTATGCAAAAAGCAGCACCGGAAAGATACTTATGAGTGCACTGATTGATGAGGCAAGAAAATATGAAGTATCAGGTCTTATTCAAAGATACCCTCATCATGAGCTTTGTTCCCTGCATATAGATAACGGCATATGCAGAGGCATAAGCATTATTGATATTTATACAAACGCTGCTATTGATCTTGACGGACAAACTATACTCTGTACCGGAGGTATGAACTCGTTATTTTCCGGAATGACAACAGGCACAACCATAAATACAGGCGATGTTACAGCAGAAGCATTTTACAAAGGTGCAGAGCTTGCTAATCTTGAGTTTATACAATATCATCCTACAACCATCTCCATCCCTCAAAAGCGTTGCCTTATAAGCGAAGCTGCAAGAGGTGAAGGCGGACGGCTTTTTACTGTCATAAACAACAAACGAAGCTATTTTATGGAGGAAAAATATCCGGAGCTTGGCAACCTTATGCCAAGGGATGTTGTTTCAAGAGAAATAGCTAAAGCAAAACAGCTGAAAAACGGCTGCGGCAGAGTTTATCTTGATATGACTGTTATTGATGAAGAAAGCTGGAAAAACAAGCTTTCCGATCTCAGAGATGAATGTATTGATTTTCTTAACACAGATCCAATGAAGGAGCCTGTTGAGGTATCCCCCGGTATACACTATTTTATGGGTGGTATCAATGTTGATAAAAAACACAGAACAAACATAAAAGGATTATATGCTGCAGGCGAGTGTGCATGTCAGTATCACGGAGCAAACAGACTTGGCGGAAATTCAATGCTTGGTGCACTCTACGGAGGAAAAAAAGCTGCCGAAAGTGCCGCTGAGCTTATCAACGAAGGCTGCTTTGCTATTACAGACAAAATACAAAACACCTGTAGCTCATACATAAACGATCAGGATTATACTATAGACAAACATACTGCGGAGATCCTGAAAAATGCACTTGGCATATTCAGGAATGAAAAGAAACTAAGCTCAGCCTATGATACTCTCAGCAACCTTTGCGAACGCAGAACACTGAGCGAAAGGCATAAGAAAAGACTGGTTCTTGCAAGAGCAATGTTGTTATCAGCATTGAATCGCCGTGAAAGCCGGGGCTCACACACAAGAGAGGATTACCCAGAAAAAAATGACGAAAAATTCCTCAAAACAAGCATTGCTTCATTAAATGGAAACAACATTGAAATAACACTCAGAGATATTCCGGAAATGCGAGGAAATGCCAATGAAGTATAAGCTTATAATACAACGACAAAAAAGCAAAACCGACAAGCCATACATACAAAGCTTCTTTGTTGAAGCAGATACAGATAATACCACTGTCGCAGCAGTTCTTTCAATGCTTAATTCTCAGGATGAGCTGTATGATTCCGAAGGAAAACGGTGCGATAAAATAAGGTGGGAATGCAGCTGCCTTCAAAAAAAATGCGGAGCATGTGCTATGGTAATAAACGGAAGACCTTGCCTTGCGTGTGACGCACGTCTCATAAATCTTGGCAGTGAAATAACAATACAGCCATTGAAAAAATTTCCTGTTATAGCCGATCTTATGATTGACAGAGGTATATTATATGAAAATTTGAAAGAAATAAATGCGTGGCTTACAGATGAAGCTTATGCCGACGAAAAAAGAAACGATATACTCTATGAAGCCTCGCGTTGTCTGCAATGCGGCTGCTGCCTGGAGATATGTCCGAATTTTTATACAGAGGGTGATTTTTTCGGAATGGCAGCAATGGTACCATCTGCAAGAATTCTGGACGAGCTTAACGATAAGAAAAAAACTGCTCTGAAAAAAGAATACAGCAAGCATATATATAATGGCTGTGGAAAGTCACTTGCGTGTCGGGATATTTGTCCGGCAGGGATAAATATAGAAAAGTTGCTTGTAAACTCAAACACTATCGCCGTATGGAAGTCACTTTTTCTCCGAAACAAGTGACATATACTGTTTTGTTTGAACTAAAGTTCAAGCTTTACTCCTCGCAGATAAAGGCTTTCAAAAAACAAATATGCTATAACTGTTAAAAACAAACCACAAATTTATAAAAATAAGAGGAAGTAATAGTATGATAATAAGGGCTTATGAACAAAATGATATTCCTGAAATGCTCAAAATATGGAATGAAGTTGTTGAAGACGGAATAGCTTTCCCACAGGAAGAACCTCTCAACACTCAGACAGGGGAAGAATTTTTTTCATCTCAAAGTTATACCGGAGTTGCACAAAATGAAGACGGAAAGCTTGTTGGTCTATATATTCTTCATCCAAATAATGTTGGACGCTGCGGACACATTGCAAATGCAAGCTATGCAGTAAACTCAGCCTGCCGGGGGCAGCATATAGGAGAAATGCTGGTTCTTGACTGTCTTAAAAAAGCAAAGGAAAAAGGTTTTTTAATTCTGCAATTCAATGCTGTTGTAGAAAGCAATATCCACGCAAGACATCTCTATGAAAGACTTGGTTTTATACAGCTTGGCGTCATTCCTGACGGTTTCAGGATGAAGGATGGACATTACGAAAACATCTGCCCGTATTACCGCAAGGTGTAATCACGCGGCTGAAAATGATGTTGTAAAATTGACTGTGTTGTAGTAGAATGGTATTGTATTATTGACAACGGAGAATAATGTTATGTGTAAAATAAGAAAAGGAAGGTTTATTGTTTTTGAGGGTACAGACGGATCAGGAAAAGGCACGCAAATTGAACTGCTTGTAAGTGAGATGAAAAGACAGGGCAGAAATGTGTATAAGACTGCCGAGCCTACAAACACTTCAACGGGAGGTATGCTTCGTGATGCCTTGGGAGGATTTGTAAGACGTGATGCATATGAGCTTTCGGCAATGTTCCTTGCGGACAGGATATTTCATAACGTCAATCCTATAAACGGTATTAAGCAGTTTCTTGATAAGGGAATAGATGTTGTATGTGACAGATATTATTATTCATCCTTTGCTTATCAGGGAATTGATGCTGAGCTTGAATGGGTTATGAATATGAATCTTGAATGCAGTGAAATTGCAAAGCCGGATCTTTGCATATTTCTTGATGTAGATCCCGAAACAAGCGATAAGCGTATTTCAGACAACAGACTTGAACGTGAAATATATGAGAATAAAACTAAACAGCAGGAGGTCAGAAACAGGTTTTTTGAGGTATTCAGACTTCTTGCGGATACTGAAAACATAAAGATCGTCGATGCATCACGCACAATACCGGAGGTATCGGCTGATATTATAAAAATTTATAACGAGATAAAGGAGAAATGAAAATGGCATACCATATTGACACCAAATGTGTACAAGCAGGCTATGATCCGAAAAACGGTGAGGCAAGAGTTGTACCTATCGTTCAAAGCACAACTTTTAAGTATGATTCCGCTGCAACTCTCGGAAAGCTTTTTGATCTGGAGGAAGATGGATTTTTCTATACCCGTCTTACAAATCCTACGCTCAGCACTGTAGCTGCAAAGATTGCCGAGCTTGAAGGCGGTGTAGGTGCAATGCTTACAGCCTCAGGTCAGGCAGCTTCAATGCTTTCTGTAACTAACATCTGTCATTCCGGCGACCATGTTGTATGTGCAAGTGCCATATACGGAGGAACTTTCAATCTTTTCAACAAGTCGCTTCGCGAGCTTGGGATAGACTTTACCTTTGTTAATCCGGATGCTTCTGAGGATGACATAAATGCTGCGTTCAAGGATAATACAAAGGCTGTTTTTGTAGAAAGTGTATCCAATCCGTCACTTGATGTTGCAGATGTAGAGCTTTATGCAAAGCTTGCTCACGCACACGGAGTACCTCTTATAGTTGATAATACGTTCCCGACACCTGTTAATTTCAGACCGTTTGAGTGGGGTGCAGACATTGTAACACACTCTACCTCAAAATATATGGACGGTCACGCAGTTGCACTCGGCGGCGTTATAGTTGACAGCGGCAACTTTGACTGGACAAACGGTAAATTTCCGGCATTTACAGAGCCTGATGAATCATATCACGGGGTTATATACAGCGAAAAATTCGGCAAGGCTGCTTACATTACAAAGGCTGTTACACATCTTATGAGAGATTATGGTCCTCAGCAAAGTCCCCAGAACGCTTTTCTTCTTAGCCTTGGACTTGACACTCTCGCACTGCGTATGGAACGTCATTGCTCAAATGCGCTTACAGTTGCAAAATATCTTGAGTCAAATGACAAGATTGATTGGGTGAATTTCCCCGGACTTGAAAGCAGCAAATACTATGAGCTTTGTAAAAAGCTTATGCCTAAGGGAACGTGTGGAGTTATCTCATTCGGCGTAAAGGGCGGAAGAGAGCAGGCAATGAAATTTATGGATAATCTTAAGCTTGCAAAGCTTGTAATTCATGTAGCAGATGTTCGTACATGTGCCCTCCATCCTGCAAGCACAACTCACAGACAGATGAATGATGAGCAGCTTGAGGCATGTGGTGTTAAACCTAACCTTATAAGAATGTCCGTCGGTATTGAAAATGTTGACGATATAATTGCGGACATAGAACAGGCACTTAATAATCTCTGATTATGATATTTAATAAGCATAAAAAAGCTGTCGTACTAAACAAAGTGCGGCAGCTTTTTTAAAAAAAAAAAAAAATTTTTCAGAAATTCGACCTCTGGAGGTCGAATTTTTTGCGTTTTGGAGGGGTTAGTGAAAGGAGGTTTTAGAATGAAAGAAAAAAAAGACGGACTGAGTGTAAGAGAAAAAAATTTTTGTATTTTTTATCTGCACTACGGAAATGCCTTTGAAGCAGCTGCTCATGCAGGATATAGTCAGCCTGAAAAAGCCGGACTTTCGTTATTATCAAGGGATGCCATCTTAAAGGAAATTGAAGATCTATATAAAATGAGATCTGATCGTTTAGTCAGAAATGCAGTTTCAGGCTATGAGCGTCTGGCATTTGGAAGTGTTGATGGTGCAGTAAGACTTTTATTTTCGGAAGACCCGCTTGCTGAACTGGAAAGGGGATGCAGTTTGTTTAATGTTGCTGAAATAAAACGCCCGAAGGATGGTGCTTTGGAGATTAAATTTTTTGACAGGCTCAAAGCACTCGAAAAGCTCGAAGGGTTCAGCACAGGAGATCAGCACGGAATAGCAGATTTTTATAGGGCTGTTATAGGAGGGATCAGGGATATTCAGGGCAGGGAGCTAAATGAAGGGCAGGCGGAAGAATGAGCTTTAAGTCATTTTCCAAAAAACAGCTTGATGTTTTGAGCTGGTGGTCACCAAATAGAGAAAGCTCAGAGTATGACGGTATAATATGCGATGGTGCTGTTAGAAGTGGAAAGACCCTGTGTATGAGTGTGTCGTTTGTGAGTTGGGCAATGTATGCATTTAACGGAGGAAGCTTTGCAATTTGCGGCAAGACAATACGCTCGGTGAAGCGTAATGTTGCAAGTCCGCTGTTGAATATCCTGCGCGAGCTTGGATTTGAGGTTGAAGAGAAGCTTTCAACAAATATATTCATTGTAAGCTGCGGCGGTAAAAAGAATGTGTTTTATCTTTTCGGAGGTCGTGATGAAAGCTCGGCGGCGCTGATACAGGGTATTACACTTTGTGGTGTATTGTTTGATGAAGCGGCACTTATGCCAAGGTCATTTGTAGAGCAGGCACTTGCAAGGTGTTCGGTTGAAGGATCTAAGCTATGGTTTAACTGTAATCCGGAATATCCTCAGCATTGGTTTTGCAGAGAATGGGTAAAAAAAACAAAGGAAAAAAATATATATTATCTTCATTTTGTAATGGAGGATAATCCTTCTTTGTCAAGGAAAATGCTTGACCGTTATAAAAAGCTTTATTCAGGCAGCTTCTATGACAGGTTCGTTCTTGGAAAATGGACGGCAAGCGAAGGCCTTGTATATCCGTTTATGTCGGACGACAAAATGCTTTATGATGTTCCGGATGTTGAGTTTGAGGAATATGCTGTATCTTGTGACTACGGTACTGTCAATCCTGCGTCTTTCGGATTGTGGGGGCTTTTTAACGGCTGTTGGTACAGGATAGATGAATATTACTACAGCTCAAAAAGAGAAGGCTCATCAAGAACGGATGAGGAGCATTATTCCGGTTTATGTGAGCTTATTGGTGACAGAGAGATTACGAAGATTGTAGTTGATCCTTCTGCTGCAAGCTTTATTGAGGTTATCAGGCGCCACGGAAAATACCGTGTTGTACCTGCAAAAAATAATGTGCTTGACGGAATACGACAGACAAGCTCTGCATTGAAAGACGGACGTATCAGGATATGCAGACCGTGCAGCGATTGTATTCAGGAGCTTGGCTTATACCGCTGGGAAAGCGGAGGAAAAGATTCACCGGTTAAAGAGAATGATCACGCTATGGATGATATGAGATATTTTGTTACTACCGTTCTTAATGCCGGAGATGATGAATTTTTTGTGTATGCACTGAGCAGATAATCGGACATAAACTTAATTTGGAGAGTGGAGATGAGTGATGATTTTTGGAAGAAAGAAAAAAGATGAAAGCTTTTCAGTTCAGACGGCACCGAGAAATGCAGGAGGTTTGCTGTCTGCAATTGGAAGCAGCGGCTCTGACAGTGTTCAAAGACAGCTTTATAAAACCTTGAGGGAATCAGTACCGATAATAGATGCGGCTGTTTGTAAGCTTGTTCGTCTGACCGGCAGCTTTAAAATATGCTGTGAAGATAAGGAAGCTGAAAATAATATCAATGATTTTTTAAGGAATATCAGGGTGAACAGCTGCGGAGTGGGAATAGAAAATTTTCTTGGTATATATCTTGAACAGTTGCTTACTTATGGTACGGCTGTTGGTGAGATTGTTCCTGACAGGAGCGGAAAAAATATTGCAGCACTTTATAATGCTTCTCTTGATGATGTAGAGCTTAGTGCTGAGGATAATCCGCTTGAGTTGATAGTGTACTCCTACAGTCAGGGAGGGGAGAGAATACCTGTAAAGTATCCTGCACTTGTAATGTGCAGCACAATTATGAATGAACCGGGTGAAATTTATGGTACATCAATTCTTAAGGGGCTTCCGTTTGTGGGGGATATACTGCTTAAGATATTTCAGGCAACGGAAACTAACTGGGACAGGATAGGTAATGTCAGGTTTGCTGTTTCATATAAGCCCGGTGAAGGAGACAGAAGCTTCTCTAAGGAAAGAGCAAGGCAAATAGCCTCAGAATGGAGCAAGGCTATGCAGAGTAGTGAGCCCAGGGATTTTGTTTCAGTCGGCGATGTAAGCATTAAGGTAATAGGTGCAGATAATCAGATCCCTGACAGTCAGGTGCCTGTAAGACAGCTGCTGGAGCAGATTGTTGCAAAACTTTCTATACCGCCGTTTCTTCTTGGGCTTTCGTGGTCGAGTACGGAAAGAATGTCAAGTCAGCAGGCAGATATTCTGACAAGCGAGCTTGAATATTACAGAAAGTGTCTTGACGGATGTATCAGACGTATATGCGATATTTATTTTAAGCTTGGAGGGGAAATATGCGATTATGAGATAGTTTGGAACAATATCAATTTACAGGATGAGGTGGAACTTGCAAGGGCAAAACTTTTAAATGCACAGGCGGCTTCACTGGAAAAAAGCATTGACGGAAAGGAATGAAGATATGGAAGAAATCTGCGGAAAGCCGCTTGACGGTGAGCTTGAACTGATCAATAAGTTTACAAGAAGAGAACTGAACGAAGATGAGGTTTATGTTTTTCCTGTTGTATTGTGCGATAACGACATTGACAGGGATGGTGAGAAATTTTCGGATGACGCACTTGAAAAGCTTGCTGAGCTTTTTGTTGGTGTAACCGGAATTGCCGATCACGAGCCGAGCAGCAGGAATCAGACAGCACGTATTTTTATGTGTAGAACCGAGGCGGTTGAGGGTAAAACAACCGCTGACGGAAGACTTTATAAAAGGGTTTATGCCAGAGCTTATATTCCGAGAGGAGAAAAAAGCAGTGAACTTATTCTTGCCCTTGACAGCGGTATAAAAAAAGAGGTTAGTGTAGGCTGTTCTGTAAAAAAAAGAATATGTTCGATTTGCGGAAAGGATATATCCGTGTGTGAACATATCAAGGGCAGGAAATATTCCGGTAAGATGTGCTATGCAACACTTGATGAACCTACGGATGCTTATGAATGGTCGTTTGTTGCAATTCCTGCTCAGAGAGCAGCAGGTGTTGTGAAAAACTACAGAACAGATGATATTAAAATGTCAGCGAAGAAAGGAGAAAATATTATGGATATTGAAAAGAAGCTTTTCAGTAATCAGGAGCAAAGTTTCACTGCAGAGGAAATGCAGGAGCTTGTAAAAAAATTCGGTATGCTTGAAAAGAAAGCTGCTGAGGGTGAGTATTACCGTGATGTGCTTATAAAGGAGGTCAAAGGACTTGCGGCAGTTGCTCTGCCTCAGCTTGGAAGAGAAACTCTTGCACACATTACGGAGGAGCTTTCTGTAAGACAGCTTGACGAGCTGAAAAAAGCTCTTGAAATAAAGGCAGAGGATATTTTGCCGATGAAGCCGCAGCTTTTTAAGCAGAGCGGTATAAGCAATAATAATACACTTTACAAAAATATTTAAGGAGGAAATTAATATGAATGTATCTTTTAATGGTTATGATGAGGGTGTAATGACTTTTGAAGCAGAAAGCGGAGTGACAGCAGGTGTACCTGTTTCTATTACAGCAAACGGTAAGGTGAGTGTGGTGACAAGCGGCAGCTTTTGCGGTATATGCACTAGTGTAAGGAATGGATATGCAGCAGTTCAGCTCAAGGGCTATGTGGTTGTTCCAAGTACAGGAAGTATTTCAGTCGGATATACAAAGCTTGCGGCTGCAACAGGCGGCAAGGTTAAGGCTGACGCAACAAACGGCAGAGAGTATCTTGTAGTTGATGTTGATTCAACGGCAAATACAGTGGGATTTATACTTTGATTTTAACAAGGAGGAATTAAGCTATGGCATTTTATGATTCAATTAAGCTGGAAAAGGGTATGTATAATGGAGGAAAAACTCTTACTGAGGTTCTTGAGGGACTTGATCCGTCGGAAAACTATAAGGGTACGGTGCTTGAAGGTCTGGATGCGTTTCAGAGACAGCTGAAAAGATATGATATTAAGGTTGGTGGTGCATATTCAGACAGCGTTCAGAAGTTTTTTGAAACCTCTAACTCCGCCGCACTGTTTCCTGAATATGTATCAAGAGCCGTAAGACAGGGAATGGAGAATGCCGATTATCTTTCGGATATTATAGCTTCAAAAACTGTGATAGACGGTATGGATTATCGTTCGGTGGTATCATCCCCAACAGACGATGAGAAGTCGCTTAAGCCTGTAGCAGAGGGAGCTGTACTTCCTCAGACAAGTGTAAGAACAAACGAAAATCTTGTTAAGCTTATAAAAAGAGGCAGAATGCTTGTTGCATCATATGAGGCAATAAAGTATCAGAGACTTGATCTGTTTACCGTTACTCTCAGACAGATAGGTGCATATATAGCCAGAGAGCAGCTTAAGGATGCGGTAAATGTACTCATCAGCGGTGACGGCAATAACAATGCTGCGGAAACTGTAAATGTTGCTTCAAGCGGTACTGTTACATATGACGATCTTTTGAATCTTTGGGGTAAGCTTACTCCTTATGAGCTTAACACTATGCTTGCACCTACTGATGTTATGAAAAAACTTCTTGCACTTACTGAAATGAAGGATGCACAGGCAGGACTTACGTTCCAGGGTACAGGAAAAATGATAACACCTATGGGAGCAAAGCTTCTGCATATACCTTCAATGGTTTCTTCAAAGATCATCGGTCTTGACAAGGGCTGTGCACTTGAAATGGTACAGTCAGGCGGTATCACAATGGATTCTGATAAGCTTATTGACCGTCAGCTTGAACGTGCTTCTATAAGCTGTACGGCAGGTTTTGCAAAAATCTTTAATGGTGCTTCAAAGGTTCTTGCCTGCTGATGTGGTGTGACATTCATTTTTATATGAATAATATTTAATTCGGTTGACCGGCACGGCGGAAAATGTTTGTGTACTGCCGTGCCTGATTCCGAAAGCATAAACAGGGAAAATGAGTTCAGGAAATGTAAAAAAATTTACGCCTGTTATAAAACCTTAAAAAGGAGGCTTAATATTTGAATATTGAAAATATAATGCGGTTGTTTGGCAGCTTTGCAGGAATAGACGAGGATTCAGTTACGGAATATCGTTTTTTATGCGAGATGGCTGAAGAGAATATTTCGTCAAGGCTCAGAGAAACAGCAAAGGAAAATGACAACAGCAGAACTGAATATGCGGCTGCGGCTCTGGCTTATTACAGATATGTGCTTTTATCGTTTACGGATGAGGGCGGAGGAAATATTACAATAGGTGAAATCTCGCTTAAAAGTCCTGAAAAAAAGCTTGAATATGCTGAAAAAATTCTTAAAGAAGCACTTGCTGATATAAGTGATATTGCGGAGGATAAGGATTTTGTGTTTGAAAGGATATGAGAAATGAGCAGAGGATTTGAAAAGGCTATTGAAAGAATAGGTACAAAGGTATTGGTTGAGGGAAGTGAAGGACTTGTTAAAGGCATTGCAGTATTGTATCCGATAAGATACAGACATAAGCAATGGGGTAATGTGGAAACTGCTGCCAACGGAAGAAGCGATCCTGAAAGATACATAATGTTCTGTGCCGTAAGTCTTGTTGAAAATTCAAAATATGGTGATCTGGTTTTTGAGGGAAAAAACAAGTATGTGATTATCTGGAAGGATAATTATTGCTGTAGACTTGGTGATTATGCAAGAGTGTGTGTAAGAAGGGTGAAAGGAGATTGAGGCTGTGACAGGTGATTTTGTGGATGAAATTATAACCGAACTGAAAAACAACAGTGAGCTTGATAACTTTGAGATAGTTAAAAGCTATGATTCAGGAGAGATCAGCTATCCTATAGAAAAGCCTCTGGTTTGTATAGGCGTTGAAAAAACTGAAAAGCTTTCGTTTTTGCTTGGTTATGATAATGAGATAACGGGCAGCGAGAGAATTATTGTCAGTGTTTCTGTTGATGAAAAAAAGGGAGGGTCTTTTGCAGAAAAATGTGCTGCAAAAATATGCTCGGCCGTACTTGATGCTGATGTCGGAAAATTGATAAGTACGGTAAGCATTGAGAAATTTATGTACGATAAACTGAATTTTGCATATAAAGTAATAATGAGGTTTTCGTTGGGAGAACAGAGTATTGAGATCGGAAGCGGAGTGTGAAGTGTGGATAAGAAGATATTGGTCAGCGGAAGAGATGTGTGTATATCAATAAACGGCAGAAGGCTGCTTCAAGCCGAAAGTGCCATACTGCACAGAATCTCTGATATTCACAGGGTAAGAACTTGTTTTTGCAGCGGTGATGTGGCACATATTGAGGGCAGAAGAGAATATAAGCTCAATCTGGTGGGAGTAAGATTCAGACAGCCGTTTGAAAACTGTAATTATTATGATCTTGATTATTTTAGTGCAGAGGTGGAAATTGATGGTATGAAAATTATACTTGAGGGCTGCTTGTGGGATGATTTTAAGGCTGTTGCCGACAGGGAAAGTTTTCGTGAACATATAAGCATAACTGCACTGAAAATGAGGACGGAGGAAGTTAATGAGGGAGCTTGAAGATGTTGAGAAAATAAGAAAACAAAAAAACTTTTATGCAACTGAAATGCAGGAGCTTACAGATATTTCGGAGATCATAAGTTATGACGCATTAAGATATGAAAGGATTCTTGAGGCGGAGGAGGAGATCAATGAATTGTAATGGAAAAATGAGCTTTGGAAATTTTATTTTCCCTGTGAATCCTTATCTTATAAAAATCAGCCATAAAAGAAAGGTATCGAAAAGAAGCGTTCCATATGGTGAAGACTTTGTATGTGACACGGGAAAAAATGTCAGACTTATAAGCGGAGAGGGAGAATTCTACGGAGAAAATGCATTAAGTGATTTTGAAAAACTCAGAACAATGCTTGAAAGAAATAATCGGGAAATACTTTATGTTCCGTCTCAAAAACCTGTATTCGCATATTTTACGGAACTGGAAATGCTTGGCAGTGATCTTGAGGGTGTGATAAAATACAGCTTCAGCTTTACAGAAAGCAGAGAAAATAATGATCCTGAGGAGCTTGCATATGTGCTTGCGGACGGTGTGCATTCGTTGTGGGATTATGCTTGTATGAGCGGAGAAAATATTGAGCTTCTGAGAGAGCTTAACCCGGATATTATGCGCCCTGATATACCGCTTGAAGCCGGAAGGAGAATAGTGCTATGCTGAAATTTATTCTTAAGGATACGAACGGGAAAATAACTGAATTGAAAAAGCCTCTTAAGGTTAGCTTTGTATCCTCTGAAGAAGCGCCTGCCGACAGACTTACGGCCGTATTTGCTGTTGATGGAAATATACCGGTTATTGAAAGTGTTGAAATGCTTGATGGAATTGAAAGACTTTTTTACGGTCTTGTTGATGAGCAGGTAACAGAAGAAACAGCAGAAGGTATGCTGCTGACGGTTTATGCAAGAAGCCTTGCCTGCATACTTCTTGATAACGAAGCTATGCCTCAGACCTATTGTATACCGTCTATGCCGCTGCTTATGAAAAGACATTTTTCGCCTTTGGGATTTGAGCATTTTATCGGGTCGGATGAAGCTTTTAACGGAGAAATGACAGTAAGCAAAGGAATGAGCGAATGGACGGTTCTTAAAAGCTTTTGCGATGCATTTATCGGTACAGTTCCAAGAATCCATACCGACGGAACAATTGATATAACAGGCAATATAAATGAAACTGTTTATTTACAGCCGGAGAGAATAATATCAATAAAAAGAAGCCTGAAAAACAAAAATCTTATTTCACAGATGATTGCAAGGACCTATACCGGCGGAGGTTATGAGATGCAGATAGAAAATAATTCTGCAAAAAAGCTCGGAATAAAGCGCAGAAGATATATCAATTCAATTGACAGTAAAAGCAGAACTGTTCTTACAGCAAAAAGACTTATGAAAAAAAGCTTTTCTGAATATGAACAAATAACGGCTGACTGCTGCGGCCGTATATTATGCAGTATAGGTGCACAACTTATAATAGGCAGGGATAAAAAGCATTATATTGTCAAAGAAATAAATTATTCGTTTGATTCGTCAGGAGAGCATACTAAAATATATGCAAGATTGAAAAGGGAGGATGAATGAAATGAAGCTTTCAGAAAAGCTTGTGGGTAAAAAACAGATCACTAAATCCTGTACTGCCGGAAGAATACATAACAGTGCCGACAGAAGAATATCTGCCTCGGCAATAAACGGTACAGGACAGTTTTCTATAGTTGCACCGTGGGGAATTGAATCTATTCCTAAAACAGAAACCGATGCGGTAGTTATTTCGGGTGATAGTGAACGGATGTGTATAGGTGTCAAACAGATATATAATTATTATGGATTGAAGCCGGGAGAAATTGTGATCTATTCCGGCATGAGTACGTATATTCATCTTAAGGAAGACGGTAAAATAGATATTGTCGGTGATGTGTATGTAAACGGAGTCAGACTGGGGGAATGATGTTGGATACAGCACTTTGTATAAATGGTGATTTTGATAAGGATGAAAACAATAATATCTTCTTTATATCGGGAAATGAAGAAGTAAAACAAAAGCTGTATATTATGCTGTCAATGAAAAAGGGAAGTTTTATTTATGACAGAGAGCTTGGAAGCGGACTTTATAAGTGTGTTGATGATATGCAGCAGATTGAAGCAGAGGCAAGAAAAGCATTGAGCCGATTTCCTGAGGCAGAGGTGACGGGGGTATCTGCTCAGGACGGAATGATATGTGTTTCAGTTATGTATAATGGAGAAAATTACGATATTAATATCAGGGGGATGAGTAATTGAATATTACATATGATGAGCTTGTTGAACGAATGAATAATAAATTTACCGAGCTTTCAGGCTATGCACCTGAAAAGGCAAGCGATATAGGTATAAGGTTAAGACTTCTGGCAGGGGAACTTTATTCCCTTAGTACAAATATTGATTGGATAAAGAAACAAATGTTTCCGAACACTGCTTCTGGTAAACAGCTTGATCTTCATGCACAGCAGAGGGGACTGAAAAGACAGACAGGAAAAAAGGCAAAGGGAAGCGTAGCGTTTATGCTTGATATGCCTGTTGAATATAACGTCATTGTACCGGCAGGAACTATATGCACTACTGCTGATGGAACATTGAATTATGTTACGACCGAAGAATATACGATAAGAAGAGGAAGTACGGTTCTTATGGCAAACTGTGAAGCTGAGCACAGCGGAAAAAAATATAATATCGGTATGGGAAAGATAAAAACAATAGTTACATATTTTTCTGTAGGTATCAGCATAAATAATTCGTCCTCATTTACAGGAGGAACGGATGATGAGGATGACGAAGCTTTAAGAAAAAGAATAGAGGAAAGCTACAGGTTGACGCCGAATGGTGCTAATGCTGCTTTTTTTGAGTCAGTTGCTGAAGGAATAGATGGTATACAATCAGCTAATGTATACAGGCCCTCTGCCGAACCCGGAAGAATTGTTGTGATATTAGGAGGCAGAGGTGAGGCGCCGTCTTCTGAAAGCTTTGCTGCAGCAAGTGAAGCACTTGAAAATGCAAAGCCGTTAGGAATAGACATACTTGTTGAAAATACAAGTACATTATTAGTTAACGTGAGTGTCAATATTGCACCTGAAAAGGGCTATAACTGGAGTAATGTAAGAGCAAATGCCGAGGAATGTATAAGAAAGTTCTTTCTTGATATTTCTGTTGGCGAGAATGTACGTTTATCTGCACTTGGAAAGGCTCTGCTTGAAACAGAGGGTGTCAGCGATTATTCCTTTGAAAATATGGAGGATACAGAGATTCCAAATGCATTTATGGCAGTTTTAGGTACTTTAAACATAGGGCTGATAAGCTGAGGAGGATGTATGTCTGAATTTGATATTATGAAAGGAATACTGGAAAAGACAGGTATATACAAAGTTGAAGAGGAAACTGTATTATATGCCGAGCTTATGGCGTATGCCGAAGGACTTGATATTTTTTTTGAGGAGCTTGCCGAGCTTGAAAGAGAATGTTTTGCAGCTACAGCAGATTCATATGGTTTAACCCTCAGAGAAAATATGCTCAGAAGAGTTAATTTTAACAGCAGTATTGATGGCAGACGCAGACGTCTGCTCAAGGCTCTTTCTATCGGCTGCAATGATTTTAACTATGAAGGAATGGAAAAACTAAGAGACAGCTTCAATATTACTGGTGAATTTGTTTTTTCACCAACTGATCTTAAAATTACCTTCAATTGCTTTGAACTTATGTCTGAAAGTCGTCGTAAAGAGTTTGAAGAAAGTATGAGGGAGCTTATGCCTGCGTGGACAGACTTTGAAGTTGTATTAACATTGTAATAACTTATGAATTTCAGCGTTATAAAAAGCCGATGGAGCAATAAGCTTCACCGGCTTTTTGTTGTTTTCTGCTGTATTTACGTATTTTGTTACAGAAGGTCATTTTCTTTTATTCTGCAACGGATTCAGAGGAAACCCTTACAGCCTTTTTGTGTGGAACAAAAATAAGTCTGAATATTCTGCGTACAATAGGCTGTATGAACATAATCTGTGAGAAGAATGCAAACGGGAGGTTATAGCACACAAGCTTGAACCAGTGTGCAAGAAGTGTGATAATGTCAAAGCCCTCGTAAAACGGATAGTAGATGATGGCTGCAATAAAGCTCATTGACGGACACATAATGGCAACTGTCACCGTGATTATGGCTGTTTCAAATATTATTGGATTGGTTTTGCGTACATCAAACATTTTTGAGGCTATTCTGAATGACACAGGGCTTCCGACAGTTATTTCAAGAGTATATGCACATATAAATTCCGCAATCACTACAAGCCAAATGGGTGCCATAGTTCCGAAAATGTAAATTCCACCCTGCTTGCTGATAGCGCCTGATACGCTTGATTCGCCTGTTATGCTCATAAGCAGCGAACCGTTAAGTACATAGATGTTGTAGAAAACAAATGCATGCACTGTTATTACTACAGTTATGAATGCGAATATCATTCTCTGAAATTGATTTTTTGGCATAGATCAAAGCTCCTTTTGGGCATAAAAAAACACAGGTATACGGGTAATGTTAACTAATCGTGAAAGCAATGTTCCGTGATCAGATTTACGTACTATCCCGTACTACTTGTGTCGTTATGCTTGTTTTTATTTATCATTTTTGATATGTGTGATTATAACATCATAAAAATATTTCTGTCAAGATAAAAAAATATTTTCATCAGATAAACTAATGGATATTTAAAAATAGAAATTAAATATGTTGTTTTTGTAAAATGTGATCAAAATATATAATATATTTTTTCATATGTTTAAGGTGATAATAACAGTCTTTTGTATATATTCTATAATTTTTTCTGTAGGTATAAATATAAGGATTTCAATAGGTGAGGACAGCGAAAAATATATAATTGACATTTAAAAAATATGAATATATAATGAACAAAGAGAGGCAGACAGGCTGCTTTTCAAACGTTTGTGTCAGTATGACAGTTATATAAATGAGGAGGAATTCTGAATTGAAAAAGCTTCTGAAGGTTTTTACATCTACGGCACTTACCATGACTATGGTAGCAGGTACAGGCGTAGGACTTGGCAGCACGTTGGTAAGTGCGGCCGAAACAGGTGCTGAAAGTTCACGGGCTGCTGTAACCGATCCTAATGCAGTTACTGTGGATGGTGCAAGTATGCGTAATGCGTATATTGAGGTCGATGTTAAAAGTAACGGCAAATATGTTCTCGGTACAACAGGCGGAAATCCCGATATAGACACTGATGACGATGCAATGCTTCTTTACGGTTTTCCCGATAATATATGGTCTGCTTATGATACAATAGTAGTTGACGGCGAGAATTACGAATATGGCGCTGACGGATTTTCCGTAGATCCTGAATATTCCGCAGCTGAAAAGAAGCATACAGAAACAGCCGACTACGGAAAAATAAAGGCAACACAGCAGCTCTCTTTTGTAAAGAATGTTTCTACCGGCAGAGAGGACGTTCTTGAGATTAAGTATATTCTTACAAACACTGATACGGTTGCACACACAACCGGTCTGAGAATTATGTTTGACACAAAGCTTGGTTCTAATGACCATGCACCTTTCAGAGTTGCAGGCTATGGAGATGTTACAACAGAAACAGAGTTTGAGGGAGACAATATTCCTCAGTACTGGCAGGCATTTGACAGCCTTACTTCACCAAAGGTTATTTCACAGGGTTCATTCCTTCGTGACGGTGATTCTTCAAATAATCCCGATAAGGTTCAGTTTTGTAACTGGAGCTCTATAAGATCAAAAAGCTGGGATTACAAAATCAGTGAGGACAGCGATAACGGTGACAGTGCTGTCGGTATTACATGGTATGAAAAAGAGCTTGGTGCGGGCGAAACACGTACATATTCAACATATTACGGACTCAGCGAGCTTACACAGGATGTTGCACCGCCGCTTTCTCTCAGCGTATACGGCGATTCAATTGTAACGTCAAAGGCTGTTGATCAGACAACCGGCAATCCTATCTATAATAATGTTACTGTAACTGCATATGTTGAAAACGTTGGAAGCACAGATGCTCATAACTCATATGCAAGACTTGTTCTCCCAAAAGGTATGTCTGTAGTGGGCGGCACGGCAGTTAAAACTATAGGTACTATTGAAAAGAATAAGATTCAGCAGATAACATGGACCGTTAAGGTTGCCGGAACAATTTCAGCAGGTGAATATAACTTTAAGGTTCTTACAGGCTGTGACGAAACAACAGAAAAGTCTGTTGAAAGAAAGATCACTGTTCCGGCAGTTCTCAAGAATAATTCCAAGCTTACTTCAACAGAGCTTACAATCGGTGAGAAGATCAATATAAAGGCAGCAGCAGAGGGCGGTTATGGTACATATCTTTATGCTATGTATTATAAGCAGTCAGCTAATTCAGGCTGGACAAAAATACAGGACTACAGCACAAATGTATCAGCTTCTGTAAAACCTCAGAAAGCAGTTCCTTATCAGGTTATGATAAAGGTAAAGGACGGTAACGGTTCTGTTGCGGATAAGATCATAAATGTAAATGTATATGAAAAGCTTGTAAACAAATCAACAATTTCTGCAAACGAGATCAATCTTGGCAGCACCGTTACATTTAATGGAGCAGCAGAAGGCGGTTCAGGTGAATACAGATATGCTTACTACTATAAGCAGGGTGATTCAGATAAATGGGTGACAAAGCAGGATTATACTCCTAATGCAACAGCTTCTCTTAAGCCTCAGTTTGCTAAGGGCTATGATATGCGTGTTACAGTCAAGGATGTAAAGACAGGCAAGACAGCATCACTTGATTTTACACTCAATGTAAAAGATCCGCTCAAGAACACTTCAACAGCTTCTGCACGTGCAATAGTAAAGGGTAACAGCGTGACAGTGACTGCATCTGCAAAGGGCGGCAAGGGCGGCTATACATATGCTGTATTCTACAAGAAAACAACAGATAAAAAATGGACAACAGCCCAGAGCTTCAAGGCAAATACAAAGGTCGTTATCACACCTAAGGCAGCAACAAAATATGACATCTGTGTCAAGGTGAAAGACAGCGAGGGTACAATAGATAAGAAGTATCTTAAGGTTATTGTAAACAAGCCGCTTGCCAACACATCAACCATATCGGCAGAAAATATAGTTCTTGGCGGCAGTGTTGATGTTAAGGCATCTGCAACAGACGGTATGGGCGAATATACTTATGCTGTATTTTATAAAAAGTCCTCAGATAAAAAGTGGACAACTGCACAAAGCTTTAAAACAAACACAAAGGTTACTATAACACCTAAGGCGGCAACAACATATCAGGTTTGTGTTAAGGTTAAGGACGGAGAGGGCAATGTCGCAAAGAAATACTTTGATGTAAAAGTCAACAAGAAGCTTGTAAATACATCAACAGTATCTGCCTCAAAGATTGTATTAGGCAAGAACTTGAACGTTAAGGCATCTGCAACAGGCGGTATGGGCGAGTATACCTATGCTGTGTTCTACAAAAAGACTACAGATAAGAAGTGGACTACAAAGCAGAGCTTCAAGACTAATGCGTCGGTTGCTATAACACCTAAAGTGGCAACAAAATATCAGGTATGCGTTAAGGTTAAAGACAGCACAGGAACTATAGCTAAGAAGTATTTTGATGTTGAAGTTACAAAGGGCTTGGTAAATACCTCAACGATTACGGTTGGTGACAAGGTAACTCTCAAGGGCTCTGCAACAGGATATACAGGTGCGTGCACATATGCTTTCTGCTATAAGAAGACCGCTGATAAAAAGTGGATCAACAAGCAGAGCTTCAATGCAAACAATGCATTAACGATAGCTCCGTCAAAGGGAGTTTCTTATGATTACTGTATCAAGGTAAAGGATGCCGAAGGCAATGTAACAAAGAAATATTTCTCTGTTACTATAGGAAAGTAATTTAATTAATTTTATCCCCGATTGAGTTTCAGTCGGGGATATTCATATTTAAGGCTTTTGGCTGGATTTGATGAAGATAGGGGGATTAATTTGAGAAAAACGATCTGTGTATTGATCAGCATATTGCTTACGGCAGTTATTTCCGGATGTAATGAAAATGAAAATTCCTCTGAAGCAGTGCAGATAATTTCGGCAGTTGAATACAGTGAGGTTTCAGCTGAGGAGTCAGAGGAAGAAGAAATACCTGTTGTCAAAAAACTGAACTGTTTTGAAAAGAACTGCAATATTTTATCAATAACTGATGTTAATGACGGACAGCTTGCTGTACTTTATGTATGTTATAAGAATGATAATTCTTATGAATATATTGTGTCTTACATTGATATTAAAAATGATAAGATACTCGACGAAGTGAAAATCCCTTCTGATCTGCTTTTAGTCGGTGTAAGAAATAATGGTCAGTTATTGATGAATAACGTGACTGATAATAACCTTGTGCTATATGATAATAAGGGTACTCTAGCGAAGGTAACGAATATACCATCGGATCATTTTGTTTTCGATAAGGCGGAAGATAAGATCTATTGTATTGGAAGTAAGCTTGAATGCTATGAATTTTCCGGCAAGCATCAGACTCTTATTTCTATGACAAACAATGATGAGGTTCTTGCAGTTCAGCCGGAGTCAGGGTTAGCATTAATTTCCTGTCAAAGTTCCGGAGATTGCTTTAATGAACAGTATCAGACGGTTTTGTATTCATATAAGGATAAAAAAATAACAAGTTATATGCCTGTTAATGAAGATGTAGAAAGGTATGAATTCTGCGGTGATGAGATAATAGCACAGTCAGACTTTTATGAGGAGCTTGCTTCCGGAAATTACTCCAAGCAGAATGTGCTTTCGTCATATAGTATTAACGGTTGTAAGCTTTTAAATGAATATGAGGTGGCGTCGGATTATGTTCTTCAAAAGCTGAATGATAATGGACTTTATGTTGGTATCAATCACATTGAAGATACTTCAAATGATAAGATAAGAGTTGTTCTTATAAATGCTGACAAAGGATTAGGATCATATTTTAACGATCTTGACAAGTCTTATGATTATCAGGCATATTATCTTGACAGCTGTAAGTTTGTAGCATTAAGCGGCAAGAAAAATGAGGGTGAAACTTCTGTTATATATATAGTTGATCCTCAGCGAGCTGATTATTCCATACATTTTCTCAAGCATAATACAAAGAATGGAAATAAAGATGAGAAAGAAAGAACGAGCACAATCGGGCTTGGAGAGCAGCTTGCCGGGCTGAGAAAAAAAGCCGATGAGCTTGAAAAAAAATATTCGATAAAAATTTTATTGGGTAATGAAATAAAGAACTGTAATTGCTGTAACGGTTTCAGGATGGTATCAACTGAGGATTCAAGTTACACATTTGAACACGGTGCAGATGGTGAGAGTGTGGACAAAATGCTTGAACATCTTGATGTTGTTTTGAGCGGATACAGCAAGGATTTCTTTGAAAAATTCCGTGACTTCAAAGGAGAGGGCGGAATCAGGATTGCTATTATAGACAGGTTTGTAAACGATGAGGGAAATTTTTTGCCTTCAGGAATATTCTCTCGTATTGGTGCGTGGTACAATATTGTAGTGGATTCTCAATCGCTTGAGGAGCTTCAAAACGCAAAGAGTAATCTTGATCATGAGATCTGGCATGCGGCGGAAAAGAGAGTTTGTGATAACGTTGAAGGCGCGTTTAACGAGGAAGACTGGATGAAGTTTAATGAAGAAGGTTTTGAATATAAAGAAGATTTTGAGGATTACTTTTCTGATGGATCAAATGATCAATATATTATGTCACACAGCACTGTAAGAGAAAAGGTCTGTATGATATATGATTATTCAACAGTGGCTTCTACTGAAGACAGGGCAACTCTTGCAGAATTTATTTTAGGAAGTGAATTTGATCCTGATTATTACAGCAACGATTCAAAGGCAAGGATGTATAATACTTGTTTTGACTATGCTATGAGCTTTAAGCATATGAAGAATAAATATGAATATATGAAAAAATATACGGATATGTATTTTGGAGATACCTATTTTGGCAGTATCTTACAATGAATCTTTAACCGGTTGTGAGAAAACGTCAGTCAGAGCCTGAATCCCGCCTGTAGCTGATCGCAATTCTTTCTTCCGCATACTTCTTATGTTGTGCTTTTGGATGGTTTTATGTAAAACGTCAGGTGTAACTATCAATGAAATGGCGACATACAGCTTTGTTTGGATAAAAAGAGTGAACATTAGCGAATGCAATTGTGGATTGTTCCGTGTGGTCATGCACCGCTAACTAGCTGCCGGTTGGTGTTGACATTATAATTGTAATACTGATATAATAGGATTGTGCCTTATCCTGATTATGGGAAAGACAACATTATTAAAAGGAGATCTGTTATGGAAAACCAAACAAAATTAACAGTACAGCCTGAAAATAAACAGGGTGGAAAGGGACTGCGAAAAAATACCGCAACGACACTTATGCAGCAGAAGCAATCTGGGGATAAAATAACGATGCTTACTGCCTATGATTACACTACGGCAAAAATAATTGATGAATGCGGAGTTAATTCTATATTGATAGGTGATTCGCTTGGGATGGTTATGATGGGCTATGAAAATACTCTCCCTGTTACTATGGAGGATATGATACACCATACTGCCGCTGTTTCAAGAGCTGCAGAACACGCATTTATCGTTGCAGATATGCCGTTTATGTCTTATCAGGTCAGTGTTGAGGAGGCTGTTTTTAATGCCGGACGTCTTGTTAAAGAGGGTGGTGCTCATGCTGTAAAGCTTGAGGGCGGTGCACAGGTATGTGACCGTATAAGAGCAATTGTGAACGCTGCTGTCCCGGTTGTGGCTCACCTTGGACTTACGCCACAGTCTGTAAACGTTTTCGGCGGATTTAAGGTACAGGGTAAAAGTTTTGATAAGGCTAAACAGCTTATAGAGGATGCTTTGAGTATACAGCAGGCAGGTGCGTGTGCAGTTGTTCTTGAAGGTATTCCGGCTGAGCTTGCAAAAATAATAACGAATAAGCTGAGTATTCCTACAATTGGTATAGGAGCAGGAAACGGCTGTGATGGTCAGGTTCTTGTTTATCAGGATATGCTTGGACTTACAACAGGGCATACCGCTAAATTTGTTAAACGATTTGCAAATGTCGGAGAGGTTATGCGTCAGGGAATAAATGACTATATAAACGAAACAAAGTCGGGAGATTTTCCGGCAGCGGAACATACCTATGCAATTGATGATGATATTATAAACCAGCTTATTAAGGAGTATGATCAAGTTGAAAATAGTTAAAACGATAGATGAAGTACGCAGTCAGGTCAGACAGTGGAGAGCTCAGGGCTTGTCAGTAGGTCTTGTGCCTACAATGGGCTATCTTCACGAGGGTCACGCAAGTCTTATTGACGCTTCACATCGTGACAATGACAGAACTGTTGTTTCGGATTTTGTAAATCCTATGCAATTCGGTCCTGCTGAGGACCTTGAAAGCTATCCCCGTGATATTGAGCACGATGCAAGGCTTGTTGAAGAACACGGCGGAGATATTATATTCAATCCTGAGCCTGAAGAAATGTATCACAAGGGATTTTCCTCATTCGTTGATATGACTGTGCTCACACAAGAGCTTTGCGGTCTGAGTCGTCCTGTTCATTTCAGAGGAGTGTGTACTGTAGTTTCCAAGCTGTTCAATATAGTAAAGCCGGACCGTGCGTATTTCGGCAAAAAAGACGCTCAACAGCTGGCAGTTATACGTCATATGGTGGATGATCTGAATATGGATATTGATATTATAGGATGTCCGATAATTCGTGAAGATGATGGACTTGCCAAAAGCTCACGAAATACATATCTTAATGATGATGAAAGAAAGGCTGCACTTGTTTTATCAAAAGCAATTTTCCTTGGAATGAACCTTGTAAGAAAAGGTGAAAAAAGCTGTGATGTAATCACCGGCAGTATGAAAGAACTGATCGAAGCTGAACCGCTTGCAAAAGCGGATTATGTAAAAATCGTGGATTGCGCAACAATGCAGCAGATAGAGTCAATTGACCGTCCTGCACTTTGTGCTATAGCAGTATTTATAGGAAAAACAAGACTTATTGACAATTTTTTTACAGAGGACGTATAATCCGTAAATAATGTTAATCTCAAACAAAGCTGTGAATCAGCGGTAAATTTAGGGGGAAGAAATATGTACATTTCTGTACTTAAAAGCAAGATACACCGTGCAGTTATAACACAAGCCGAGCTTAATTATATAGGCAGTGTAACTATAGACCGCGATCTTATGGATGCAGCAGGACTATACGAATATGAGCATGTACACATTGTAAATGTAAATAATGGCAGTAGGATCGAAACTTATGTAATTGAAGGTGAACGTGGCAGCGGTGTTATTTGTCTTAACGGGGCAGCGGCACGTTCAGGACAAAAGGGTGATGTTGTTATTATTATGTCATATGCCGACATAACACCCGAGGAAATTGAAGCTCATAATCCGAAGGTAGTATTTATCGGTGAAAATAATAGAATATCTACTATATCTTCCTTAGAAAAACACGGTCAGTGAAGCGGCTTTGTATTTGTGGCAAGCTGTTGTATGCTTTCTGTGACAGAGTGTTTTTGTTATTAATTTTAAAGAAGACTTTTCTTCTTTATAGTTTATCCGAACAATATTTTATTGCTTTTGCATAATCAGATTCGGAAAAGCTGAAGCACGGTTTTCTTACATATGCCTTTGCAGCCGTCGATGACTGTTCTAATGGTTGTATAATAAAAAAGCAGGTACGTCTCTTGAAATTGAGTTTACGTACCTGCTTTTTTTATTCAGCTGATAAAGTATGATTTCTTTGCTGACGGTGTGAAAACTGCTGTGCGGATATTGAAATGCAATGGCATAATCAATGTAGTTCCGGAATATAAATTCATAGAAAAAATAATGGGAGAGGATTTATATAATGGAATATCAGCTTAAAAAGGAAATTTGCCCCGTTTGTGAGGCAGCATTTGAGGGCAGTTCTGAGCAGCCCGTTGATCTTGACCTTAGTTTGCCTGATTACTGTCCGGACATCGAAAGGATTCTCAAATGCAGGATATGTCCCTCAGTTATCAGCAAGAGTATTGCAGGAGACAGACTTGAAATTGAAGGAACTGCACTTATCACACTTTATTATCTCGATTCAAAGAAACAGGCTATAAGATCATGTGAGCACAGCAGTCCGTTTTCGTGCAGCTTCAAAATAAAGCCTGATCTGATAGATCCTATTTCTGTTGTGAAGCTCAGAACAGATTATCTTAATTGCAGGGCAGTAAGCCCCAGAAGGGCTGATATTCACGGAGCATTCACAGTCAATGCCGTTGTATATGCAAGAACGGACCGTGAGTATTTCAGCAGCATTGATGGCAATGATATTCAGCAGAGGACTCATACCGAAGGTTACAGCAGACTTTGCGGAACCGGACAACAGATATTCTCTGTTGCAGAAACGCTTGATATAGGACAAGGTAAGGGACTGCCGGAGAGTATATTAAGATCTGAGCTGTCAGTGAGAAAAGAGAGTTGCAAGGCACTTTCCGATAAGCTGATGCTGAATGGTGAAGCTGTTTTAAGGCTGCTTTATGTTACGGATATTGAAACGGGTGCTGTTGATACAATGACATTCAATATTCCTTTTACACAGGTGATAGATGTGCAGGGAATAAGCGGAGAAAGTGTCAATGAGATTATGCTTGAAGTTATGAGCTTTGATGCATCGCTCAAATCCGAATATGACGAGAGCAGTACACTTGTAACACTTGATGCACGGATATGTGCAACAGTCATAGGTGTTGAGGATTCAGGTGTTGAAATTATAGATGACGCCTATTCAACAGACTATGAGCTTGAAACAACAGATAAGCAGTGTCGTTTTACACGGCTTTTATCGCTTGATGAAAAAGACATTACCGTCAAAAGTGAAGTGTCTACCGGAGATAACGGTATAACGCAGATAATTGATGTATGGTGTGATTCTGTAAGCAGTATGTCATCTGTAGAAAATGAAGGACTTATTATAAAGGGTAAGCTTGTTTGCTGTATTTTTGCACTTGACAAAGAGGGAGTTCCGTTTTATGTTGAGCGGCCTGTGGAATTTTCATATAAGCCTGAAATTAACGGTGATGTTTCAAATATAAACGTAAGGCTCAATGTTGAACCAATGGCTCCGGGCTTTAGGATAACTGGTGATAATACTGTTGAGCTCAAAGCCGATATAAGACTTTGCAGTGCAATTTTTGAGAATACAAGCTGCAAGGCTATATCAGGTGCACAATACAGTGAGGATAAAATGCGCAGCAAGGATAAGAATGCTGCCCTGACATTGTATTATGCTGATGAAGGTGAAAAGCTGTGGAGCATTGCAAGACAGTACTGCACTTCGGTTGAGGCAGTCAAGCTTGAAAATGATATTACAGATGAGGTCATTCAGGCAAGAGATATGATACTCATACCGATGTAAAGCATAGAAAGGAGCAGGCATTAATGGAGGAAAGAAACATTTACAGAGATATTTCCCGAAGAACAAACGGAGATATATATCTTGGTATTGTAGGACCTGTAAGAACGGGTAAGTCTACATTTATCAAGCGTTTTATGGATACGCTTGTTATTCCGAATATGGGCAGTGAGGATGAGAAGGAAAGGGCAACGGACGAGCTTCCTCAGTCGTCAGCAGGAAGGACAATTATGACGACAGAACCGAAATTTATTCCCGAAAATTCAGTAAATATAATGCTTGAAGGAAACACCGGTTTTCGTGTGAGAATGATAGATTGTGTAGGCTATATAGTACCGGGTGCTCTGGGCTACATAGAGGACGGAGCACCGCGTATGGTAAAAACACCGTGGTTTGATGAAGCAATCCCGTTTGATATGGCTGCGGAGATCGGTACAAAAAAAGTAATAACCGATCATTCTACTATAGGACTGGTGGTTACAACTGATGGTTCTATAAGTGATATTGACAGAGCTGAATATGAGGAGGCAGAGGAACGTGTTATAAACGAGCTTAAAGAGATAAATAAGCCGTTTATTGTACTTCTCAATTCAACAGAGCCTGATTCTGCGGAATCAATGCAGCTTGCGGCTGACCTTAGCGAAAAATACGGTGTGCCGGTTGAATCGGTAAGCTGTATGGATCTTGACGAGAATGAGATAAAGAGGATACTTGCAAGGGTACTGTTTGAATTTCCGATAAAGGAGATCAAGGTTGATATGCCTAAGTGGGTATCATCGCTTGAAAAAGAACATTGGCTCAGAAGCAGCATATTCTCATCAATACAAAAAAGTGCAAGGAATGCCGAGAAGATAAGAGAAGTAAGCAATATAGCCGATCGTATATCAGAGTGTGATTATATCCGATATGCAGAAACCAGTTCGGCAGATCTTGGTGCAGGAAAAGCAAGACTGCGTGTAGAGCTTGACGAATCCTTGTTTTATAAGGTTTTAGGAGAAAAAACAGGGCTTGAAATTGAGGATGAAGGCGGCTTGCTGGATGCAATGTCAGAGCTTTCGGGAATAAGGAAGCAATACGAAAAGCTTCGTCAGGCGTATGAGGATGTAAATGAAACCGGTTACGGTATAGTAATGCCTTCAATGGAGGAGCTTACTCTTGAAGAGCCTGAAATAATAAAACAGGGCGGACGTTACGGCGTCAGGTTGAAGGCAAATGCACCTTCTGTTCATATGATGAAAACCACTATCAAAACAGAGATAACGCCTATTGTCGGTTCGGAGCAGCAGTCTGAGGAGCTTGTAAATTACCTTCTTCGTGAGTTCAGAGAAGAGCCTTCAAAAATCTGGGAATCAAATATTTTCGGAAAATCACTGCACGAGCTTGTCAATGAAGGACTTCATAACAAGCTTTATCGGATGCCTGCCGATGCACGAAATAAAGTGAAGGAAACCATAGAAAGAATAATAAATGATGGCTGCAACGGACTTATCTGCATAATTCTGTAGTGTGGATAATCAAAAAACAAGCAGATACGGAGCTAAAAACTCCGCGTCTGCTTGCTTTTATGCTATCATTACTTTAAGCGATAGAAAATGTCCGGATCTTTATTTAAACGTATTACTGATTCAATATTGATGCTTCATATTGTTTCACTGTTTCCTAAAAATGAAAATTCAGTAAGCTCATCAGAGAGAGCACATAACAGTGAAAGTGTGCTTAGGTTTTTTATTGTGCCTGTAAAATCAAGATAAAAAAGATATTCAAATGATGTATTGTGCATAGGACGTGATTCGATTTTTGTGAGATTAAGACCGTTCGCTGCAAAACGGCAAAGAACTCTGTATAATGATCCGGTGGTATGAGGAAGAGAAAAACAAAGACTTATTTTATCGGCATTTTTGCCTATATACAGCTTTTTGGAAATCACAATGAAACGGGTGGTGTTGTTAGGTGTATTTTGAAAGCCTCTGCCGATTATTTCAAGCCCATATTTTTGAGCAGCTTCTTCAGAGCAGATAGATGCAATTGTGTGGCTCTGGCTTTCTGATACCATTTTTGCTGCTGCTGCTGTGCTTATATATTCTTCGTGAGCGAAATTTTTGGCTCTTAAGAAATCAGAGCACTGAGATAGTGCCTGCGGATGAGAGTATACCTTTTTTATGTTCTCAAGCTTTGTACCGGGGATAGCCGCAAGACAGTGATTTACAGCTATTTCTGTTGATGCAGCTATATAAAAACGGTAATCAAGCATAAGATCATACACATCGGAAACTGAGCCTGCTGAACTATTTTCAATAGGTACAACACCGAAATCTGCTTCACCGCTTTGTATAGCTGAAAAAACATCCTGAAATGTCGGATAAAATGACGGAGCTGAATTTGGAAATATTTTATCTGATGCTCGGTTGGCATATGTACCGGGAACACCGAAGCAGGCAATTTTCAGGTTTTTGTCATCAAACGGTATATGGGGCTCTGCACATAAAATACGGCTTCTGAGTTCTTCACCGCTGTCAAGCATATTGTGCTGAAGTGCACGGCTGAGCTCCATTATTGTTGCATAAAGCTGTCTTGCTGAAGCACCATATTCGCCTGCTTTGGTTTCAACCGAATCAAGTATAGCGTTTTCTCTTTCGGCATTGAACACCGGAATTCCGTTTTCAAGCTTATATTCTGCAACACGTCTGGAGCAGTCCATTCTTTTTGTAAACAAATTTATCAGCTGATCATCTATCTGATCTATTTCATTTCTTATATCCTTCAGATTCACAGCTTATGCACCTCCGAAAGTATATTTATTACTGCTACAGCAGCAGCGGCTTCTATTACAGGTACGGCTCTTACAACAATACATGGGTCGTGTCTGCCCTTGATCTCAATTTCAGAATCCTTATGTTTTTTAAGATCAACCGTTTTCTGAAGCTGAGATATTGATGGAGTAGGCTTCATTGCAGTTCTGAATATTATAGGCATACCGGAGCTTATGCCTCCAAGGATTCCGCCGTGGTTATTTGTGCGGGTTTTTACAGTTTTTCCGTCAAAATAGAATTCATCATTGTTCCGGCTGCCCCTTTGTGCAGAACCGTCGAACCCTGACCCAAACTCTATACCCTTTACAGCAGGGATGCCGAATATTATAGAAGAAATAACATTTTCTATACCGTAAAACATAGGAGATCCTGCTCCTGCCGGCATACCTTTTATTACACATTCAACCGTACCGCCAACGCTGTCCTGTTCAATACGGCATTGTTCTATAAGCTCACGCATTTGTTTTTCCTTTTCAGTGTTTATCAGACCAAATGTTGTAGTTGAAAGTCTGTATATAAGCTCATCAGGAACATCTACAGGATCAAAGCGCTCATCGCAAATGTTGCCTATTGAAGCAATGTGTGCAGCTATATTTATTCCCCGGCGGCTTAATATCTGACGGCATACTGCACCGGCAAATACAAGAGGAGCTGTCAGCCTTGCAGAAAAATGGCCACCGCCTCTTATATCATTATATCCGTTATAACGGATATATCCGGTATAATCGGCATGTGAAGGACGGGGCTTTGAAAGCATATCGCCGTAATCCTGCGAGCGTGTATTGGTGTTTTTTATAAAAGCGCAAAGCGGTGCACCGGTGGTCGTATCATTCAATGTACCTGATATAATTTCAGGTATGTCCTTTTCAAGACGGGGAGTAGCCGCCTTATCTTTGCCAGGTGCTCTTCGGCTCATTTGAAGATATATTTCTTCAATATCTAATTTCTCACCTGCCGGAAGACCGTCTATGACTACGCCTGTACCTTTTCCGTGACTTTCTCCGAATATTGATATTTTAACAGCATTACCCCAGGATGACATCTGTATGACCTCCTAATTTTTTATGATCCTCAAAAAATGTCGGATATGATTTATTTATACTTTCAGGCTCAGATATTATTATGGCTTCCTTTGACATAACAGCTGCAACAGCCATAGACATAACGATCCTATGATCATTAAATCCCTTTACTTCTCCTCCGTTAAGCGAGCTGATACCTTTTATTATAAGACCGTCTTCAAGTTCAGTAACATCTGCCCCCAGTCTTGAAAGTCCGTCAGCCATAGCTGCAAGACGATCACATTCCTTGATCCTCAGCCTTGCCGCACCTTTAATGGTTGTTGTACCCTCACACAGTGCAGCAGTCACTGCCAATGCAGGAACCATATCAGGGATGTTTTCAGCATTTATCTCAATTCCTCTAAGCTTGTTGTGAATTACTGTTATTCTTCCGTCATCCTCGAGAATGACATCTGCACCGAATCGGGAGTATATTTCAAAACATTCTTTATCTCCCTGAGCAGAGTTAATGTCAAGATTATCTATAGTTATTTTTCCGCCGAGAGCGGCCGCAGCCATAAAAAATGCAGCCTGTGACCAGTCTCCCTCAACAGTAAAGCTTTTTGGTTTGTAATGTTGACCGCCCTTTATGAACCATCCGTTTTTGGTTTTGAGTATATCGACACCAAAGTCCTTCATAATGTTTGTTGTCATATCTATGTAACCTATAGATTGAGCAGGGGAGGTGAGCACTATTTCACTGTCTCCGTCAAGCAAAGGCAGTGCAAGAAGAAGTCCTGTTATGAACTGTGAGCTTATATTTCCGGGAATTTCAAAAACACCGCTTTTTAATTTACCGTTTATCTGCAGCGGCAGACCTCCCTGTGTAATACATTCTGTTCCGTGTTTTGGAAGGCAGTCAGTAAATACACCTATCGGTCGTTCGGGCAACTTTCCGTGTCCTGTAAATTGAACGCTTATACCGCCTGCTGCTGCAACAGGAATAAGAAACCTCAGAGTAGATCCACTTTCACCGCAGTCAAGTAATATATTTTTGGCAGAGAAAATCTCTGTTCCGCTAATTTTAAGAACATTTTTTTCAATATCAATCTTTGCACCAAGCTGTTTCATACAATCTATAGTGGCTTTTATGTCGTTTGAAAGCTCCACCGGCTGAATAATACTTTTTCCTTTAGCGAGTGAAGCGCATATAATAGCGCGGTGTGCTGCACTTTTAGACGGCGGCATTGAGAGTGTACCGTTCAAACTGCCGGGATAAACTCTTATTTTGTTCATAACAAAACACGATCCTTTTTCTGAAAATACATTAATATAATACCATATTCAGGAAAAAAAGTAAACCGGTACACCAACATAAAGTCAGTGTATCGGTTTTGTAAGCAAAATGGTTAGTTATTATATGGATCAGCCTTCAGCACGAAGCTTAAGTTCCTCATATCTGTCAACAGATTTATCTTCTGCCTTCTTGAAGAGTTCTTCAGCTCTCTCAGGGAAGGAACGTGTAAGAGCACTGTAACGAGCCTCACCGAGAATAAAGTCACGGTAGGATGTCTTTGGAGCTTTGCTGTCGAGGATGAACGGGTTTTTGCCCTCAGCCTTGAGTGTTGGATTATATCTGAACATATTCCAGTAACCGCATTCAACAGCCTTCTTCATCTCAGCCTGACAGTTTTTCATACCGCCCTTGATGGAATGCATCTCACAAGGAGCATAGCCGATAATAAGTGACGGACCCGGATAAGCCTCAGCCTCTTTGATAGCCTTAAGTGTCTGATTCTGGTCTGCACCCATAGCAATCTGTGCAACATAGATATAGCCATAGGACATTGCAATATCAGCAAGGCTCTTCTTAGCGATTGCCTTACCTGCGGCAGCAAACTGTGCAACCTGACCAATTTGTGAAGCCTTTGAAGCCTGACCGCCTGTGTTGGAATAAACCTCGGTATCAAATACCATAATGTTAACATCCTCACCGGCAGCAAGTACGTGATCAACGCCGCCGAAGCCGATGTCATATGCCCAGCCGTCGCCGCCGAAGATCCATACGGACTTCTTAGCAAGGAATTCTTTATTTTCAAGAACATCAAGTCTGGTCTTGCAGTCACAGTCAAGCTTTTCAAGTTCAGCTATAACAGCATTTGCAGCAGCTGTATTCTTCTCGCCGTTATCCTTTGTTGCCATAAACTCAGCAATAGCAGCCTTTACAGATTCCGGAGTTTTTTCGCCTGCTGCGATCTCCTCAAGATCTGCAATAAGTCTTTCACGGATAGCCTTCTGACCGAGGTACATACCATAACCGTGTTCAGCATTGTCTTCAAAGAGGGAGTTAGCCCACGCAGGACCGTGTCCGTCTTTGTTAACTGTATACGGAGATGTTGCAGCAGGTCCGCCCCAGATAGAAGAACAGCCTGTTGCGTTTGAAATGTACATTCTGTCACCGAAGAGCTGAGTTATAAGACGTGCATAAGAGGTTTCGGCACATCCAGCACATGAGCCGGAGAACTCAAGGAGCGGCTGTTTAAACTGGCTGCTGATAACTGTAAGATTAGCCGTTGTTTCAGGCTTCTCTGTTACGTTAGCAACACAGTAGTCAAATACTTTCTGCTGATCAAGCTGAGTTTCTGCCGGAACCATCTTGAGTGATTTTGTAGGGCAAACACCAACGCAAACACTGCAGCCCATACAGTCCATAGGTGAAATTGCAAGAGTATATTTATAATCTGTCTTAACAACTGGCTTCGGAGCAATCTTGGTATTTTCAGGAGCAGCAGCTGCTTCTTCCTCAGACATAGCAAACGGTCTGATTGTAGCGTGAGGACAAACAAATGCACACTTGTTACACTTAGCACATGTTGCTTCATTCCATTCAGGAACCATAACTGCAACGCCGCGCTTCTCATAAGCTGATGCACCAAGCTCGAATGTACCGTCAACGTGATCAACGAAGGCTGATACAGGAAGAGCGTCACCGTCCATCTTATCAACAGGCTCAAGAATGCTCTCAACCATCTTGACTGTTTTATCTTTGCCTGAAAGTTTGCTTTCGGTAGTTTCAGCTGTTGCATCTGCCCATGCTGCAGGAACATCTACCTTAACGAATGCTGTTACACCGGCGTCAATTGCCTTGTGGTTCATATCAACAATATCCTGACCTTTCTTAAGGTAAGACTTTGTTGCAGCATCCTTCATATGCTGAACTGCCTCGTCGATAGGCATAACCTTTGCAAGAGCAAAGAAAGCAGCCTGAAGAATTGTATTTGTACGCTTGCCCATACCTATCTGCTCTGCAAGATCAATAGCGTTAACGGTATAGAGCTGAATATTATTTTTAGCGATATACTGTTTTGTTTCAGCATTGAGGTGTTTATCAAGCTCTTCTGCATTCCACTGACAGTTAATAAGGAATACACCGCCGGGCTTAACATCCTGAACCATCTTATATCCCTTAAGGATGTATGACGGGTTATGACATGCAACGAAGTCAGCCTTGTTGATATAGTAAGGACTCTTTATTGGCTTGTCACCGAAACGCAGGTGAGATATTGTAACACCGCCTGTTTTTTTGGAGTCATACTGGAAATAAGCCTGAACATATTTCTGAGTATAGTCACCGATTATCTTAATTGAGTTCTTATTAGCACCAACAGTACCGTCGCCGCCAAGTCCCCAGAACTTACATTCTATTGTACCCTCAGCTGCAGTATTCGGAGCAGGCTTTTCTTCAAGTGAGAGGTGTGTAACGTCATCGTTGATACCTATTGTGAACTGAGCCTTAGGAGCATCCTTAGCAAGCTCCTCATATACTGCGAATACGCTTGAAGGAGGAGTATCCTTTGAACCAAGACCATATCTGCCGCCGATAACCTGAATACCGGTTCTGCCCTGAGCTGCAAGAGCTGCTATAACATCAAGGAACAGAGGCTCACCGAGTGAACCGGGTTCTTTTGTTCTGTCAAGAACAGCAATCTTTTTGCAGGATGCAGGAATTGCTTCAACAAGCTTGTCTGCTCTGAACGGACGGTAAAGTCTTACCTTAACAAGACCAACCTTTTCGCCGTGAGCATTCATATAGTCGATAACCTCTTCTGCAACGTCGCATATAGAGCCCATAGCAATGATAACGCGCTCAGCATCCTCTGCGCCGTAGTAGTTAAAGAGTTTATAGTCAGTTCCGAGCTTATCGTTGACTTTGCCCATATATTTTTCAACGATTTCAGGAATAGCATCATAATATTTATTACATGCTTCTCTGTGCTGGAAGAATATATCACCATTCTCGTGTGAGCCTCTCATAACGGGATGCTCAGGATTAAGTGCTCTCTTTCTGAATGCCTGAACAGCATCCATATCGCACATTTCTTTAAGATCATCATAGTCCCATATCTCAATCTTCTGAATTTCGTGAGATGTTCTGAAGCCGTCGAAGAAGTTTATAAATGGGACTCTGCCTTCAATTGCTGCCAGATGAGCAACCGGAGCAAGGTCCATAACTTCCTGAGTATTGGTTTCTGCAAGCATTGCAAAACCGGTCTGACGACAGGCGTAAACGTCTGAGTGGTCACCGAAGATGTTTAGTGCATGAGAAGCTACGCATCGAGCTGAAACGTGGAATACGCCCGGAAGAAGTTCGCCGGCGATCTTGTACATATTCGGGATCATAAGCAGAAGTCCCTGAGAAGCTGTGAAGGTAGTTGTAAGAGCACCTGCGTTGAGTGAACCGTGAACAGTACCTGCCGCACCTGCTTCAGACTGCATTTCGGAAACTTTTACTGTTGTACCGAAGATGTTTTTTAGTCCCTGAGCCGACCACTGATCAACATAGTCTGCCATAGGGCTGGACGGTGTGATAGGATAAATACCTGCAACCTCGGTAAACGCATAGGCTACGTGAGCAGCGGCATTATTACCGTCCATGGTTTTCATTTTTCTTGCCATAGGAATTGTCCTCCTTTTTATTTTTTTAAGACATATCCGACAACCCCGGCGGTATATCTTAAATTGGATCATAAGAAGATCATTAATGAAAAACAGCACAAACGCACTGTTCAGATACTAATTCTAACACTTTTTGTTGTCTGTGTAAAGTGGGAAAATGTAAATAATTTATATTTTTTTTAGAATTATCACATATATTTTATATAAATTACATTTTGTGTTAAAATGAGTAAATATAATATAAAAATTCGATAATACATTTTCTGCCTGAATAGTCGTTTTGAGTTCAGACGATCACAATAATGAATTACAAAATAAAAAAGCAGAACAGCAGTTCTGCTTTGTTATCATATTACATAATAAGCTGTAGAGCGTTTCTCTTATTATGCAGAAGCATTAAGCTTGCGAGCAAGAGATGACTTTCTTCTTGAAGCTGTATTCTTTTTAAGAATACCCTTAGCTGCAGCCTGATCGATCTTTTTAATAGCAACACGAACGCTCTGCTCCTTATCGGCAGCGTTAGTTTCGATAGCAGCATTAGCCTTTTTAAGAGTTGTTTTAAGTGTGCTCTTAACGATTTTGTTAGCAGCTGTTTTAGCAGCAGCAACCTTTACACGCTTTTTTGCTGATTTAATGTTAGGCATATCGACACCTCCCTTTACTTACACTTGCGTACAGCTTATAATATCATTATTTTTTAGAAATTGCAAGAGTTTTTTGAAAATTTTTTAAAAAAACACAGACTTTATATTTTCTTGTTTCAGACCTTGAATTTTTTAATGAAAACGTATAAACATCAGTGTATACGTTGATGTATGATTGGCATAAAACTCTTATGGAATTTTATAGAAATATATGTTATTATATAAAAGAATGGAAAGGGCGGTGGGAGAATGTCCGGATATAACGGCTGTGAAAGCTGTAGCAACTATGTATATAATGAATATTATGATTGTTTTGAGTGTCTTGTCAATCTTGATGAAGACGAATTTGCAAAATTTCTTACGGGAACAATGAACTCCTGTCCGTTTTACAATAATGACGATGAATATAAAATTGTCAGAAAGCAAAACTGAAAAGGAGAGATGTATATGAGTATATTAAAAAAATATACAAGCTTTATCGTTAACATTATTTACGGCTGTATTATAGGTGTTGCAAACATTATTCCCGGAGTGAGCGGGGGAACTATGGCAGTTATGCTCAATATCTATGATAAGCTTATCGACTCATTTACGGGTATAAGAAGGCATTTTAAAGAGAGTCTGAAATTCCTTGTTCCTGTCCTTATCGGAGCGGTTATAGGTGTGTTCGCTTTTTCCAAGCTTATCAAATATCTGATAGAAGTGTGTCCTATGCCGCTGTGTTTTTTCTTTATAGGACTTATACTCGGCAGCCTTCCGCTGGTGTTCAGAAAGTCGTTGGAAACAAGTTTTCGTCCGGCTTCATTGATTCCGCTTGTTGTCTTTCTGGGAGCAATGACAGCACTTGCATTTATAAACACAGAGGGAAAGGATACGGCTTCAATTGAAATAACGCTTGATGTATTCAATTGGTTTTATCTTCTTTTTGGCTCGGCTTTTGCAGCAATGTGTATGATAATTCCCGGAGTAAGCGGTTCTATGATTCTTATGATACTGGGACTGTATGCAACGGTTCTGGGTGCAATATCAGATATTTTACATAATTTCATAAACAGCTGCATGCTTCTTCTTCCGGTGGGAATAGGTGTGATACTGGGAATTGTTTTCGGTGCAAAGCTTATTGATATATGCATTAAAAAGCTGCCTCAACAAACGTTTTTTGCAATAATCGGACTTATGCTCGGTTCACCGCTTGTTATTTATATGAAGTTCCAATCTCGGCGCCCGGATAGTTTTTCGTTTGATCCTCTCAATATTGCAATATCGGCAGTTGTGTTTGCGGTCGGTTTGCTTATTGCACTTGCATTCGGAAGTGAAAAGATTAAGGCAAAACTGGAAAATAAAAATAATGACAATAAAACAAAGAAAATCTCATAATAAAAAAATCAGACGAATCTCATTTTCAGGGATGCGTCTGATTTTTGTTTTAGTTATATTCAGTCAGCGGATCATATCTGACACCATTGTATTTCATTTCAAAATGGAGATGCGGTCCGGTTGAATATCCTGTTGATCCCACATAACCTATCAGCTGTCCTGCTTTTACGTTCTGACCGGCAGAAACGGTTACTCCGGAAAGATGACCGTAAATTGAGATTTTTCCGTTTCCATGATCTATCATAACATAGTTGCCATAGCCTCCGCCGCATCCGCAGCTGGAATCCTTTCCATAGTCGTGTGGGCAAGTATCGTTTGTTGAAAAGACAACTCCGTCATAGCATGCCACTACTTTGGCACCGTATATTCCGCCTTCGGCTATGTCAAGTGCTCCGTGATTGTTTACACCTCTCCATTCGTCAAATGTTGATGTGAGGTAGGTATAACCGGGACACGGCCATACGTATTCGTCTCCGCTCTGAGGTACAACTATCTCAGAACCGCCGCTTTGCTGTTTCAGCCGTTCACGCCTTGCTTGAGCGGCTTTTTCTTTGTTGTATGCTTCAAGTGCGGCCTCAAGCTCCTTTTGCATTGCTTCATTGTTTTTGAGTTCTGAGTCAAGCTCTTCGCTTGTTTTTTTCAACTCCTCAATTATCTTAGTATTTTCTTCCGAAAGCCTGTTTATTTCTTTCTTGTCTTGTTCAAGACTGTTTTTTTCATTCTCAACAGCCTTCTTTTTTGTCTTAAGTTCCTTTTGTTCCTTTGATATAATGCTCATTTCTCCTTTTATGGAGTCAATAAGGCTTTTGTCATATTCTGACATACTTTTCATCATTTCGGATTTGTCTATGAAATCCGAAAAGCTTTTGGCTCCAAGAATGATCTCGAGCGATGAAGTATCTCCTGCCATATGGACAGTTCTGAGTCTTTTGCGAAGAAGCTCCAGTATGTCGTCGATTTGCAGCAGCATACTGTCTATTTTGCTTTGTTTTTTATTGATTTCCGAGTTAAGGTTCTTAATGCTTTCGTTGCTTTCTTTGATTTTTTTGCTTAGCTCGGAAATCTTCTGTTGAAGCTCCTTGCTGTATTTTTGTTTTTCTTTTATTTGACTGTTCGTCTGTTTACGTTTTTCCTGAAGCTCAGAATTTTCCTGTTGAAGCTGTGAACGCTGTATTGAATTTTCCTCTTCATCAAATTCGGCAGAGCTGCTTGATGAACATAATGCAAGCACTGCTGCTATTGATAACAAAACAGAAAACAATTTTATTTTTTTATTTGCCAATGATAGAGCCTCCCTCCTTGTTGAGATAACGCGATATTGAAATAATACTGCCTATAAGACCTATCATTATACCTATTACTGACATAACAGTAAGAGCCGGCAGCCATATCTGGTCAAATGTCAAGGTTGAGTCTGCAATCATACCTATTATACCGGAAGCTGCATTTCTTACCGGATTATACATTCCGAGAAGTGCAGCCGAAGCGAGCAACCCTGAAAGCAGCCCTATTATCATTGCTTCAATTATAAACGGTATTCTGACAAAGGAATTTGTAGCGCCAACGGATTTCATTATGCTTATCTCAAACCGCCTGGAATACATAGTCATTTTGATCGTGTTTGAAATAATAAACAGCGTTACCACTGCCAGTATAAGCACTACCCACGAACCGACAATTGTAACAAAATAATTCAGCTTTGTAAGCTTTCCGGCAACGTCGCTTCTGTCGCTTACCTTTTCAATGCCTTCTATTTTTTGGATCTGTGTTACTGTATCATTATATTTTGAAAGATCTTTAAGACGAACTTTATATTCATTTCCAAAGGGATTTCCGTCACCCTGCATACTCTCATATATATCATCACCAAGTGACTTCCGATATTCCTTGAGCACGTCACTGCGTGAGTTGAATCGGTAGCTTTCAACGTTCTTTATTTTTCCGATCTCGCTGCCGAGTCTGACGGAATCAAGATCTGATAATTCCTTTTCTAAAAATACGGTTATCTGATTGTCATCACCGACTTTAGAGATAAGCGTGCTCATATTCACGGATATAAGTGCGGCAGCTCCCGTGATTATAAGACAGGAAACCAATACAACAACCGATGCAAGCGACATCATTCGGTTATTCCATATATTCTTAAAGCCTTCTTTAAACAGGTATCCTATGCTTGACAGCTTCATATGTTTTCAGCCTCCTCACTGTTATCTGTTTCTGTATTTTCGGGAGAGTCTGACAGTTTGTCGGGCTGATATTTTGTGTGAATAAATTCATCGTGAGTTATTTCTCCGTCTGCAATCCTTATTATTCGTCCTCCGAATTTTTTTACAAGATCGTGTTCATGAGTGACGATAATTACGGTAGTGCCTCTTTTATTTATCTCAACAAGCATTTTCATTATTTCAAACGAACGCTCCGGATCTATATTACCTGTTGGTTCGTCAGCAATAAGTATTTCAGGATTGTTGACAAGAGCTCTTGCAAGGCTGACGCGCTGCTGTTCGCCGCCGGAGATCTCGTTGGGTCTGCGCTTTTCAGTGCCGTTAAGTCCAACAAGCTTAAGAACATATTTAACACGTTTTTTTACAGCCTTTTCGGGAGTTCCGATCGCTCTCATTGCAAAGGCAACATTATCATATATATTCATTTTGTCAATAAGTCTGAAATCCTGAAATACAATTCCCATAGTTCTTCTGAGATAAGGTATCTTACGCTTTCTGATTTTCATAAGATCCCGTCCGTTTACTATGATTTTTCCGAATGTTGCTTTTTCCTCTCTGATAAGAAGCTTGAGAAATGTGCTTTTTCCTGCACCCGAAGGACCTACAATAAAAACGAATTCGCCTTGCTTTATATCAAGGCTGATATTTTTTAGGGCTTCTGTTCCGTTCGGGTACACCTTTGAAACATTTTCAAGATGTATCATTTTATATCACCTTTCGCAGGATGCATTTTTGTGCATCGTTTATTTAAAGCTCTGTCTGCATAGCTGTAATATATCTCAAAGCGGACAACTGACAAAGCTTACAACTTACCTCCGCTGATCATCAGCGGAATCGACATTAATTATACATATCAATTATAGCTTATATTATACCTTCCGTCAAATGAAAAATTACTCGAACGGAGTGCTTTTGCTCCCGCGTTCGCGGTGCGTGATTACACGAGACAATTTGCGTTTTCGCTTTACTGCGTTACGCTCGGATTATCCAAACTAAACATACGCCGATTGCGGGTTACCCTTACACACACGCCTTGCGTCGCATTTTAGGAAGGATTTCTGTGTAAACGTCCGGTTACATACGGAAAAATTTCCATAATCATTTCCATAATTATTTTACACAAACATTACTCGTAAAAGGAAGTTGAGGGAAGCATTTCTGCTAAATTCAGGATAATGGTATATGCAGGGGAAATCAATGCGTGTAAGATGTATTTGTTTTTCGTTCATATATTTTGCAAATTAAATGATTGACATTATAACCTCGAAAACTTATAATATATATGTCAAAGTATAAATAACGCACCTCGCTGAATCTGCTTGAAAGATTCAGCAAAGAGTGCAGAATAAAAAGGCAGGTTATAATTATGAACAGTGATGCAATAAGTGTAGGAGTGAAAAGTGCTCCTCAGCGCTCTCTTCTTCACGCACTGGGTATGACGGATGAAGAAATAGCAAAACCTATGATCGGTATAGTAAGCTCCTATAATGAAATAGTTCCCGGCCATATGAATATTGATAAGATAACTAATGCGGTAAAGACAGGTGTTGCACTTGCAGGCGGAAATCCTGTAGTTTTTCCTGCTATAGCTGTATGTGACGGTATTGCAATGGGACATCAGGGAATGAAGTATTCTCTTGTTACACGTGATCTTATTGCTGATTCTACTGAAGCCATGGCGATCGCTCATGCATTTGACGCACTTGTAATGATCCCCAACTGTGATAAAAACGTTCCGGGGCTGCTTATGGCTGCGGCCAGGCTGAATATTCCGACAATATTTGTAAGCGGCGGACCTATGCTTGCAGGCAGAGTGGGAGGTTGTAAAACAAGCCTTTCAAGTATGTTTGAGGCAGTTGGTTCTTATAACTCAGGCAAGATAACTGCCGAGGAACTTAGTGAGTATGAGAATAGGGCATGTCCTACCTGCGGCTCATGTTCGGGAATGTATACTGCAAACTCTATGAACTGTCTTACAGAGGTTCTTGGTATGGCACTTAAGGGCAACGGCACTATTCCGGCAGTATATTCAGACAGGATACAGCTTGCAAAGCACGCAGGTATGAAAATAATGGAACTGCTTGAAAAGAATATCAGACCTCGTGATATTATGACAGAGGATGCTTTCCGCAATGCGCTCACAATGGATATGGCACTTGGATGCAGCACAAACAGTATGCTTCATCTTCCTGCAATTGCACATGAGTGTGGTATAGATCTTAACCTTGATATTGCAAACGAAATAAGTTCACATACACCAAATCTGTGCCACCTTGCTCCGGCAGGCAGAACATATATGGAAGACCTGAATGAAGCAGGCGGTATCTATGCTGTTATGAACGAGATAAATAAGCTCGGACTTCTCAAAACCGACCTCATTACGGTTACAGGCAAAACTATTGCCGAGAACATTGCAGGCTGTGTAAACAAGAACCCTGATGTTATCAGAACCGTTGACAATCCATACAGCACAACAGGCGGTATAGCAGTTCTCAGAGGAAATCTTGCCCCTGATTCCTGTGTTGTAAAGCGTTCTGCTGTTGCTCCTGAAATGCTCAAGCATTCAGGACCTGCAAGGGTATTTGACTGCGAAGAGGATGCAATGGACGCTATAAACAGCGGCAGCATAAATGACGGCGATGTTGTTGTTATACGCTATGAAGGTCCTAAGGGCGGCCCGGGTATGAGAGAGATGCTTAATCCGACATCTGCTATTATGGGCAGAGGACAGGGCGGAACTGTTGCACTTATAACAGACGGACGATTCTCAGGTGCAACAAGAGGTGCCTCTATCGGTCACGTATCGCCTGAGGCAGCAGTAGGCGGTCCTATTGCGCTTGTTAAAGACGGAGATATAATTGATATTGATATAAATGCAAATACTATAAACGTAAGACTCAGTGATGAAGAGCTTGCTGAAAGGCGTGCACAGTGGAAGCCCAGAGAGCCTAAGATAACAACAGGCTATCTTGCAAGATATGCTTCGCTTGTAACCTCAGGAAACAGAGGCGCTGTTCTTGAGGTTAAGAAGTGATTGTTGCTGCTGAAAAATAAAAAAATATTCTCTTGTGCAGAGCGGAAATGAGCTGCTCTGCACAATGTATTTCAAGAAAAAACGGAGGAACGGAAAATGCGTGAGGCACAGTGGAAGGATTATGAGCTTATAGACTGCTCAGACGGAGAACGTCTTGAGCGGTGGGGAGATTTTGTGCTTATTCGTCCCGATCCTCAGATAATCTGGAGTACACCTAAGAAAAATCCGCTGTGGAAGCGGGCACATGCCCGTTATAACCGTTCATCAAGCGGAGGCGGTGCATGGCAGTATTATAAAACGCTTCCTTCACAGTGGAAAATTACATATAATGACCTTACCTTTGGCATCAAGCCTATGGGATTTAAGCATACAGGAGTGTTTCCTGAGCAGGCAGTCAACTGGGATTTTGCATCTGAGAAGATAAAAAGTGCAAACCGTCCTGTAAAGGTACTGAATATGTTTGCATATACAGGAGCGGCAACGCTTGCCTGCCTGAATGCAGGCGCATCTGTGTGTCACGTTGACGCTTCTAAGGGTATGGTACAGTGGGCAAAGGAAAACGCTGTTCTTAGCGGCCTTTCAGATAAGTCTGTACGCTGGCTTGTAGATGATTGTGTAAAATTTGTGCAGCGTGAACAGCGAAGGGGCAATAAATATGATGGAATTATTATGGACCCTCCGTCATATGGCAGAGGACCCGGAGGCGAGGTATGGAAGCTTGAAGAACAGCTTTTTTCACTTGTAGAGCTGTGTGTTCCTATACTTTCAGATAATGCTCTGTTTTTCATACTTAATTCATATACTACAGGTTTGTCGCCGTCTGTTATGGAATATCTTTTAGGTGTTATGCTTAAAAAGCGTTTCGGAGGAAATGTTTCAAGTTCAGAGATAGGACTGCACGTTACCGATAGCGGTCTGACATTGCCTTGCGGCAGCACTGCTGTGTGGCAGTCATAAAAGGCTTTGCTTATTTTATAGGACAGCAGGGGGAACGTTGTGTGGAAGAATTTATAGAAGTAAGAAATGTATATTTCCGGTATGATATTGGTGAGGGGACAGATGCTTCCGATAATTCATATGCATTGAGAGGAATAAATCTTAAAATAAACAAGGGAGAGTTTGTTGCTGTTGTAGGTCATAATGGTTCGGGAAAATCAACTCTTGCAAAACACTTTAATTCGATATTTATACCGACAACAGGCGATGTATTTGTCAGTGGTATGAATACAAAGGATGATGATCATCTGTTTGATATAAGAAAGACTGTTGGACTTGTGCTTCAGAACCCCGACAATCAGATAGTTGCCGGAATAGTAGAGGAGGATGTTGCATTCGGATGTGAAAATCTTGGAGTGCCTCCGGATGAAATACGCACAAGAGTTGATAATGCACTTAAGGCTGTTGATATGTATGAATACAGAAAGCATTCTCCTGATAAGCTTTCAGGAGGTCAGAAACAGAGAGTTGCAATTGCGGGTATAATTGCAATGGAGCCTGAGTGTATAGTACTTGATGAGCCCACGGCAATGCTTGATCCTCAGGGCCGTGATGAGGTAATATCAACGGTTCTCAGACTGAACAAGGAACGCGGTATCACTATCATTCTTATCACCCATTATATGGAGGAGGCTGTTCTTGCCGACAGAGTAGTTATCGTCGATTCAGGCACGCTTCTTCTTGACGGTACTCCCAGAGAGGTTTTTGCACAAAATGAGCTGCTGAAAAGGCACAGGCTTGATGTTCCCCAGGCAACAGAGCTTAATCACAGGCTCAGGGGCTGTGGATTTGATCTTCCTGATTGTGTTCTTGATGAAGAGGAATGTGCAGAGGCACTGAAAAAAATTTTAAAAAAATGATCGTTTAGTAAGATCCGGGTGGAGTTGAAGGTTATGGCTGTATTGAAAGCAGAAAATATCAGGCTGGTCTATGGTGCAGGTACAGCGTTTGAAAAAACAGCACTTAAGGATCTGAGCTTTGAAATAGAAAAAGGCGAATTTATAGGGATTATCGGACATACAGGTTCGGGAAAATCCACTCTTGTTCAGCTTCTTAACGGACTGCTCAGGCCTACATACGGAAAGATATATCTTAACGGTAAGGACATCTGGCACGAGCCTAAAAAAATAAGAGAGGTTCGTTTTAAAGTAGGAATGGTATTTCAATATCCTGAGTATCAGCTTTTTGAAGAAACGGTTTATAAAGATATTTCGTTCGGACCTGTTAATATGGGTTTGTCAGAGGAAGAAATTGACAAAAGAGTCAGGGAAGCCGCAGGCTTTGTTGGATTGAAAGATGAACTGCTGACAAAATCTCCATTTGATCTTTCCGGCGGCGAGAAAAGACGTGCTGCTATTGCCGGAGTTATAGCGATGGATCCTGATGTTCTGATACTTGATGAGCCTACAGCAGGACTTGATCCTCTTGGCAGAGACGCTTTGCTGTCACAGATAAGTTCTTATCATTCAGTGAGGAAAAACACTGTTTTGTTGGTTTCTCACAGTATGGAGGATATTGCCAGAATTGCTGACCGCATACTTGTTCTGAGTCACGGTGAAAAGGTTATGCTTGATACAGCGGAAAATGTTTTTTCACGAGGTTCAGAGCTTGAAGAACTTGGACTTAGAGTTCCGCAGATAACAAGGATTATGATGCTTCTCAGGGAAAGCGGTATACCTGTTAACACAAACATACTTACAGTGGAGCAGGCTTTTAACGAAATTGTAAATTTAAGCGTATAGGAAAGGGGGAGGACCTATGGGAAGAGATATAACTCTCGGACAGTTTATGCCGGGACATTCGGTCATTCACCGCCTTGACGCACGTTCAAAAATATTGCTTCTGATAAGCTATATAGTTTTCATTTTTATTGCGGGAAATTATATGTCGCTGTTGCTTATCACTATGGCGTCGCTTCTTGTTGTTCTGTCAACAAGAATAAGCTTTAAGATGTACCTTAAAAGTATGAGGGTAATATTGTTTGTTGTACTTTTTACAGGTATACTTAATATTTTTTACGGCTCTGGCGAGGTGCTGTGGGAATGGTGGATAATAAAAATCACACAGGGCGGTATCAATAATGCGATATTTGTTACGGTAAGAATAGCAACGCTTGTTATGATAAGCTCTGTACTCACCTTTACTACATCACCCTCTGATCTTACCGATGCCATCGAGCGTCTTTTAAAGCCTTTAACGGTTTTTCATATCAAGGTGCACGAGATTGCAATGATGATGACGATAGCTCTGAGATTTATTCCTGTTCTGCTTGAGGAAACGGATAAAATTATGAATGCACAAAAGGCAAGAGGAGCGGATATGGAAAGCGGGAACGTGTTCAAACGTGTAAAGGCATTGATTCCTGTATTGATACCGTTGTTTGTCTCGTCGTTCAGACGAGCGAATGATCTGGCAATGGCGATGGAATGTCGGTGCTATAACGGAGGCAAGGGCAGAACGCGTATGAGGATACTGCGTTTTTCAGGAGTGGATCTGTTTGCACTGATATTTTCGCTTGTAATATTTTCGGGAGTGATATTATGCAATATATATTTTTCCCCGCTTACAAGATAGGAATGTAATAATGAGAAACATACTTGTAAAAATTAAATATGACGGAAGAAATTTTCACGGCTGGCAGGTGCAGAACAATGTAGTAACCGTACAGTCGGTGTTTCAGGATGCACTGTTCAGAGTTATAGGAGAATATCCGGATATAAAGGGATGCAGCCGCACTGATGCCGGTGTACACGCAAATATGTATTGTATCAGCTTCAAAACAGAGCATACAATACCTGCCGACAGACTGCCTGCGGCGCTTAACAGGTTTCTTCCTAAAAGTGTTGCCGCTTTTGAAGCATATGAGGTTGATTTGGATTTTCACGCAAGATATTCCTGTAAAGGCAAGGAATATATTTACAGGATATATAATGCGACTGTAAGAGATCCGTTTCTTGACGGTTTTGCACTCCACTACTGGCAGCGTCTTGATGACGGAATTATGAATGAGGCGGCAAAGCATTTTCTCGGAACACACGACTTTACTTCGTTCTGTACTGTTGATCCGGGAAGAAAAAAGGGAGATTTTCACCGTACCGTAAAAAATATTTCCGTTACACGCAGCGGTGAAATGGTTACTTTGACTATTGAAGCCGATGGTTTTTTGTATAATATGGTAAGAATAATCACAGGGACACTTCTTTATACTGCACAGGGAAAGCTTGTTCCTGATGACATACACGGAATTATAAATGCACTTGACAGAAAACAGGCAGGACCAACGGCACCGCCCGAGGGACTGTATCTTAACCGTGTTTTTTATTGATAAATAATAAAGGAATTCCGGAAAATAAATAAAACAGGGAGAGGAAGAAAATGGCGAAGGGCCGAGGACGTTATGAGAGTGAGGAAAGAAAGACTTCAAAAAGAAAGTATATGAGCTATGAGGATGTACCGCTTGAGGAAAATGATGTTGAAGAGGCAGAGCCTAAAAATATAACAAGTAAATTCCTGAAGATGTTTCTGATATTGTTTTTGTCTGTTGCAGCAGTGCTTGCTGTTATGAATATTGAAAAGCTGACGCCGGACAATATCGGTCACTGGTTTCAATATGACCTTCTGGGAAAAACCGATGGCGATGGTTATCCGGTTGCATTTACCGGAACAAGCGTAGATACCGGAAATTTCGATCTTATCAGTGGTGTTCCGGCATATTGCAGTGATACTACAATAGCTGTGCTGAATCAGAATGCCGGAAAATATCAGGAAAATCAGCATTCTTATGCCAGCCCTTCGCTCAGCGTCAATTCAGGCTATGGTATAGTATATAATACTGACGCTACCGGCTTTACAGTGATAAAGCGGGATTCACAGATATACAGCTCGTCCTCTAAGAAAAAGATATATGCTGCCGATGTTGCGGCAAATGGCGTATATGCACTTCTTACACAGGGTGATGATTATCTTGCAAAGCTTACGGTATACAGAAACGATAATCTTGAAAAATATGAGTATTCCTTTGCGGATTACTATATGAATACTGTTTCGCTGAACAGTGACGGAACAAGGGCTGTGCTGTCGGGAGTGTCTGCACGTAATGGCGGACTTATATCAGTTATTTACATTCTGGACTTCACTCAGAGCTCTTATATGCAGAAATATGAGGCGGATGATACATATATATATGATGTTAAATATCTGAGCAATGGAAATGTTGCCGCTGTAGGTGATAATATGTCTTTCTTTATTAATGTAGGTGATGGGCAGAAGAATGATATAACCTACTCGTCAAAAACACTCACAGCATATGCTTTGAACAGAAGCGGAGGAATGGCTCTGTCGCTCTCTGCAAACCCGGACGGACGTGACTGTGATATATTAGCAGTAAGTGAAAACGGTGATGCGTCAGGTCAGATCAGCACCGGAGATAGAATAGTTTCGTTGGATATAAAGGATGGCAAAGCGGCAGCACTTCAGACAGATAAGATAGCTGTATATGGTTTTGACGGCAGCAAGCAGTCTGAGGCAGCGGTTGAGTCGGACTCAAGAAAGATCTGCTGTTCAGAAAATAATACATTCTATGTTCTCGGAAAAAGTCGTATTTCTAAGGTGAATGCGTAATAACAGTGATATACTGTTGTGTGAGAAACAATTGTGCAGCAGTTTGTTCAAGCAGTACATAAATATATCTTTTCAGGGATATTTTTTCGATTTATGATGATGTAATAATTAAAAAAAGCTATTGACAAAAATGTCCGGGATTATTATAATAGAATATGGCGTTTTAAAGATTCTGTTGAGGTGAGTGTATGATTCTTGATCTGAAAAAGGTTTTTTTGGGTGAGAATGAAAGGGTTGTACTGCAAACAGAGGTCGATATTTCAAAGGCGGATGATGCCTTTGTGTGCTTTGTACCGCCTGTGAAAGCGGATGTTTCCGTGATAAACAGGGCAGGTGTTGTACAGCTTGAGGCTGACGTAAGCTTTGTCTATCGGTCTGAATGCGACAGATGTGCAAAAATCACCGACAGAAACTATGCCTATAAATTCCGTCATATTCTCGTTGACAAGCTTTCTGACGAAAGCGGCGACGATTATATTGAAGCACCTGACTATAAGCTCGATACTGACGCTCTGCTCAGAGATGATATTCTTTTGGAACTTCCGTCAAAGTTCCTTTGTAAGGAATCCTGTAAGGGCTTGTGTCCAAAGTGCGGAAAAAATCTTAATGAAGGGTTCTGTACCTGTAATATGCAGGAAATGGATCCGAGACTGGCAGTTCTAAGACAGCTTCTGTCAGAAGAATGATTTTCAGTACTTTTATTCAAGGAGGTCAATTACAATGGCAGTACCAAAGAGAAAAACTTCTAAGGCAAGAAGAGACAAAAGACGTTCGGCAGTATGGAAGCTTGATGCTCCTGCTCTTTCAAGATGTCCTAACTGCGGTGAATTCAAGCTTGCTCACAGAGCTTGCTCAAACTGTGGTATCTATAACGGCAGAGAAGTAATTAAAACAGAGGCTTGATTCGGCCTTCAAGGATTTCACACGAAAACAGAGGAGGAGCGATCCTTCTCTTTTTTACTGTGATGGAATATGCTCGGCAGAGGTATTGACTGACGATCTTATATTTTTAAACAAACGAGAAAAATGTGTATTGTAAGAAAATACTCTTTTTGTGCCTTGACAGGTAATGTTATGAAGAGTATTTTTTTAGTAAAGGTGAATTGGAATAAATACCGGATAAATAAGGAGGGAAGAAGGATGTCTAAGCCTGTGGTGGCAATAGTCGGAAGACCTAATGTAGGCAAGTCAACACTTTTTAATAAGCTGGTAGGACAGAGGGTTGCTATTGTCAATGATACACCGGGAGTTACCCGTGACAGGATTTTCGGTGATTGTGAGTGGAGAGGCCGTAAAATATCACTTGTTGATACGGGAGGTATAGAGCCTTATTCCGATGATATAATATTAAAGCAAATGAGAAGACAGGCACAGCTTGCAATTGAGGCTGCCGATGTTATAATTCTTGTGACTGATCTTACAGGTGGTGTGGTTGCAACTGATCACGATGTTGCTATGATGCTTCAGAAAAGCGGAAGACCGGTTGTGCTGTGTGTAAATAAATGCGATAAGGTTGGTGAGCCTGATCCGGCATTCTATGAATTTTATAACCTCGGACTTGGCGATCCTATAAGAGTTTCTTCTGTTCACGGACACGGTACGGGTGATCTTCTTGATGCCGTTTTTGAATATCTTCCGGAAAATACTGATAACGATGATGATGACGAAACAGTCAGCGTTGCGATAATAGGCAGACCTAATGCAGGAAAGTCTTCACTTGTAAATAAGATTACCGGTGAAGACAGATGTATAGTATCAAATATTGCCGGAACGACAAGGGACAGCATAGATACGGTTATAGAAAATAAATACGGATGTTTTAAGCTTACGGATACCGCCGGCTTAAGACGCAGCAGCCGTGTTGATGATATGATTGAAAAATACAGTATTATACGTGCAAAAATGGCAATCGAAAGAAGTGATGTTTGTCTTATAATGATAGACGCTACCGTGGGCTTTACGGAGCAGGATTCAAAAATTGCAGGTCTTGCACACGAATCCGGAAAGGCTTGTATTATTGTAGTTAATAAGTGGGATGCTGTGGAAAAAAGCGATAAAACAATGAATGAGTATCGTAAGAAGCTTGAGGTGGATTTTTCCTTTATGTCGTATGCTCCGATGGTTTTTATTTCTGCAAAGACAGGGCAGCGTATAGACCGACTGTTTGAGCTTATTGTAACGGTTGTGAATTCCGCCGCAATGAGAATCTCAACAGGAATGCTTAACGATCTTTTGGCGGAGGCTGTTGCAAGAGTACAGCCGCCCACAGATAAGGGAAGAAGACTGAAAATACTTTATATGACTCAGTCCGGTGTGAAGCCGCCCACATTTGTGTGTTTTGTAAACTCTGCTGAGCTGTTTCATTTTTCTTATCAGCGTTATCTTGAGAACCGAATAAGAGAAACCTTCGGAATGCAAGGTACTCCGATAAGGTTCATAATTCGTGAACGTGGAGATAAAAAATAAGAGGTGTTAAGTTTTGAATGAATTGGTAAGCTTTTTTTCCGCATATTGGCTTCAGTCGATAATTGCTGTTCTTGCGGCGTACCTTATAAGCAGTGTAAATACTTCGATAATAGTAACACAGATCGTGCTGCATAAGGACATAAGAACTATGGGAAGCGGAAACGCAGGATTTACAAATGTACTACGGTGTGTCGGTAAGGTACCTGCGGCGGTGACATTTATAGGTGATTTCCTTAAAGGCATGATCTCTGTTGCGATAGCGTATTTTCTTATGTTTTCGGTTCAGGGACATCAGGAGGAAATATATCGGGGGTATTTGATGTATCTTGCAGGTTTGTTTGCTGTTGTAGGACACACATTCCCAATATATTACAAATTCAAGGGCGGCAAGGGTGTTGTAACAACGTTTGCCGTAATGCTGATGACAGACTGGCGTACGCTTGTCTGTGCACTGCTGATATTTGCAATATTCTTTATGATCTCAAAAATAATATCCCTATGTGCTGTTATTAACTTTACATTCTATCCGGTCTCAGCTTTCTTATGGAGATTCCTTGATTATAAGGGAATAACTTCAGCAATATCACCTCTTGACAACCCAACCCTGCCTTTTGTGATCTATGTTGTTGTTGTTTCATTCCTGATCGGGTTGCTTATAGTTTTCAGACACAAGGATAACATAAAGCGTCTTCTTAACGGTACAGAAAAAAAGATCAAGGCGAAGACAAATTAATTATATTGGGCTCGGACAAATTGTCTGAGCCTTTTTTATATTTCTGCATAAAATAATAACAGCTGTGAAGGCTTGCTTTAAGTAAAGAAAATAGGTCTGTTTGAAATTGAAAGTAAAAATGGCTTGTAGTTGCAAAAAAAATATGTTATAGTATTAAAGTAAAATATAAGGGAAAATGCTGTATCTCAGCGAAAAGGTGATAAATATGAATGTTTTGCTCGATTTTGGAGTGGCAGCACTTTTTTCATTGTTTATATATTCAGGTGTTAAACGCGGATTGATTTATATGGTCATTAATATAGCAGGAACTGTGTGTGCTTCACTTTTATCCTCGTTTGTTGCATCCTTGTTGGCTTTTAACGTATATAACAGGTTCGTAAAGCTAAACATAATTAATGGAATCAGTGAAGCAACCAAGAATATTACCGAAACAGATCCTTCGGCTGCTGCCGATAGTATTATAGAGAAGTTATCCAACTTTTCGCTTAATGTATTTTCATATACGGGAATTAATGCCGATTCAATTGCGAAGGAACTTAAATTTACAGGACTCAGCATTCCGGATATTATTGAAGGAATGATAAGACCTGTGGCAGTAAAAATGGTATCAGTTATACTTACACTCATATTTTTTATCCTCTTTATGGCTGTTGTAAGCTTTTTGGCAAATAAGTTTACCAAGACAATAGATAGAACAGCACTGGGAGTTCCTAACAGAATATTCGGTGCACTCATTGGAGTTGCTCAGGCATTACTGATCATTATGATCATTTCAATGATAATAAGCTTTGTTACAATGTTTACATCTCCTGAAAATTGCAGTGCGATGCAGGAGTCAATTGACAAGACATGGTTATATAAGCCGATTTCTTCAATAAGTATACCGGATGCGATTATCTCACAGATTGTGATGAAATAAAGTCTCAGCAATTTAGCTATACAGATATTGATGATTTTAATGTATCACCGCTTAGTATATTATGAAAGGAGCATTATCTAAAGTTTATGAAACAGTATCTAAGAGAGAATCTGACGATCCCAAATTTTTTGTCGCTGCTCAGGATCGTAATAATAATACCTATGGCGAAATATCTTTTAAAGCAGAATTATATAGTTGCGGGTATTATGCTTCTGATTTCTGCTGTTAGTGATGCACTTGATGGCTTCATAGCAAGAAAATTTAATCAGGTTACACAGCTTGGCAAGATACTTGATCCTATAGCTGATAAACTGACGCTGATTGCGGTTGTAGTTTGTATAAACATTTTATATCCGGATATATTGCTGTTTGTTTTGTTTTTGTTTGTTAAGGAAATACTTATGCTGTGCGGAGGAGCATTGCTGCTGAATATAAACATTAGACCGCCTGCTGCTAAATGGTATGGCAAGGTATCGACAGTGTTTTTTTATGTGTCGATAATCACGCTTGTGGTCCTGAAGGCGGTGTGGTCATATACTAACCGTACTCTGACAATCACTTTGCTTGCGGTTACAACGGTGTTTATGCTTTTTTCACTTGTTATGTATTCTCGTTTATTCATGAAGCTAATAAGGGAAAAACTTGTTAAAAATAAAGCAGGCTCTGATAATAAAAACAGCAGTGAAAAGTAGAGAGTTATTCGATATAATTTTTGATATTGGTGTTAATAATAATTGTTATTGTTTTAATAAGTGAAGCTTTCAGTCAGTTTTTTAGTGGACAATTGAGGTTGAATATGTTATGATATTCAAAATAATAGTGTGCGGCTTTGTATACTGTTATCTTCGGACTGACTGTTTCAGTATAGGAAAAGGGAAGGAGCAAATAATATGATGCTTTGCAGCAGATGCAATAAAAGACCTGCGGTGGTGTTCGTGTCAAATTCAGCGGATACCTCAGATTCTGTAGGTTACTGCCTTACATGTGCAAGAGAAGCAGGTATAAAGCCTGTTACGGATATAATGGATAAGATGGGAATATCTGAGGAAGATATTGATATGATGCAGAACCAGATGGGGGAGCTTATGGAATCGGGAATGATACCCGAGAATTTTGACGAAATGATGGCGGATACCGAGGATGGTATGGAAGAAAATGAGGATGAGGATTTCAGCCGTGGAGGTGCACCTGCGTTTCCGCCTTTTTTCAAGAATCTTTTCTCAGGTGCTTCAAGAGGGGATTCTAAACAAAAATCAGAAAAAGAAGAAAAAAATAAAAAGGACGATAAAGCAGCAAAAAAACGCAAGCGTAAGCATCTTGAAGCATATTGCACTGATCTTACCGGAAGAGCTGCAAACGGTCAGCTTGACAAAATAGTCGGAAGAGATAAGGAGCTTGACAGAGTAATACAGATACTCAGCAGAAGAACTAAGAACAACCCTTGTCTGATTGGTGAGCCTGGTGTCGGAAAAACTGCAATAGCAGAAGGTCTTGCATTGAAAATTGTTTCGGGAGATGTGCCGCTCAGACTTCAAAAAAAGGAAATACATCTTCTTGATCTTACAGCACTTGTTGCTGGTACACAGTTCAGAGGTCAGTTTGAAAGCCGTATAAAAGGCTTGATCGAGGAGGTCAAGGCAGACGGCAATATCATACTTTTCATTGACGAGGTACATAGCCTTGTCGGTACAGGTGAGTCTGAGGGTGCAATGAATGCGGCAAATATTATGAAACCTGCACTCTCAAGAGGCGAGATACAGGTTATAGGTGCTACTACCTTCAATGAATACAGAAAATATATTGAAAAGGATGCTGCACTTGAAAGACGTTTTCAACCGGTTACTGTTGCAGAACCGTCAATCGGTGAAACCATAGATGTGATAATGGGTATAAAATCCTATTATGAGGAATATCACAGAGTCAGAATGTCTGATGAGATAGTAAGAAAAACTGTTGTACTGTCTGAAAGATATATCACAGACCGCTTTCTGCCGGATAAGGCAATAGATCTGCTGGATGAATCATGCACTCACGCAGCACTGAGAAATAAGGAGCTTGAAAGCTATGACCGTGACAATGCCAAGCTTGAGGAACTTAAGAAAACCGAGGAAGAGCTTGCCGGACAGAGCGAGATTGATTATGAAAATCTTGCTACAGTGAGATATGACATTGCAAGGCTTGAAAAAAAGCTTAATGAAATAGATAAGGAAAAGCTTACGGCTTACGTTACGGAAGAGGATATAGCTCACGTTATAGAGCTTTGGACAGGCATTCCTGCATCTAAGGTACAGGAAAATGAGCTTAATAAGCTTGCTGATCTTGAGGATCATCTGAAAAGCAAGGTTATAGGTCAGGATGAGGCTGTTGAAGCTCTTGCAGCGGCTGTAAAACGCAGCAGAGTGCAGATAAGTCCTCGCCGCAGACCTGCATCATTTATTTTTGTAGGACCTACAGGCGTCGGAAAAACAGAGCTTGTAAAGGTGCTTTCTGAGGAGCTTTTCAATACGCCCGAAACGCTTATAAGACTTGATATGTCTGAGTTTATGGAGAAGCATTCGGTGTCAAAAATCATCGGTTCACCTCCGGGCTATGTTGGTTATGAGGAAGCAGGACAGGTAACAGAAAAGGTAAGACGCCGTCCATATTCAGTATTGCTGTTTGATGAGATAGAAAAGGCACATCCGGATGTTCTTAATATTCTTCTTCAGATACTTGATGAAGGTGTGCTTACAGATGCCCAGGGCAGAAAGGTGAATTTCAGTAATACCGTTATTGTTATGACGTCAAATGCAGGAAGTGAACGTAAGGAAAATGCACTCGGCTTTGCAAAGACAGAGACTGAGGCGACAAATGAAAAAGTGAGAGCTGCACTTTCTGAATTTCTTCGTCCGGAATTCCTCAGCAGACTTGATGAAGTAATAATATTCAGACATCTTACTGAGGCTGATTTTGTTGCAATATCAGCTCTTATGCTTAACGAATATGTTGGCTCGCTTAAAGAAAAGGGAATTAACTTTACCTTTGATGAGAAGGCACAGAAGTATCTTGCGGGTAAAGCATACGGTGGAAAGAGCGGTGCAAGAGATCTGCGTAACCTTATAAGACGTGAGGTTGAGGACAAAATAGCTTCTGCAATAGTTAATAGCCGTACAGGTGAAATTGCAGCTATAAATGTTACAGCTGATGAAGACTCAATAAAGCTGGAAATTTTGTAAGAGAAAACAGTCGGTATAATTTAGCTTGCTGTAATCGTCAAAAAAGAAAAAAGAATAGTTTATAAATCAAAACCTCGAAGCTTGCTTCAAGATGAGCATTTCTTCGAGGTTTTAATTTAAAATATCTACTTTTTTGCATTTATCTGTCAGTTTACACAGAACCCCTTCCTAAAGCACTACGCAAGGAGTGTGGAGAAGGGAAAACCGCGATGAGCGTATGTGTTTGGTTTGGATAATCAAAGTGAGCGTAAGCGAACGCAATCGCGAGTTGTCTTGTGCGGTCACGCACCGAGTTGTCTTGTGCGGGTACGCACCGGCAGCTGGTAAAAAAATTGGAGTATTGACAAAAAACGCGTGAGATGATATATTATTTTTGCAGAGTAAATTTGTGTGCGTTAAGTGTCGTGCGAACGGGGAGTTGTCGTACGAACGAAAAGTATTCTTGCGGTACACGAATTGCATCCCGCTGTATAATAATACTAAGCTAAAGCAACTTCTTATTATTGCAGCGATTTCTGTAAAATAAGGAGGTTTTTTTATGTTAGAAAAGAAAAAAACAAATTTAGATGGCAAGCAAAGTTTAAACGTGGCACAGAAAGGCAAAGAGAAAATATCAGCTGCTACAAGAGGAAGCATTAAAAGCTCAACAATGAATCTTACGATTATAGCAATGCTTACAGCCTTGCTTGTAGTACTGTCGTTGTTTTGTACGATAAAGACAGATGCCTTGAAAATTACGCTGGATTTCATTCCGGTTATGATAGCTGCAAAGCTTTATGGTATCCGGGGAGCAGGTCTGGTTGCAGGTCTTGGAGATATTATAGGGTATATATGTCATCCTACAGGACCTTGGTTTCCGCCAATTACGGTAACTGCAATAATTACAGGTATTGTTTTTGGTATTCTTCTTAAGGATAACAGTCTTCAGACTGTCAGAGAAAAGCTGAGTGCAGTGATTTCTGTTGTGATCTCACAGCTTTTGATAAGTGCTTTTGTTACTCCCTTATGGCTGAATATTCTGTATAAAACAAGTTATATGACATTTTTTATTACACGTCTGCCTCAAATTGCTGTTATGACAGCGATACAATTAATTTTCATACCGATTATGATAAAATCTATTGATAGCATAGGAATTGTTAAAATGTTAAGAAATGTAAAAACGGGTTCGATCAGAATGTCAGAAAAAAATCAGAATATAAAAGAGGATAATTGATTTCAAACGGTCTGTTCATTTGTTGTGTACAGACCGTTTTTGTTATTTTTAGTGTGATGGTTAAATCTGATAGTAAGGTGATGTCTGAATGTATATGCTAAAGATAAGCAGTGCAAACAACATCTATAACTGAAAAACTATTTTTTGTAGATTGTAAAAATAGACACGGTTTCTTTTGCTCGAATGAATTACCTGTTTTTCTGTTATGTAGTTGCGGGGACGGATGTTGAGAACCGGTAGTTATCATCCGCTGCGATCAGCGTATGGTTTGGTTGGTTGAACAGAATGAGCGTCAGTGAACGCAAACGCGAATTGTCCCGTGCGGTTATTCACCGGGATCACGTGGTTTGATGCTTGACATAAGTTTAATAAAACTGTAAACTGTATATGAAAGTATTATGTTTGGGTGAATTTATATGGCTGAAAAACAATTGCTGCAGCTTTGCGGTTCTGTTGAAGAAATTATCTATAGAAATGAAAGTAACGGATATACAGTAATGACTGTGATGAGTGATGGAGCAACTGCAACAGCGGTCGGTATGCTGTCAGATGTGAATATAGGCGATGAATTGAAGCTTGTTGGCAACTGGAAAAATCATTCAAGCTATGGAGAACAATTTTCTTTTGAATACTATGAGCAGTTTATGCCGTCAACAAGCGACAGTATTTTAAAATATCTTTCATCGGGTGCTGTTAAGGGAATAGGCAGGGCAACAGCCAAAAGACTGGTGGATGCTTTTGGTGAAAATACGTTGGATGTAATGCAGAATGAACCTGTACGTCTGGAGGAAATAAGGGGTATATCTCACGAAAAAGCATTGGCTTTGTGTACGGAAATAAGAAAAGCATTTGGTATGAGAGAGGTGATGGCTTATCTTGAGAAATACAGAATATCCGCACAGGAGGCTGTTAAGATATGGAAGGCATTTGGTTCTGAAGCTATAAGTCTGATTGAATCTGATCCTTATATTTTGTGTGAAAATAATGTAAATGTTTCCTTTGAACGTGCGGATAATATAGCGGCGTCGCTTGATAAGCCGTGTGATGACAAGTGCAGAATACGTGCAGGGATAATATACATAATCACCTATAATTCCGGGAATGGACACACGTGTCTGCCGTATGAACGTCTGACCGCGGTTACTGCAAAATTTCTCAAACTGGATGATAAACTCATAGATAATATGTTGGATGAGATGATAATGAGCGGAGAGCTTATTTTAACTCAGATAGAAGAACGGGATTTTGTTTTTTTGCCTTTACTTTACAGAAGTGAAAGCTATTCGGCTTCAAGACTTTCAATGATGCTTAAGTTTCCGCCTGAAAAAATTACGGGAGTAGAGCTTGCACTTGATACATTTGAAAAAAAAAATAATATAAGCTATGCATCATTACAGAGAAAGGCAATAATCGAAGCAATGTCCGGCGGTCTTCTTATACTTACAGGAGGTCCTGGAACAGGTAAGACTACAACTCTTAATGCTATAATAGAATTATATAAGCAATGCGGGATAAAGGTTGCCCTTTGTGCGCCTACAGGCAGAGCGGCACAGCGAATGTCAGAGGTTACAGGCTGTGATGCTAAAACTATACACAGGCTGCTTGAGGTTGAGTGGGATAAAAATGATAAGCCAGTGTTTAAAAGAAATGAAAGAAATATGCTTGACTGTGATGCACTTATAATTGATGAGCTTTCGATGGTTGATGTGTCACTTTTTGAGGGAGTTATGAGAGCCTTGCCGCTTGGATGCAGACTTGTTATGGTTGGCGACAGTGATCAGCTTCCGTCTGTTGGAGCAGGGAATGTTCTTGGAGATCTTATTGCTTCGGGCAGGATACCGGTGGTCCAGCTGACGGAAATATTCAGACAGTCAATGCAGAGTCTGATAGTTACCAATGCACATAAGATAGTTCACGGAGAGATGCCTGAAATAAGCCGTGCTGACGGTGATTTTTTCTTTATTGCAAGCTCAGAAAAGGAAAAAATTGCAGGAACGATAGTAGACCTTTGTTCATCGCGTCTTCCGAGAACGTATGGTTTCTCGTCATTTGAGGATATACAGGTTTTATGTCCCGGAAGAAAGGGTGAGCTTGGTGTTACAGATATGAATAAAAGGCTTCAGCATATACTAAATCCGTCTAAAAGTCCTAAATATGAAATACAGATGCCGGTATATACCTTGCGGCTTGGAGATAAGGTTATGCAGACAAAAAACAATTATGATCTTTTATGGACAAAAAGTGACGGCTCAGAAGGATCAGGTATTTTTAACGGTGATATTGGAATTATAGAAGACATAAATAAGTCATCGAAAAGTGCTTGTGTAAGATTTGATGACAGGGTAGTTATATACAGCGGAGATGATCTTCTTGATCTTGAACTTGCATACGCGACTACAGTTCACAAAAGTCAAGGCAATGAATTCAATGCAGTCATCATTCCCATGTATTACGGACCGCCCCAGCTTTATTATAGAAACCTTTTGTATACAGCGGTAACCAGAGCAAAGAAAATACTTATACTTGTTGGCAATGTATCTACTTTGAAAAGAATGGTTGATAATAATAAAAAGACAATGAGGTATTCAGGTTTAAAGGAATTTCTTGAAAGGACTTGATGTAGATTATGGATATACTGTCATTGTTTTTTCCGCCCAGATGTCCTTATTGCGGAGATGCAATACCGAATGGAGAAACGGAATGCAGTGAGTGCAGAAGTAAATTTCCGGATGAGGGCTATATGAGAATAATTCCTTCCGGTAATTTATGTATATCCCCTTTTGTTTATGACAGCGACAAACGATATGCACTTTTAAGATATAAATTCAGGAATGATAAATACTGCTCGAAAAGTCTTGCAAAGCAGATGTACAGAGTTATATGTCAGTTTTATGCAGATGAGAGAATAGAGGTTGTGTGTGCTGTTCCGATGATGAAGAAGCAGAAAAGGCAGAGGGGCTTTAACCAATCTCAGGTTCTTGCTGAGCAAATAGCCCGAATGATGGATATACCATGTGAGGAGCTTTTAATAAAAACAAAAATAAATTTGGTTCAGCACGAGCTTGACAGAGAACAGCGAAAGACAAATGTCATAGGTGTATATTCCTTAAGCAATGTGCAAATGATAAAACATAAGAGGATACTTGTTGTTGACGATATATGTACAACAGGTAATACGCTTGCGGAATGCTGCAGGGTTCTTTTAAAGGGTGGTGCAGAAGAGGTGTTTTGTGTTGCTGCAGCGAATTCTTCTCATTTTAATAGTGTATAATTTTGATATTGGAAATTTATGAAATTTCTCCAACATAAAATACTTATGTTTTTTGTTAACTGAAGCTGTTCAAGCAACAAAAATAGCGTGGAGATCAGCTGATTTTAAGTAATCAATATTTTGTTGACATATGTTTTGTGCGGTTGGTGTTTGTAAATTAAATCAGAAAAAATAGTTAACACAGCTACCTATAGCTTTCCTTCAAAACAAAACCGCCCATAAGCGCACCGTAAGGGGTGTGTTGGGCGGAGAACCGCGGATACCGAACTGAATCGTCAGAAAGTCAGAGTGAGCGTAAGCGAACGCAAACGCGAATATGGGCGCGGCAGCTTGCCGCCGAACGCAAACGCGAATATGGGCGCGGCAGCTTGCCGCCGAACGCAAACGCGAATATGGGCGCGGCAGCTTGCCGCCTTGATCACGCGGGCCGCTGGTTGCGAAAAGAGGAATACTGTGCTATAATTCCGTTGTAAGAAAAAATTTACTTAGATAAAAGGATGGCAGTGTGTCAGTAAATGAATAGTATGATCTGTTTTAAAAAGATTATGATATGCTGAACTGAAATTGTTGTGTTTAAAGAAGTTATGTGGAAAGGGTGTATAAAATGGGATTGGATGTTGCAATAGATTTGGGAACATCAAGAACAAGGATCTTTCTGCCGAATAAAGGGATAGTTATAGATGAACCGTCAGTTATAACGGTAAATCTTGAAAATAACAATATAATGGCGGTAGGAAAAGAAGCGTATATGATGCTTGGAAGAACGTCGTCAAGAATGGATGCAGTGTTCCCTCTTAACGGAGGAGTAATTTCCGACTTCGGTCTGGTAGAAGCAATGATCTCTACAATGATGAAAAGAGTAGTGTCCTCAAAAATAGGAATGCCACGTGCGGTGGCGTGCGTGCCTAGTGATATAACTGAGGTTGAAAAACGTGCTGTTGTAAATGCAATAAGCGGAGCAGGAATAAGAAAGGTTTGCCTTATAGAAGAGCCTGTTGCTGCAGCAATGGGCGCAGGAATTGATATAAGCAGTCCTCACGGTTCGTTTGTTGCTGATATTGGCGGAGGTACGACTGATATGGCTGTTATATCTCTCAGCGGAATAGCCGTTTCTCGTTCTATCAAGCAGGCAGGAAATGTAATGGATGAAGAAATAATCAAATACGTAAAAAGACAATATAATATGCTGATTGGAAAAAGAACTGCCGAGGAAGCAAAAATGAAAATTGGCTGTGTTGTTCCCGGAATCATAACCGGCAGACACAGGATAAAGGGCAGAAACCTTATCACGGGAATGCCTATGTGGGTAGACCTTGATGCAAGTGAAATGGTTGAACCGCTGAGGGAAACTGCTGAAACTATAGTATCAAATATACAGGACATACTTGAAGAAACACCGCCGGAACTTATAGGTGATATATACACAGATGGTATTGTTCTTACGGGAGGCGGTTCACAGGTTGCAGGAATAGATACGCTTATAAGAATAGCAACGGAGCTTAAGGTGACAATAGCCGAAAATCCGTCAGACTGTGTTGTGCTGGGATGTGGTCAGGCTATAAAGTATATAGATCTTCTTAACAAGCCCGACAGGGGAGGAATAAACCCGATAACAGACCATTACTGATCAAATAACGGTGTAGAAAAATATCGTTCTGCTGTGTCAGGCAGTATAGTTACAACTGTTTTTCCTTCTCCGAGCTTTTCTGCAAGCTTAAGTGCTGCTGCAACATTAGTGCCTGCGGATATACCGCACATAATGCCCTCTACGGAGGCGAGTTGTTTTGCTGTATTGATGGCGTCTTCGTCTGTTACAATATGAATATGATCATAGATTGAGGTGTTAAGGATTGACGGTATAATACCATCGCCGATACCCATTTGTAAATGAGTTCCCACAGTACCTCCTGCCAGTATTGCAGCGTGTTCGGGTTCAACAGCCCATATTTCAATATCAGGATACTGTTTTTTTAAGGTTTCACCAATGCCCGTGATCGTACCGCCTGTTCCTATGCCTGAACAGAAGCCGTCTATCTTGCAGGCGGTTTGCTCAAGTATTTCAAGAGCAGTATAATACTTGTGGGCGTTGGTGTTATTTTCGTTTTCAAACTGCTGAGGAACATATACTCTCGGATCATTTGCTGCCATTTCAGATGCAGTGTCAAGACATTTCTGAATACATTTGCCTATATCACCCTCATCGTGTATCAGTATTACTTCTGCACCATAGTGACGAACAAGCTTTCTGCGCTCCTCGCTTACGGAATCGGGCATAATTATAATTGTTTTGTAGCCCTTTACAGCACCCACCAATGCAAGACCTATCCCTTGGTTTCCGCTGGTGGGTTCTACTATTATTGTATCCTTGTTTATTCTTCCTTGTTTCTCAGCAATGCTGATCATATTAAGTGCAGTACGGGTTTTTATAGATCCGCCGACATTAAGTCCTTCAAATTTTACAAGTATGTCAGCATTACCGGGTTTGTTGAGCTTATTAAGTTTTATCATAGGGGTATGACCTATGGCTTCAAGAATATTGTTGTAAATCATAATAATATTTCATCTCCATAAAATAATTACGAAAAGAATTATAACATAAATTTGCAGTTTTGTCTTGCTAAAAATGCAAAAATATAATAAAATATATATTGTATATTTCGTTAGTTCATTATGATAACTGAGCATATGTTGAACGGGATACAAATTTAAAGAAAAGGAAGATTGAAATGAAGATCAATAAGAATTACGATAATCTTGTTCCGAATTATTTGTTTGCTGAAATTGCAAAAAGAGTAAACGATTATCAGGCAGCCCATCCCGAAAAGGACATTATACGTCTTGGAATAGGTGATGTTACACTTCCGCTGGCGCCTGTTGTTATTGATGCAATGAAGAAGGGTGCGGATGATCTTGGCAAAAAGGAGACCTTCAAGGGTTATCCTGACTATGAAGGCTATGCGTTTGTAAGAGAGGCAATATCAGATTATTATAAATCCTTCGGAGCAGAGGTTTCTTCTGATGAGATCCTCATTTCAGACGGAGCTAAATCAGATTGCGGAAATATAGGAGATATTTTCGGCAGTGACAATGTTGTATTGGTTACAGATCCTGTTTATCCGGTTTATGTTGATTCAAATATAATGTCCGGAAGAAGCATTATCTACGCCAATTGTACAAAAGAAAATAATTTCAAGGCTATGCCTGATGAGAACGTTCATGCAGATATTATATATCTTTGTTCACCCAATAATCCTACAGGTTCAGCTTATACAAAAGAGGAGCTTAAGAGATGGGTTGACTATGCAATAAAAAATGACGCGGTTATTCTTTATGATTCAGCATATGAAGCATTCATATCAGAAGATCTTCCTAGAAGCATTTATCTTATTGAGGATGCAAAAAAATGTGCTATTGAATTTTGTTCTCTTTCAAAAACAGCAGGCTTTACCGGTACACGCTGCGGATATACAGTTGTACCTAAAGAACTTGAGCGTGACGGACATAACATATATAAGCTGTGGTACAGACGCCAGGCAACAAAGTTCAATGGTGTTTCGTGGCCTGTTCAGTGTGCTGCTGCCGCTGTTTTTTCTGAGGAAGGTCAGAAGCAGATAAAGGAAAATCTTGAGTATTACAAGGAAAATGCAAGAATTATTGCTTCTGCTCTTGATGAACTTGGCATTTATTACACAGGCGGTAAAAACTCACCGTATATCTGGCTTGAATGCCCTAATGGTATGGATTCGTGGGAGTTTTTTGATTATCTTCTTAACGAGATCAATGTTGTAGGAACTCCCGGTTCCGGTTTTGGAAAGAATGGAGAAGGTTTCTTTAGACTGACATCATTTGGTGACAGAGATAAGACAATTGAGGCTGTAGAAAGAATAAAAAAGCTTCTTGCAAAATAATATATATCATATAGTCAAAAATATGTTTGAATAAGCTTGAACCAGTATATACCGGACAGTCCTAAGGGGCTGTTCGGTTAAGGTTTTTTGTCAGATCTATACTGTGCAGTCGGATGTTTTTTTGCACGTATTTATATAGAATGCGTATATCAGACTGAATTGAGTTCCGGTAGCTGTCAATAAGCTTGTGATACTGTATATTATCAATAAAAGTCTTATATGGTCTGCCGAATATTTAATAAGAAAAAATAGTGACAAATGGATTTTTTTGATATATAATTGAGTGGAAATTTTTAAGGAGGTAAATATATGGAAAAAAAGAAGAAAAAAGCTGACCTTTGCTGGAAAATCATTTCAGGTGTTCTGGCGGCTGCACTGATTACGGTTTCCTGCTTGTACTTTTTTGTTCCGCGAACCGTTGAAACAGTAACGGAATCAAGCGGTACATCTCAAGTATCAACCTCAACGGAGTCAGGCAATACATCTAAAGTATCAACTTCAGAAGTCTCTTCGCCTGAGCAGTCAGAAGTCAAACAATCCGATGTGCTTTCGCTCTGGACGGATAAGGCTCCGCTGAAAGCCGAACTTACCGCGTATATTAATACTATTACGGATAAGGACTCCAAGGATTTTATTCCGGTTGAGAACCGTATTGCTGTATTTGATATGGATGGCACACTTTGCTGTGAGACTGATCCTGGTTACTTTGACCACAAGCTTCTGTATCATCGTGTGACTGAAGATCCGGATTATAAGAATAAAGCAAGTGATGAAGAAAAGGCTACGGCAGAGATCATCAAAACCTATTTTGAAACAGGTGTGTATCCAAGCGGGCTTGATGTTGCACACGGTAAAGCAGTGGCATCAGCATTCAAAGGTATGACATTGGATGAGTTCGATACTTATGTCAAGAACTACAGAAATCAGCCTGCTGAGGGATACAACAATATGACTAATGGTGAGGCATTCTATAAGCCTATGCTTCAGGTTATTGATTATTTGCAGGCAAATGATTTTAAGGTATATATAATCAGTGGTACTGACCGTCTGATTACACGCGGACTTGCTGAAGGCACTGTAAACATTCCTTTGAGTCAGATGATTGGCTCAGATGAGTCACTTGTTGCCAGCAACCAGGGTGATAAAGATGGTTTGGATTATACTTTCGCTAAAGACGATAAGGTTATAACAGGTGGTGAATTTCTGATCAAAAACCTCAAAATGAATAAGGTAAGTGTTATTGAGCAGGAAATTGGTCAACAGCCTGTATTGTGTTTCGGAAACAGCTCCGGCGATGCAGCTATGGCTAATTTCACCATAAATAACAATAAGTATAAGAGTGGTGCATATATGCTTTGCTGTGACGACCTTGAACGTGAAAACGGCAATAAAGAAAAAGCTGATAAAATGCGTGAAAGCTGTAAAGAAAATGGTTACACTGCAATCTCAATGAAGAATGACTGGACGACAATCTATGGAGATAATGTTACCAGAAAATGATGTTTCATTAAGATGAACTTATATAAGTCATTATAAAAAGGCTGTGAAGAAATGATTGATCAATTATCATTCTTCACAGCCTCTTAAAAATCTGTTAAAATCAATAGAAAAAAGTCGCCAAGCAGAAGAAAACTCTGCTTGGCGACTTTAGTTATCTTCATCATAGCAAATTATCCTGAGGTGGCAACAGAGTATAAAAATGTTGAATTTGAACTTTCTCTTTGGTACGAGTGTTCATAACGGACTTATGAAAAGTTCAGATTTTATCGGCAGTTACACACATTTCTCGCTCGCACATTTGTGATTTATTCAATTTCTCCGTACAATAATAGTGTAATCGGAGGAATTACAAATGAAAAACTTTATCAAGGAATTATACTACGGCAACATTGATCCACAAGCACGAGGTTTTAAGAGCGGAAGTTATCTAAAGAAACAGATTACAATTCTTTCAGAAAACGAAGCTTTCCTGACTCAAAAGCTAAACGGTGATGAAAAGAAAGCGTTTCTTTCATTCGTCAAGGCTTCCAACATTATCTTAGGCGAATCGGAACTTGATAGCTTCATTATTGGTTTTAGATTAGGCGCAAGGCTTATCCTTGATACCTTTATAAACAATGATACGCCGTATGAAGATTTCCTAAAGGAGGAGAGCGAATGAGAAGTCCGAAATACCACCTGTATCTAACCCCTGATGAACGGCGCACTGTTATCAACAGCCTGATCGATTTAAGGAACGACCTTATTTTACAAGGCAAATACACCGACATCATTGATGAGTTACTAATAAAGCTTACGAAAGCAAAAGCCAAAAGAATCAAAGTCAAGGAGGTCTGAATGATGGCGACAAAGATTACATACACTCAACAGGGAGATTACTTGTTGCCGGATTTGAAATTACCCAAACAGCCAAAGGTAGAAATCGGTATTTGGGGCAAGCGACATTTGAGATATCTTAAAAATCATCACCCTATCATTTATATTAACCTTCTGACAAGCTGTAAACTCACCGCCTATCTCGCCGATATAGATGAGCAGGCAGAAGATATGTTCTTTCGGTTAGTAAAACAACTTGCCGAAAAAGAAGGCGTTACCGAACAGCTCAAAGCAGATAACCAAATGCTGTGGGTGCGTAAGATGAATAATATCCACAAAAGAGCACAGGAAATAGTGAACGCAGAATTGGTTTACACATAAGCACAGCCTGATGATTTCGATTGAAGTCATCAGGCTTATTGAATACTGTTTTTATATCCTTAATTGCGTTATCAAATGCAGCAGTACCCCGGCGATCTCTTCCGGCGTGCGATCCTGCTTTTTCAGCCATTCGTATACGGTGCTGATAAAGCCGCTTGAAAAAAAGTGAAGCACATAGTTGAGATTTGAACCGTATGCGGTATTATATTTAAGAAAAGATTTTTCCGCGCGCTCGGCAAGCGATTCCGCCATTTTGCGGGAAAAATACGGATCGCCGTAGGGTGACAGAAGGAACAGGCACAGCTTCCGGTGCTTTTGATGATACTTCATATCCTCCGTCAATTCCTCTTTCAGCCTTTTGAGTTCCTCTACAGAGGTATCTTTTCTCAACTCTGTAAACGAGGGCGTCAGATTTCTTGTCGCCTCGATATATTCGTGCTCAATTTCTCTGAGCATATCATCCTTGGTATCATAATAGCGGTAAAAGGTACTGCGGTACGTTTCGGCGTGTTCGCAGATATTGCCTATCGTGACGTTATGGTACCCTTTTTCATTGCATAAATCAATCAAGGTTTCTTTCAGCTTGAGCTTTGTCCGCTCGCTTTTCGGCATTTGTTTGAGCATATTTTTACCACCTAAAAACTACAAAATTGCACTCGCTGTACAAAATACTACATTTTGTCCTTATTTGTACTATAACATATTTTAAATGTGTTGTAAAGTAGAAGCAGAAAGAAAAAACTATAAGGAGGAAAATAAAATGATTAAAATCCATGTATTCCACACAGGCGAGGTTTGTGTAGCGCCCGACCTGCCCTTTGGCGGTGACGACTGAAACGCGGTCAAGGCTTCCGGCGTATTCGGCAAGAAAGAGGACAGGCTTTGGCTGCCTGTTTCTGCTTATTTGATCGAGCACCCCAAGGGCAAGTTTCTTGTCGATACCGGCTGGGCAAGAGATATGAGCCCCAACGGTGAGTTCGACAAAAAAGCGCAGATCAAGTCCCTCGGCAGCGTGATCCTCTACGAAGTCAATCAGGGCAGAATCCCGCTCGGTGAATGTATCGACGAGCAGCTTGCGGAAATGGGGATCAAGGACAGTGATATTGACGCCGTATTGCTGACCCACCTCGACTGCGACCACGCCAACGGCTTGAAGCAGGTCAAGAGTGCTAAAAAGTTCCTTGTCGCCGCTGATGAAGTGCGCTTCGCTTCCAAGGCGACGAACAGGGTGCGCTACTACAAAAAGTGGTGGAAGGAAACGCCCCTGACCGAGTTCGAGTGGAACGACACTCAGGGTCCTGTCGGCAAGTCCTATGACCTTCTCGGCGACGGCTCTATCGAATTGATTAACATTCCCGGTCATGCAGACGGTCTTTTTGCTGTCAAGGTGAAGAATGACGATGGCAAGTTCGTCCTCCTGTTCTCCGACGGCGGCTATGCGAAAAAGAGCTGGGAAGAGATGATTACCTCCCGTATTGCGGCGGATAAGGCACAACAGAAAAATTCCCTCGCGTGGATTAGAGAGCAGAGCCTTGACGAAAACTGCGTCGAATCTCTCGCAAACCACGACCCCGACATCAAACCCCATGTGATTGAGCTGTAAAGGAGAAAATTATGGAAAATATCATTATAATCCGCTTTGAGGTTGAAAGCGAAGCATATCAGGCACTTTTGGAATTGAAGCAGAACACCGTCTGCGACAGCTATGTGGTTTCTCAGGCAATGCTCGCAAAGAACAAGGACGGCAAGCTCGATTCAATCGACGGATTTGACACCGGCGCGGAAACAATGGACGATACCCGTTTGGGTGGCTTAATCGGTGCATTGATGGTATTGCGGGCGGTCCTCTCGGTATGGTGCTGATGGGCGGCTACGGTGCTTTGGTCGGCAGCGCGATCGATTGGAGCGACGCGGTGACGAACGCTTCTTTGATCGAGCATGTCCTCGGCTGTGTAGGCGAGGACGAGCCTGTGCTGATTGCGGTGATACAGGAAAAGGATGAAGCCAACTTTGACAAGAACTTTGAGAAGTTCGACGCCGATATTGCGCGCTTTGACGCGGCTGAGGTTGCCGAGGAGGTTGCCGAAGCACAACGCGTTCAGGAAGAAATGGCACGTCAGGCGAAAAAGCAGCTCCGTGAAGCGAAGAAGCAGGATTGCAAGCAGAAGATCGAAGAACGCAGAGAAAAAATCAAATCGCATTTCAGCAACATTGGCAAAAAGCATAAGGGCGAATAAAATAAGGAGCGGGTCAAGCTATGGGCAAATTCATCATCCCAATTCAAGTAAAGAATGAACAAGAATTATATTCACGGCTTGCCCCATCCGGTCTTTCGTTCAGCAGTGAGCTGACAGACTATTTGAGCGATTCCATCGAGGACAGAAGGCTCGGCGAGAGCGTTTCTATTGAGCTTTCAGCGGCGTATCCGCCGGATACGGAACGCTTCAAAAACGCTTACCTGCTGTATCTCAAGAAACAGCAGGAGCGCAATAAAAAAGAAATGGCAAAAAGCAGAGTGAACGCCCTGCGGCTGCTCTTGATCGGAATAGCTTTTATTCTGATCGGAATCATCTTCTCCGCTTTTCTGAACGAGGTCATCGCTGCCATTATTTCTACAATCGGTTCGTTTTCCGTATGGGAAGCCTCCGCTGTATGGATTGAAACGATTCCTGTGCTCAGAAAGCGAGAACGGCTGCTGCAAATGCTGATGAAAGCGGATATCGAATATCTCAGAGGTGAATGAAATTGAAACGGAAAACAGCATTGATTACCGGCGCTTCAGGCGGTTTGGGGTTGGAATTCGCTAAGCTCTGCGCGGAAAAGCATTATGACCTTATTCTGGTAGCAAGGAACGAGGCAAAGCTCAACGCCCTGCAAAATGAGCTTGAAGAACAATATCAAATTGAGGTATCAGTCTATGCGGCAGACCTCAGCCGAAAAGACGCCGCGCCCGGTCGGAACTTGAATTTCTTTACGCATAGTTACCTCCTGAAAACGCACTTGTGGCAGTCTGACGAATAACAGCGGTTGCAGGAAATACACTTGGAAACCGCGTTGTTTTTGTTATGTAATCTGTTCGGAAAATCAGGTTCACAGAGCAACGGACGGGACAAGGATAACAGTTCAATATTTGTCTTGTTCAGCACTTCCTCCATTGTATCCTTCGCTCTAAAACCGCCGACAAGAATAACAGGAACATCAACCTCGTCGGCGAGCTTTGCGGCAAAGTCAATAAAGTATGCTTCATTTACGTGCGCCTTTATTCCCGCAACCGACGTTCCGTTGCCGCTGACTTCTATTGAATCAATACCGTTTTTCGCAAGCTTTTTGCAGATATACAGGCTCTCGTCCTGCTCCAAGCCGCCGTAGGTAAAGTCGCTTGAATTAATCTTAATCGTGATGTGCATTGTCGGGCAGGCAGCGCGAATTCCAAATAGTATTTCAAGTAAAATCCGCATACGGTTGTCAGTACTGCTGCCGTAAATGTCCGTTCTGTGGTTCACCCTCGGGCTGATAAAACGGCTGAGGAAGAAGAAATGAGCCGCGTGAATCTGCACGCCGTCAAAGCCTGCTTTCTCAGCTCGTTTGGCGGCTTCAACAAACTGCTGAATAACCGACTTGATTTCGTCAACCGTCATATAATCGGGCTCAATCTGCGCGCCGCTGCGGTAAAACGCGCCGAGCGCGAGCTGTGCGATGATTTTGCAATTTTCCTGATGAACCAAATCCGTCAGCTTTTTATATTGTGTAATCAAGCTGTCACTTGACAGGCGCATCATACCGTCAAAGTAAAAGTCATTACTCGAGACGCTCGTAAAGCCGTCGATAATTAGCCCAACACCGCCCTTGGCAAGCTTCTCGTATATTTTATAGCTTTGTTCGTCAATACTGCCGTCAAGAGCGGCAATTCCTTCCCAAGTCGCGGAACGGACAAGCCTGTTTTTAACCGTTAAATTATTCATCTTAATTTCATCAAATAACTTTTTCATACAATCACCTTGACCTTTCGGATTTCTGTTGCTATACTTATCATAGAACTTAGGTAATAAAAATACAAGTACGCAGTTTTTTCTTCCTTACTTTTGAGAGGTAATAACTATGGCAAAAAAAGAAACCACATATTCCATTGACGAAACAATGACCGATGTAACCGAGAAAAAATGCCCGATTCTTCACGCGCTGGAGATTATCGGACAAAAGTGGAAGCTGCCGATTCTATGGTATCTTCACGAAAAAGAAAACACCCGATATAACGAACTAAAACGCCGCATACCGGGTATTACAAATATGATGTTGACTAAGTCCCTGAGAGAGTTGGAGGAAGACGGTTTAGTAAAACGCGTTCAGTACGACACCATTCCGCCAAAGGTGGAATACTCCCTGACAGAGGAAGGACTTGCACTACTGCCCACGCTCAACGAGCTATATAAATGGGGCGAATCACACATGAGCAGGCAGTAGGACAGTTTTTCTGCCTTACTCATTTAATTCTGCGTACTGTTATTTTTCATTTTCCGTTGGTATACTATAAGTGAAATAAACCAACGGAGGTAGTTGTAATGAAAAATCGAATTTGTGAAATACTCGGAATTGAAAAGCCTGTTGTGCAAGGTCCTATGGTATGGCTTACAGACGCAAAGCTTGTTGCTGCGGTTAGCAACGCAGGCGGTCTTGGCTGTCTCGGTCCGAACGCAGGACAAACAACCGTCACGCGTGATCCTGTTGAAACAGCAGAGCGTATGCGCGCGGAAATCCGCAAGGTTCGTGAACTTACCGACAAGCCTTTCTCTGTCAATATTCTGCCGCCTTATGATGAGAACGCGGAGGATATTTTTACACCGCCTATGCTGAAGGTAATCTACGAGGAAAAGGTTCCCGTAGTCACCTATGTCGGCGGTATCCGTGAAGTCCTGATTAGGGAGCTGAAAGAGCACGATATCAAAATCATTTACCGTTCTCTAAACCCATCCCCCGATGAAGCGAGAGAAGCGGAGCGCTGCGGTGCGGATATCATCGTTGCGACAGGTTTTGACGAGGGCGGTACACTGCCCAATATGACGCTCGGCACTTTCTCAATTGTTCCGCTGATTGTTGACGCTGTTGAGCACGTTCCTGTTATGGCGGCAGGCGGTATTTACAGCGCGCGTTCCTTTAAGGCAACACCTCATAATTGCGAAGTCATTGAAAATATGATATAATAAAAACATGAACAGACAGATGACACTGGCAGAAATGAATGATGGGTTTGGTGCAGCCAGAACCAACAAAAAAGAATTTCTGAATAAAATGGATAGCGTTATTCCGTGGGAAACATTCGTAAAAGAAATAGAGCCGTACTATTA
>CADACB010000005.1:0-450 GCA_902786345.1 uncultured Ruminococcus sp. | reverse complement strand
AAAAAAGGTACCATTGTTGATTCGACATTTATTGAAGCACCCTCATCCACCAAGAACAAGGAAAAGAAAAGGGATCCGGAAGCACACTCTGCTAAAAAGGGCAATACATGGCACTTTGGCTACAAAATGCACATAGGAGTTGACCGTGACAGCGGGCTGGTTCATCATGTAAAAACGACATCAGCAAACGAACATGATGTCACAGCAACAAGTGAATTGATGCACGGTGAAGAAGAAACTTTGAATGGTGACAGTGGTTACATTGGTGCAGATAAACGCCCCGAAGCAATCAGGAAGAACAAGCAAGGCAAGAAAATCAAATATATTATCAACAGAAAGCAATCATCTATCAATAAGCTCTCTAAAAGCGGACAATACGCAGCAAAAAAGAGAGAGCATGAAAAATCATCTGTTCGCTGCAAAGTTGAACATGTTTTTGCAGTTGTAAAA
>CADACB010000004.1 GCA_902786345.1 uncultured Ruminococcus sp. | reverse complement strand
CGTCAATTCCATTTTAACGGATTTGGTGCAAATATGCTCTACTTTTTTTATATTTTTTTGTAGGCTCTATTTGTTACCCCAACATTTATTATAGAGCCTTATAAAAATGGGTACAGCTTTTGCTGTACCCGAGATAATTATTTTGTAGAATTATCTTTTTTGGATTTTGCTGTTTCGGTTGTTTTCTTCTTAGCTGCTGCTTTTTTTTCTTTAGGTGAAACCTTAGCAGTTTCTGCCTTCACAGACTCTTCACCGGCACTTTTTACATCGTCAGATAATTTATTACCTACAGGCTTTTTAGACGATACAGTTGGTTTTGAAGCCTTTTTAGATGACACAGGTTCAGACGTTTTATCGGATACTGTTTTTTTAACAACTGCTGAAGCTGGCTTCTTGGGGGCAACATATGTATCAAGACCTATACATCCCTCAAGGAATGGCTGAATCTTTTTAAATATCTTATCAACACCTCCAACACTGTCACTTTCAATGTTAAGCGGCATTATAGGATCATGTACACTTAATCTTAACAAGAACCAGCCATTTCCGTTTCTGGAGTCAAAGGATACCCTTATTCCCTCGTAATTATCATCAGCAACCTTGAAGGTTTTCTGACCTTCTGAATATTTGGTAAGATCTTCAATTACCTTCTTGCCATATTCTCTGAAATTCTTCTCAGTGATCTTAATTCTTATTTCTTTACTTTCAACCGGCTCTTTGAGATTTTCTATAAGACTTTCAAGCTTTTTATCTTGTTTTCGGAGTTGTGCCATTTTAATTATAATCTTTGTGATAAGATATGCACCGTCATCAAGGAAATAATTCTCTCTCATAGCAGCATGACCTGATGTTTCTATAGCAAGCGGACAGTTAACGTCATTTTGATTTTGTCTTATTGCCTCATCAATCACGTTTTTATAGCCTCTCTTGAACCTGAGATGCTTACCCCCAAGCTCTTTTTCAATGAATTCCTTAAGACCACTTGATGTTATAGAATCCGTAACTATCATACCGCCTTTGTTATTTTCAAGAGCAATTGCCGCTGCAAGAGCAACAAGTCTGTTGCGGTTGATCTCTTTGCCTTGTGCATCCACTGCACCACAGCGGTCAACATCTGTATCAAATATAACTCCAAAATCCGCACCTGCTTCCTTTACTGCTGCACTAATAGAAGCCATAGCTGTTTTATCCTCAGGATTAGGAATATGGTTCGGGAACATACCGTCAGGCTCAAGAAACTGACTTCCTCTTATATCAGCACCGAGTGCTTCAAGTACATCCGTAGCATAAAATCCACCTACACCATTTCCAGCATCTACAATAATTTTAAAGCCCTTAAGAGGATGATGATAGTCATCATCTGAGTTTATTTCTTTCTTTATAAGCTCACGAAGGTTACCTGCATAATAAGTCATATAGTCATTCTCAACAATCTTACCACCGTCATTTTCCTCAGGTGCCTCTCCATCTTGAGCATATTCCAGTATTGAAGTGATATTTTCGCTTTCAAGACCACCCTCTCTTGTAAAAAATTTCAGACCATTTCTATAATAAGGGTGATGACTTGCGGTTATCTGAATTGCACCGTCACAACCTAATTCTACAGTTGTCATAAACATTGCAGGTGTTGAAGCAAGGTCGCAGTCTACAACAAATACACCCGAATTGAGAAGTGTATGTTTTGTTACTTCTGCAATTGCCGGACCTGATATTCTTGAATCACGTCCCACAGAGATTTTAAGCTCAGATGGTGTTTTTCCTGTCTTCCTTGAAAGCCAGAGTGCAAATCCATTTACCATTGCACTTACAGTTTCATCAGTTATATTTACTTCATAGCCTGCACCACCTACAGCCACACCTCTGATGTCTGTACCGCTTTTAAAGGAACTCCAGAACTCGTTTAACATAATAAATCTCCTTTGTTATTTTATTTGGAGCAACCGTTTTTCAGGCTGCTTATCAGCTAAAATCATTATCTATTTTTTTCAACGCTGTCATCAGACTATCGTCTGAAACCTTGCCGGATTTACTTACTATATCCACACCTAATAATCCTGCATATGAAGACCAATACTTTAATCCAACCACAGAGCCTTGCGAATGTGTATATGGAGTCTGATCCTGTATAGCCTTCAAAGCCGGATCATTCTTTATATTATCATCATCAAGTACTTCTTTATTGGTAGGAATAACCCCTGATGATTTATACAAATATTCCTGGTTTTTTGAAGATGTAAGATAACAAGCAAGAAGATGTGCGGTAAAAGGTACTCTTGAATAAAGATTAACACCTTTTGCCATATATCCGCCAAAAGAATGAAGCTGCTGCTGTTTACAATCAATTAGAACTGTCGGCAGCTTAGCTGCACCAACATTTTCATTACCAATAACTTTTTTTATGCGAGATCCTGTCGTTGTTGCAACCACAGCTGCGGCAAGCTCACCCTTTCCAAATCCACTAACAACATAATCATTAATACCCATAGTACCTGATGTACCGATAAAGCCTTTGCCTGTATTTTCTGCAATGTGACACATCGCTTTTGCAGCATTAAGACCTTTAGTATTTGCGTATTCAATAATCTGTTTGTTATTTTTGTATTCGAGCCTGCAACCGGCAGTCAAAAAGAACCCTGTATTATACCACGGACTGCTTAAATCAAAAAATACACTCTTATTATTTTTTTCGGCAATGGCAATCATTTTGTCAATATTACCAACTTCATTGTCTTTAAATACTCTCTTGTCATAATACATAACGCATCCGGCATCGCTTGAGACAGGATATGCATACAGATAATCATCAACTGTAAACGCAGCAATAGAATCAGAAGTATTATCCTTTGTTACATTCCCCTTGAAGTAATCCGGTAAACGGGCAATACATCTCGAGTCAATAAGATTCAGGAGCTGACCATTTGTAAAACTGAATACATCGGCAGCATCTTCGGGATTCTCAATAAGTTTTGCAACTGCCTGATCTTCATTTGACACTCCGACTTTTATATCAATTATCAGTTCTGAATCCTCAAACATTTTTTTGAATTCACTAGTCAGTTCTTGCTCAATATTACGATCATCAGATGAGCACCAAACTTTTAGCTTGACTACACCGTCAATTGCTTCTTTTTTCATTGCTTCTTTCAAAAATCTGATATTTTTTTCACTAGTAATATCAATACCTTCAAAAGAATTACCGTTATTGTTTTCAATAGATGAATTTATCTCTGAGATCTTGTTTACTATATCTTCAGAATTTGTTACAGTCCTTCCTTGCTCAAGAACAGCAATTGCACTGTCTGCATCATTTTGTGCCATATATACTTCAGCAGCATAGATATATGTCTTGTCTATATCAGACTTTAGCTTTATAGCCTCCATATAATTTTGTACTGCTTCACTGTAATTGCCGGCTGCTTTTGCAGTATTCGCATTTTCTATGTACAAATTATATTGTGTATCAAGCTTTAGTTGATCAAGCTTTGATTTAACAGCAGAGTCAGAGGTCTTTTTAAAGCCTTCCTCGAGTGTTTCTATAGCTTTCTCACTCACATCTATATGTGTATACAGATCCGCAAGCTTTATGTAATATGTTGGATTATCCGGATCAAGCTCAATCGCCTTTTTTAGTGCTTCTTCGGCTTCTCCATATTTATCGCCTTGTGCTAAATACGACTCTCCAAGCTTTTCATAATATCTTGAGTTGTAAGAGTCAAGTTCTATAGCCTTCTTAAATGACTCAGCAGCCTCAGTATAATTTTTTTCTTCTAACTGTTTTTCACCATTGGAAACCTGCTCCTCAATCTGGTGCTGCTTTATTTGCGGCATAACGTAAAACACTGAAACAGCTGCTCCTCCGGCTAAAAGCAATGCACACAAAATGGCGATAATAGTTATTCGTTTACCCTTAGATTTTTTCTTTGGCTGCTTTATGGCTGTCTGACCCTGCATATCAAAAGGCTGATCTACAGGCTGATTTATCACGGGTGGCTGCTGAGCATTAAACTGGGGCGATATTTGATCAACGGGTACATAATCCTCAGTATTTTTTTCAAAAGTGTCAGGCCAATCCGAAATGGGCGGTATAGCCGATTTTGGCTGTTCTTCGGGAATATATTGTGCTCCGCAATTCGGACATATACCAAAATATTCATCAAATTGATTTTTACAATTTTTGCATATAACCATAAAGTTTACTCCTGACTTATTACTTTATTTCACTTTTAAATGCATATTTATTATCAGTCTTAATGAGTGTACTCTTCTGTCCATTAATTTCTATAATGAGATTTTCACCGCTAAAGGAATAATTGAAAGATCTGCTATCAGTCTTACCGTCTACAAAAACTAAATTGTAATCGCATTTGCCGTTTTCAGCACTGTAGCAGCCTGCATATGAAACGTCACTATAAGTTAATTCATATGATCCATCTTCATTAAACGTAAAGGTATATCCATAACCTGAACGTTCATTCGCTTCATACCATATTCCCGTAAGCTTTTCATCAGTTTTGAAGTCATCATATTTATCAATTTCAGGCTCAATGCTGTCAATTGATTCAAATGGAAGTATATAATATCTTATACCGTTTTCTTCCTTACTGTCTGCAAGCTTGCTTTTTAATTCTACAGACTGCTTTGTTTCACTGCTGAGATTATCCGGAGGAAGTATCATTCCGTCAATATCTGTAAGTTCAAGCTTTCTTCCGGTGAATATGTTTCCTGATACATCATATATAAGATTATTGTTATAGATCTCTGTTCCTATCATAGTAAAAACCATATTAAGTTTGTGCTTGCCGTCTACATATTCAGATTTATATTTGCCGGTGTAAGTTGTACCGCCAAGATTATATCGGCATATTCCGTTATCCTCAAAGTTAAGCACGTAATTATATTCTGTGCTTTTGTTTTCATTATTGACAGTTACACTATATTTCCATGTTCCCTTGATCGCTTTATTGAAAAACAAACCCCATACAATAAAGAAAATCACTGAAATAACAAGAAGAATTAAGGCTATTATTGCAGGAGCACGAAAACGGCTTTGCTTTACAGATGCAGAACAAAAATCGTAATCCTCAGATGCATCTATGAGTATATCTTCATCAGTCTGAATATTATCAGCTTCTATATTTGTTTCAATAGACATTAACTTTCCTCCGTTACATATTCCTTATCAATTATATTTTAACTTATATTTCCCATCAATACAAGCATTAAATATGTACAATTTTAATATATTTTTATATAAATTCTATTTATAATTTCCATTCGCATAACGATTATACTGATTAAAAAAAATTGAGTATACTACAGCCATATATGTGATGTTGTAAAAAATGTTAAAATTATAAGTAGATTTTATTTTTTTTTGGAGTGATTAAAAAATCTTATAATTATATTGAAGTAATTGTTGAAACAAGAAGAAAAATATGCTATTATTATATCATAAATAGTTATAGTGATATATTGCTGTAATTTTTTAGGGGGACTTAAAATGGAAATCAGAGAGCTTTTTAAGCTGTGGCTTGACAATGCAAAGGATGACAAGGATCTTATTGCTGAGCTTAACAGTATTGAAAACAATGATGAGGAGGTTTATGAGCGTTTCTATCGTGAATTGAAGTTCGGTACAGCAGGTCTGAGAGGTGTTCTTGGAGCAGGCACTAACAGGATGAATGTTTATACCGTCCGCAAAGCTACACAGGGATTAGCTAATTTTCTTAATAAAAAATATGACAATCCGTCAGTGGCAATTTCCTATGATTCACGTATAAAGGCTGATTTGTTTGCAAAAGAGGCTGCCAGAGTGCTTGCGGCTAACGGTGTCAAAGCATATGTTTCTAAGGAGCTTCAGCCTACGCCTGTTGTTTCATTTGCAGTCAGAGAACTTAAAACAAGTGCCGGAATTATGGTTACTGCAAGTCATAACCCTGCAAAATATAACGGATATAAGTGCTACGGAAATGACGGTTGTCAGATGACTGATGTTAATGCTGATGCTGTATATGATGAAATACAAAAGGTCAATTACTTTAATGGTGACATTAAGCTTATTGACTTTGATGAGGGTATAAAGAACGGTCTTATTGAGTGGATAAACAACAGCGTATATGAATCATATCTTGAGAATGTAAGGGAGCAAAGTATTAATTCCGATGCCTGCAAGGGCTCAGGTCTGAAGGTAGTATTTACTCCACTGAATGGTGCAGGTAATAAGCTTGTCAGGAAAATTCTTGACCGCATTGGTATAGATGATGTTGTAGTAGTTCCTGAACAGGAAATGCCTGATGGTAACTTTACTACCTGTCCGTATCCGAATCCTGAGATCAAAGAAGCCCTTGCTTTAGGACTTGAGCTTAGCAAAAAGGTTGATGCTGATCTGCTACTCGCAACTGATCCTGACAGTGACCGTGTAGGCATTGCAGTTAAGGTAAACGGTGGCTACCGTCTTATGAGCGGTAATGAAACAGGCATTATGCTTATGAACTATATCCTCTCGTGTAGAAAGGAAAACGGAACTCTTCCGGAAAATCCTGTTGCTGTAAAAACTATTGTTACAAGCAAACTTGTTGAGAAAATCTGTGAAAAATACGGTTGCGAGCTTAAAAACGTACTCACAGGCTTTAAGTATATTGGTGAGCAGATACTTCTTCTTGAACGTAAGAATGAAGAAAAAAGATACATTTTCGGCTTTGAAGAAAGCTATGGTTATCTTGCGGGAACATATGTCAGAGATAAAGATGCTGTTGTTGCATCAATGCTTATATGTGAAATGGCTGCTTACTATCGTCAGCAAGGCAAAAGTCTGGATGAAGTTATGACTTCCATATATGATGAATTTGGTTATTACCTTAACAGAACTGAAAGCTATGAGTTTGAAGGCTCTGCGGGAATGCAGAAGATGAGTGATATAATGACGAATTTGAGAAATGCACATCCTGCCAAAATATCAGCTTTCAAAGTTACAGCTTATGCAGATTATCTTAATTCCTATTCAAAGGATACTGTAACAGGAGAAACCTCTGAAATAACGCTTCCGAAATCAAACGTTCTCTCCTATTCACTTGAGGACGGCGGAGCTGTTATTGTCAGACCTTCGGGCACTGAGCCAAAAATCAAGGTATATGTAACAGCAGTAGGAAAATCTCAGCAGGATGCATCTGCAATTGCAGATGATATGTTTAGATCTATGACCTCCATCTTAGGTATATAAACATTAACATTTATCCCTCGGTTAAAAGCCGAGGGATATTTCTTTCAAAAAAAGGATCTCATTCCGCACTTCCGGAATGAGATCCTTTTAATATTACTTTATGTTGTTTCCCATGGGAACTCTGTCATTCCCCATAATTCAAGTGACCTGTTATACTGAACAGAATCAGTCGTTATGTAAATTCTTATCGTATCTGGTATATCCGTAGTTGGATTTACAGGATCGTGGACATTATTTCCTGACTGAATATCAGTGAATACGTTATATGTTTTCGTTCCATCCAGCATATCAGAAGCAGTAGTATTTTCTTTAAAATAATACCAACCGTCTTTCTCGAAATTGTCATAAATAAGACTATCATTGTAAGTATAATCAGGATAGCTGTGGAAAATCAAATCATAGTTTGATCCGTTTTTCTTGTACCACATAACATCAAACTTGAACCTTGTATTGGTTATCGCTCTGCCGTAATAAACAATATCCAATGACAGATTTTCAAATTCACTTGCCGGTAATTCATAATACTTGTAGTTACCCTGGCTTTGAGGTGCAACTACTGTTTTCTGACCACTTGCATTACTGTATAGTATTGGCTGGATCTCAAATTCCTCAAGCTGAATTTTACCTGTCTCATGTTCAATAGATACATACTTAGATCTTGTCATTGATACGGAAAGAATCAAAGCTGCAACACATATAAACCCCAAGGATATTATCCATATTTTTTTGGCATTTAGTTTTTTCAGCATGCTCATCCCTCCTCATCAATCTACCTGTTCAGAATGAACATTAAGAACAAATTTCTCAGGTTCAACACCAATATCCCTAACAGAATCATTAAAGTTTGAAGCATTATACACATTGTCATGTTCTACCCATGTAACAATATATATTCTTTCTGTTCCACCGAGCTTTATAACCTTTTCAAATTTTTCATTGAGGTCGTCAACCGCTGCATTGATCTGAGCAACTGTAGCACCGCCTATATTGCCTTCTCCTATTCCAGCAGCAGCAGATCCTTCCAGATATTCCGGTATTTTCGTTTTTATATTATCATCGGTAACCTCTTCTCCACAAATAAGCTTTGAATAATATGGTTTATTATCGGGGTCGGATGTGAAGCTCATATTCGTGAGCCTCACATCACACTCACTTGCATTATGTACTACTATCTCATCAATAGAATACGTTTGATCATAAAGGGATTTCGGCTCTGACATTTTTGACGTTGCCTTAATGCTTACAATGATATTCTGCGGCTTATCAGAAGGATCAGCACTATATATTGTAAGGTCATACTTAGCGGTCTGTGCCTGATCCAATCCGCTGTCTCCTGTGGTATATTTGGAATATGTCAAACTTATCCCAATCATTGAAATGACCAAAAGGTAACAGCATAAAAACACAAAGTATTTATTTTTATGAATTAAAAGCTTTTTCATAAAATAACCTCCTAAAATTAACGTATCTTTATTGCTGTCAACCAATGAAATTCTTAATCATTCCATTTTTGCTGGTATTGCTTATGTATTGAACACCCCATGTTGTAGATTCTGTATTTCTTCGGAGAATAATTCGCAGATATATATTCTGTGGGTCAGGGGATGTTATTACAAGGCGTTTACCGTCATAACCGTTTGTAGAAGCCGCAAGATTCTGAGAATTATCTTTACCGGCACTCAAAAGAACTACGTCATAATCATATCCCACAGGCAAATCAACACTGACATCATAAATTCTTGTTTTAAGATTATAAGTACTGAAATGTCCTGTGCTATTTTGAGTTGTACCATCAAGCCATTTTGTCTGATAATACTCAACTCCTGAATTACCCAGTTCTTTGATTGTTGCAGTAACAGGTCCGTAATTATCTAGAATCTCCTGATAAACCTCACCAGACTGGGTATAGCTTTGACCCAATGACGCTCTGAGTGTTTCAGTCAATTCTCCAACTTCCGCCTCGGTTCCTACTTCAAGCGAAACTATTTTATTACGTTTCTCAGGAACAACATTGAGAGTATAAACTGTTGAATACAGTCCATCCTCCGATACAACCTTATAATACGTTGTATACTGACCATTTACAGGTACACCGCCATAGTTTACAGGCACAGAGTATTTCATCTCGTAATTATCCACTGAGCTATCTGTAATGTGGCTAAGCTCGTTCCAATTCGTATCAAGAATACTTCCATTAGATTCAATCGGACTTATATCATCTCTGTTCCATTTATACAGTTTTGCCCTATAAGGAACTGCAAAACCCAACTGTGATCCGGCTTCTGAACTGGATATAGAGGCAGTGATAACGAACTTATCGATTCTTGTATCACCTGTTTCATATGCTCTATAGCCATCGTAAACAATATCGCCGTCAGCAGAGTCATCTGAAACGTAAACTACTCGTGACAGTGAAGCAGGAACTGAATTTCTGCTGTCTTCTTCAATTATCGGAATACCTGTACTATTATCAATATTGAAAGCTTCCAAATATGATTTGCTATTTTGTGGATTTTCAATAATAAACGGTGAATAAGCTATATTCCAATGATAGTAACCATCATCTGATGAAGAAGGTGTAACGTTGAATGTAATGTTGTCACTATACATACCAAGATTGTTTGTATATACAAAATATGGAACCATCTTAAAGCTGCCTCTTGGAGCATCCTTTTTGATAGTGAAAGTCCAGACATTTTCATCATTAACACTAACGCTGAAATATTCTTCTATTTGCTGCTCCGAAAGAGCCGTGTAACTGCTCTCATTAGATGCCTTATAAAAAACTCTCAATGTATCTGTACTAAATCCGTCATTTTGATAGTGTGTATCACTTGCGTTCGGATTTTCACTTTTACTGTAGAGATTAACATTGGATGAAGTCCATTTTACTGCAACAGACTGTGTTCCTGAATATTCACTATCAAGTGTAACGGTACTTGCATTACCGTTTTGCACCGACTGAGCAGTTAATTTATAACTTGATGGTACTATAGAAGCGAGTGCACCCATACTAACATTTGTCATTGTTCCTGTAGTATCATTTGTACTTCCACAGTAGATAAGGTCATAATTCATAAGACGCTTATTTGCAACACTTTCAGACAAAACATCAAATGTACCATGGTAAATAACAGGATATTCAGAACCGTTGCTGTCCTGGTAAAGTGTTACTGACTTGATCCGATTGTTGAGTGTTATATCCTTACCATCATCAATAACACCAATTGAGTCGGTGCTGACTTTAAATGTAGTACTTGCATTCGTCGTTGTTATGCCGGTTGACTGACTGCCAGTTTTTGATGAATCTTCTCCGACAGTATATGATTTTGCTGACGGCTGTGCATAATTCACACCTGTTTTTAATATCGGGAATACCACAGAGTTAAAACCGTACTTCATAGTAGAACTTGCATTTTTATATGCATATCCTGATGAAGTATAATTGACCCCATCACCGGTTGCATTCAAAACAACGTTATCAAGGTTATTTTTTGAAGAACCTGAAGTTGCGATCGAGTTTTCAGGTGAATATTCCTTCCACATAAACAGACTGCCAAAGTGTTTACGCTTTGTTCCTGCGGAATCAATACCATAGTAAAGGTCAAATCTATAAAGTCCGCCATAGTACATTTCAGAACCTTCTGAAACAGTCCCGATTGTAATTTCAGCAACACCCTGAGAATTAATATCAGCAGTTGATTCAGTAAGGACATATTCTTTTGTTACCGGATCTCTCCAATTTACAACTGAACCTGTTTTATCATCGTTCCAGTTCATATTTGTCCAGTTGTTGTAATCTCTATTCGAGTTAAATGCTTCAGATTCAACTTTGGGGACTCTGTCCTGACGAAAGCCTTCAACATATATTTTATTGTTAGTACTTAGATTCTCAGTATCTATAACAATTCGAGAATCAAACGATGACTTATAATACACTATATTATGTCCTGATGTAGAATTTCCATCAGACAAATAATAATATGTAACATCATTCAATCCATCATCAGATTTTGAAGGTTTTCCCTCTTCTGTTACGATACCATTGTTTACTAAGTTTGTAGTTCTTGTACTAGTATTTCGAGATGTTACAATTGTCACAGACGCAAGCTTTGCTGATGGAACAACCTCATTAAACATAACGTGTATCGTAACAACATTCCTGACGTTGCCGCTTTCTGAAGTAATTACGCCCAAAAGCTTATTGTAACGAACATTACCCGAAGTTTTTGCGTTAGTAAGATTTATGGACCAATCGTTCGAAACCGCGCCTAAAATGTCACCTACAGTATAGCTGCTGCTCCAGTCAGAAGATGACGCAAGTGCACTCTGTAATGAAGCAATATCAAATATACCTGTAGATGGATAATTATCATCTGCTGGTGTATCATTTGCAAGCTGAGCACCCTTATAAATCTTGATGGTAGCTTTTTCTGATGCAGAAACAAGATATTCTTTCAAAAGAACATCAACCGCTGTTGCATCTGTTACTTCTGAACCGTTCTCTGTAGTCTTGAATTTTGTATTATCAAGATACTCTATCGGGAAAGAAATATCAATATCTGTAAATATCAGATTCTCAGTTTCATCACTATATTCTGACTTGACATCCGCACGTATACTTCTGAACTGTTCATACTGTTCTGTCTGAGTATTGAAGTAATATTTAGGAGTAATAAGTGTCATATCAAAGATTTCTGCAAGATCACTCTTTTCATTCTCCTTAACCTGACGTGCAAAATACTCAATATCAGTTTTAACTGTACGATGTAAAGAATTACTTTCAAGGTAATTCTTATAAATGCCCTTCATTCCTGTAGTCGGCAAAGGCTTATCACTGCCGCTTATCAGACCTGTGTCTGTATACGCACTGCTACTGGTGGCTCCGGCCCTGAACCCGGCAATATAGCTATCCGGCCAGTTAATATCACTGCTTCTCGGACCTTCGCTCATCACATACGCACCCGGAACATCATTTCCGAAACGTGACTTCATATAACCTGCAAGATAAGGAGAAAGCTCATCAATAGTCTTGTATACGAATGGATTTTCTTCATCTTCCATCTGCGAACGGAACAAAAAGTCCTCTGAGAAGAAGCCTATTGTATTACCGTTTTTGTCACTTGTATCCATAGTAACATTACAATAATTAGTATTTATTCTGGTTACATAATCACAGGAACTATCAACGTTATTATTTTCGGCATTAAGGCAATATAATGTTTTATCACCGGAAATATTGTTAACGTTAATTCCTCCGTCTAATTGTCCAATCAGTCTTTTCTTATATACTGTATTTCCATGCAGATCTATCTCTCCAAGGTCAGCAAAACCGTGAAGATTTACAGAATATGCCCTATAATTAGCACCTTGCAGAGTCATATATCCAATTAGTGATCCCACCTTATGGAAATACCTGATATAATAGTCGCTGTTTTCACCTGTCGGTACGTCTTTGATATCCAATTTACCATAGTTAATCGCATATCTGAAACCACCTGTAGTGTCCTCAGTATTCAGTGCATGAAAATCTCCTATAATACCGCCGATATATCTAAGCGTTCCAGTAGTTTTAAATCCTTCAGAAATAATGTTGCCATAATTTATCATTCCGGCAGTGTTTTGTTTAAGAGATTGATTCGTAGCCAAAGCGGCGTATCCATATATTCCGCCAATATAACAATTCAGATTAGGTTCGCTTCCGATTGTTATATCACCGTAATTCATTACTCTGCTGGGATAATTAACATTATTCTGTGAACCTATTATACCACCAAGAATTATTGCTCTTGAAGATCCTTCTGAGACAGTTCCTGAATAACCTGTATTGTCACCTTCATTTTTATACGATATATTTCCGTAGTTTGCACAGTCAGTCATATATCCCTTATAACCTTGTCCGGAATCAACACCTCCTATAATTCCGCCTGCTCTCAAACCAGGCGCATTATAATTCGATTGATGTAAAATATAAGAGTTAGGATTTCTTACAGAAATATCTCCAAAATTCATACTATTTTTTATAAATAATCTATGTTCTGCCGATGTATGACCAATAATACCGCCTACCCAGAATGACCTTGTGCTTGTATTATTCATACTCATATTACCATAGTTTATACAATGGTTAATCAAAATATCCGAGCCTATATCGGATGTCTGTGCATTGATTATTCCACCACAGTAAACACCCATACAAGTATTATCTACAGAAATATTTCCGTAATTTATGCAATTGTTCCATTCATAGTTATTCCAAAAAGCATGTGTTGCAGTTCCTGTTCCGGAAATACCGCCTATATAGAGTGAATAACCATCCCGCGGCTCGGTTGAATCAGCTTCCATCTTTGAAGATGTTCCATAGCTTGATGACCTATATTCAGTGCCATAAACAGTAGCTTTATATAGATCTTTAACTGTAATATTGCCTCTGTTTTCAAGGTTATTACCCGCCTGTGTATCACACACTCCTCCTATGTTGACTGTGCTTCCATCATAACTGCCATTACTCAAAAGCTCCCTGAAAAATACACAGTCATGAATGTCTATATTTCCGTAATTGACATTTCTTTCACCCGAAGCAGCGCCCGTAATTCTCTGTATTACATTTTTACTTACCAAATTGTTTACATTAATATTGCCATAGTTAGCACTGTCAGTCATAATACCGTGTGAAGACAGTCCTGAAATAAAAGTGGATTGTGACGATGGACTATAGCTGAGAAAAAACTCCGATATGTTTATATCACCGTAGTTTATGCTGTGTTTAATTCGTGAATCAAGACTTAATTCATTTGAACTGCCTGTTTTATCAACTGCCGGTCTGTAGTGAATATAATACGGTTCAACATTAAGATATTTTGCCACACCGGAGACATTTATCTCTCCGTATTTTTTTGATGGATCAAGCCCGTTGTTTATTACTGATTTTATATCATCACTCAGATTATTTACGAATTCAGCCGGATAAGCTCTGCTGCTGTTCCAGCCATTCATACAATACGACCAATCATACTTATAATAAACATTATTTGTATAGTTTACTATATTATATGCATTCACCCTTAAGTTTTCGTTGGTTCTTGCGTTCTTATCTAATGTTACATTGCCAAGATTAAGACAATAGCTAAACTCCGAATTATATGCTGCTGAAACACAGGCTGTAATGCTAACACCAGAATCAAAAATGCCGTTTACATATATATCACCGAAATTCGCAATTTTATCTGATTTTACTAAATTTGCACCTGAACACCCTATCAGATTAAGTGCTTTGACAGTCTTTTTTGTGTCAACAAAAATATCAGCATAATTTACAGAACCCGAAATATCATAAGCTCTTGTACCGTTGACTCCGCCGCAGCCTGAGATTCTAAGGAATATACTATCGCTGTGATCTTCATCGTTTGCTGTATATGTTATAATACCATAGTTCTTAACATTTTTTCCCGTCGCACCGCCCTGAAGGCTAACATTTGCATAATCAGCGGAATAGTTTTCAACAATAGGTGTGAACTTGTTTGTTTTACAATCAAATGTAATGTTGCCTTTATTTATTGAAGACAGTTCTGCATAATTGTTATCCAAAGCCTGAATAATACCTATTCCCGTTGCATACACAACATATCCACTACCATCAAATGATACTACCTGAGTAGGAGCAAGATAAATATTTCCGCTGTTATAACAGCCATATGAAAGCGCAGCTACTCCTTGGAATAATCCTGTCTGAGTTGTTGCATTACTATATGATTTTGTTGCAACACCTTTTGATACACCGGTGCCAAGCTGTGTATAAATTTTACCGCCGTAAAGATTTATATTACCCTCATTCTTACTTTGGTAAACGCTGCACAAACCAATGCCACTTGCTCCGGCAGCACCGTTATACATATAAATGTTACCCTTGTTATAGTTGTTGTAGTTATACAGCTTTCCTGTTGTTCCACCTTCATTACGGTTGTATGCATTAGTTATGCAGCTTCCGATACCATACGCAAAGGTTGCACTGTTATTAACAACATATATGTCGCCACAGTTATATGTATTTGCATTCATATCAAGAGATATGCCCATAATGTGAGTAGTAACTTTTGGGCTTGCATTCACTGTCGATTTTTTGTTTGAATCAATTATCGGTGCATTGGGTTTTTTATCATAATTTGCATCTGTAATGTCATAAAGCTTTACAGTTCCGTCGTCATTAAGTTCTACAGGAATATCAGTAATTGTGCCGAAATTAGCAACATCCTTTGATCTTGTTTCATCAGTATAAACCATTTCAGAGTCGCCCTTCGTATCATTAGCAGGAAGAGTATCAGAATTTGAATAGCTTGCAAGCATTGCTGTAGATATTCCTGAAATGATTATCGGGCTGTCTTTTATTGTCGAACTGGGTTTCATTGCATTGCCATCAGATGAATCAGAAAGGATAAAAGGCCCGCTTACTGTTCCATAGTTTGCACAATGTGTCACAGTACCTGCAAAGCCCGAAGTACCCTGAGCAATTGCAGAAGCCGATAGTCCTTCAAGACTTTGTATTGCTCCGGCATTTCCAAAAAGACCGCCTACTCTGAAATTCTGCTCCATATTGCCGATGGTCAGATCTCTTACACCGCCGGAAATTGTACCGCTGTTAGTACAATCGAATACTTTTGTGTAATAACCATGTGCAAGTATACCTCCGACACGAGCAATGTAAGTTTTTACATTTCCAAGCAATACATCAACAGAACTGTGTACGTTATTAAGATCTATATATGTATTAACAGCAGAAACAGCTGAAACATAAGCCGCCGTATAAGTTCTGCCGTTATCAGAGGCATAAACATTTCCTCCAACAAACTGTATATCTTTGATTATCGGTCGATAACCACCCTTATTACTCGTCCTTGTGATAAATCCCACTATTCTGTAATCTTCGTTAACTCTGGGCAAATTCATATTATCAGTATTGTTGTATGTATCATTGATTGTAAGATTATGAATTATATATGACGATCTGAGTTTGTTTCCCTTATAATCATTGCCAAGCTCAATACGCTCAAACTTAAAGCCATTGTTTCCTGATGCTGTTCCGGTAAAGCTGCCACCGAACATTTCTGTATACCAACCATAATCCTTATCTGCATTGATCATTTCTCCGGCAGAATTGTTCGTAATAATTCTGAAACGTTCCGCTGGCTTATATGCATAAGGAGCTACCTCATCCATATCTATATCATTTGCCAAAGCAAAATATGTCTTATAACTGTTTTGCTGACTCATTGCCTCGGCTGAAACAGGGAAGTATATAAGCTGTGCAGGTGTTGAAATAAGGAAGGGAGCATTTTCTGTTCCGATGCCTGTAAAACCATAGAGCCTTGGATAACAATAATCCTCTTCATTTGAAGATTTACCTGTATATACATCATCATTATCTTTTGTGCCTCTAACCTTTGCAGGTATACGCTTAAACCTTGTTCCCGTCATACTTGTAGGATTTTCTGTTGAATTAATACATTTGATCTGATAATTGGTAAGACCTGTAACTTTATAATTAGTGGTATTGCCTGCTGCAAGCATACTTATGTTAGCGTTGTAGCTTCTTTGACCAAATACCTGACTGTCATAATAACAGTTCTCTACCGTACCTGTATTTATAGCACATATAACACCAAACTTTTTGTCATTAAGTACATTTAGATCTGTTATATTATCAAACTTACTGAAGTCAAGAGTACCGGCAAAATAAGAATTTTTAATTGTACCACTGTTAACAGCAACAAGTCCTGCAACTGTTTTTGTAAGACTGTCTAAACAAATACGGCCTGCACTGCTGTTATTTGCAGAAGGGAATTCATCCACAATAACATATACGTTATCAATCAAACCATTGTTACGTGAAACAATTGCAGCACCTTCTGCACCAACGTGTTCCGTTGTTAGAGTAGGATGATACATTCCGAAATCGTGAATCTTAGCACTATTTGAAGTTGCACCAAAAAATCCGAAAGTATCAGTTGTATTTTGATCGTTTATTTTAAGATCACGAATCTCAAAACCCTGACCGTCAAATTCACCTGTAAAGGGCATTGAGTCATTTCCTATTGGATTGAAAGTATATCCTGTTAACGGCCACTCAATATTGTTGCCAAGAACAACATTGGCTTTGAGGTAAAATTCAGCCTCTTCCGAAATGCTGCTGTTTGTAAGCTGAGAGTAATAATCAAGATCAGCCGCATCACATATCATAAGCTTATACTCATCGTTATCACCACTTCGTCCGATTTTTGTATTTGCCTCAGAAACGTCAAATCCTAAACCGCTGTTGCGTGTTCCGTCGCTTCTCTTATTAAACTCACTAACACTGTAATGCTTAGGAGCGCTCTGACCTGACTTATAGGTTACAGTTTTAGGCAAGGGAGAAATCGCATTATCTCCTTTATAAAGTGAATCCTCTCCTTCATATCGGGGTGCTGTTCCGTGTACGGAAGGCGTCATATAACCCTCAGCACTTACTGTCATTCCCGAGAAAATATCATGCAACATTGAAAACAACGCTGAAGGCAATGTATTTATAACAAGAGCCAAAACAACAATTACAGACAATACTTTATTGCTCACTGTTCTTTGTTTTTTCATATTGATTCCTCCATCGCAACTAAAATAATAACATATATAAGTATAGACATTAACACATAATAAAATCTACTATTATTATATCAAATTCAATCCTATATTCCAAGTATTTTTTTTATATTTAAAAATATTTGTATATTATGCATTAATCAATTTGATATAATTTGTCTATAATTTTGTACTATAAACAATAAAGTCAATCAGGTTGATAAATAATTATATTAATCTTATAAATTTCAGCAAAAAAAATCCACATACAATAACTTTTATTATAAATATTTACATTTTCAAAATTATAATTACGATTACGATCAATTATAAAAGGCTGTTTATTTTTTCAAATATCCGTTGTTTTTAAAAAAACTGCTGTTAAGCAGGCGGCTTACTAAAAATCCATTGAATGCTCCTGCTGCTGTTCCTCCTATTATAAGGTAAGGCAAAAACGAAAAAAAAGATGTTCTGACAATTACAGAAGCCGCAATAAGTTGGCCGATATTATGAGCAGTTCCTCCGACAATGCTTACATATATAATATGCTTTCCGAACATCTTTTTACATAAAAGCATAACCGCGAAGCTCAATACTCCTCCAGCCGCACCTATAATAAGTGACGATGCATTTCCGAACAGCAAGGCACTCAAAACAAGTCTTCCGACAAGCACACAAGCAGCGTCTGTTATACCACAGTAATACATTGCAAAAAGTATTGCAATATTAGCAAGTCCGATTTTTATTCCGGGAACTGCCACCGGAAATGATATTATCATTTCTATCCAGCTGAGTATAAACGCCACCGCTATCAAAAGAGCCGCAAGAGTAAGTCTTTTTGTTTTGTAATCTCCTTTTTTCATTGACAAATGCTCCTTCAGGATATTTTGCATATATTACACACAATTAATTTTACAATAACACTAAATATCTCCCCTGTCAATCTGTGAGCTATGTGACCCACGAAAATCAGGTTTCTTCAACAGAAAATTAAAATCGTACCATTCTGAGCATAAGTGAAAGTATTTTGTCACAAAAACAACATTATAGAAAAGATTATTCATTGTTTTATTAATCAAAATGACAATTTCTACTTTAATTATTTTGAAAATTGATTTCCATGTGTGTGACTGCACAGGAAATCCGCTTTTTCGCTTCACTGCGTTAAGTTTTGAATATCCTAACCCAACGCGATTCTCCGATCCACACACTCCTGGCGTCGTGCTTTCAGATAAAACCGTCGCCCCTAATTCACTATTGCATTTGCTAATGCTCACTTCTGATTTGTAATAATAAACTCAGTATCCACGCTTTTCCGGCCAGCATTCCCTACAGTGTGATTATGGGTGTTTTTTAAGAAGAGCATTTACGTTAAATGTGTTTGATATTTTTTGGTAAAAGCATGATAAAGAAGAAGCAGCACTGTTCCTGAACAGTACTGCTTATTTGTCATAGAAAATTATTATATGTTCAAACTTTTATTCAATACCCTTGATAGCCTCAGATTTTGGTATTTTCTTTATTCTTCTCATTTCAAGAGAATACGCGATCAAAAAGCTTATACATCCGCAAACTATCATCACCGGATATACCCATGGGGCAATATAGAACGTTATCCAGCCGTTAAACTCCCTCATCATCATATAATATATCTTTTCAAAAATGAAGGTTTGCAACGGTATTGATATTAACATTGATAATATAACAACTATACCTGTTGAGTAGTTATACAGACTGCCAATCTCACGATTACTATAACCGATAATTTTCAGAACTGAGATTGATTTGGTATTCTTTTCGGTTACCATTTTTGCAAGAATGAAGATCATAAGAACATAAAGTGCCATCGCAAACACACCAAACAGTGCAACCATCCCCATCGAATCCTTAAGCTGATTCGCACCTGCCGTAAGCTCCGTAACGGTTATCACTGTTGCTATATATCTTTCGTCTATATCCGTAATCTCTTCATTTGAAAAATAACCGGAATAAAAATCATCATCCTGTTCAAAAAGTGTGTGATAATCAGAAAGATCCATAAAAACACAAAGTGCACCCGGATAGGAATATACTCCGCTGACCTCAAGCTCATATGTCTTATCTCTGTATTTTTCAGAAAGCTTAAGCTTATCGCCTGTCTTTATGCCATATTTGTCCCTGTAACTGTCGGACACAAGCACCTTTCCGTTTTTCAAATCCGATTTCTTTACATATTTTGAATTTTCTGATATGCCATATATACTTATACTCTCTTCTCTTTCGTTCTGAAGCTCGGTTATTGCAAACTTCTCTGCCGCCTCATTTTTCGTTTCATAAGGCGCCTTAAGTATATACTGATAATCACTAATCTTTGTATCTATTACAGTTTGTGCAAAATTATCAACCATCGGGCTGAGTGCAAGACCAAACATAAGCATAACATTAGCTACAAATATACCTATGAACAGAAGAATATAAGCCGGTATATTCTGTATTATTATTCTAAGTCTGAAACGGGTAAAAAATCTTCCGAAACTAAGCTTTACAGATCTGTTCTTCTTTTTCTTTTTAAGCTCGTGCCTTAAAAATTGCAGCGGAGGAAGCCTGAGCATTCTGCCGAGAACAAACAGATTTATGACAAATATAAGAAGCAGAGGTATAACAGTTGTCAGCAGGAAAGCATCTGCATTCCATACAGTAACCAATGTCGGGAATGAGTAGCTGTTGTAATACATTGAAGCTGCAACTTCCTTCATAACTGTGTAGCCCAGAATATTTCCGACAATTGCAGCCGCTGCCGCTGTTATCAACGGTATAACAATATAGTGTCTTAAAAGTTCCGTCCTCTTAAAACCAGTTGCCCTGAGCGTACCAATCACAGCCGCCTCCTGTTCAACTGTACTCCTTGTTGTGATAGCGGCAGCAAATCCGATGACCGCTATTATAATGTAAAGCAGCCACTGCACCATTATCCTGTCTCGTCCTACATCATTACCTGCAAACTTTATAGCCTGGTTAAGAAACTGCGGTAAGTAATCGGTCAGTATTCCATATTTTGAAATTATCTTCTGTATCTCTTCTGCACGCTCTGCCTGCTTATTCTCAGGCGTTGTTTTGCCGTCCAGCCACGCATAATTATAATGCAGGTCAAGATCTCCAAGCTCATCAAAACCATCATCAGTAACCAGTGCTACTGAAAATGATATTGAATCTAACATAAAATCAGAGTTGTTTCTGTATAATGCACTATAATCCGAAAGCGCTGCAATACCGGTTATTTTAACATCCCTTCCGTCAATATTGATACTGTCTCCTATTGACAATGAATTATTCTTGCAGAACAGTCTGTCAAGTGCGATCTCATCGCTTTTTTCAGGCAGTCTTCCTGACATAACATCTACCTTATTTACATCATTTCTGAGCTTATATATTCTCAGAACACGCTCATTGCTGATCGTTCTTTCTTTATAGAACAGCTCACTTATAGTTATATCCTCAGCCTTCAATGCATCCTTAAGCTCATCTGTTGCCTCAGAATATAAGGTAAAATGCCCGTCTTCAATATTATACTTCTCAAAAGAGTCCTCATAAGCCTGTTTCATACTTCCGCCTGCAACAAAAAAACCGGAACAAAATCCGATCGTTACAGTCAGAAACAGAAACAGTGCCAGATATTTTCCTATATTCTTTTTAAGCTCTCTAGGCAATCGCCTGTAAAGAGGATTTTTCATATAACATCATCTCCTCAGCAGCCAGCCTGGTATATCCAGGCATAAGAAATGTCCAATTCTGACAGCTGCCTGAATTTTCATACTTTAACCGTACTGCGTTTCTTTTCATTACACAGCAGATATATAAATTACGATGTGCACTGCGTCACACAATATAAATACTCACCACTCAAGATCTGCTGCACTGATTTTAGTTTCATTAAGCTTATCGCTTCTTATCTGACCATCCCTGAGCTTTATCACTCTGTCAGCCATATTCTTAACGGCATCATTATGAGTTACAATAACAACAGTGTTACCACAGGTTCTATTAATATCCTCGATAAGCTTTAATATTTCTTTTGAAGTATTATAATCAAGTGCACCTGTCGGCTCATCACATAAAAGGATGTCAGGACGCTTTATTATAGCTCTGCCGATAGAAGTTCTCTGTTGCTGACCTCCCGAAAGCTGATTCGGCATTTTATTTCTGTGCTCCCACAGTCCAAGCATATTAAGCAATTCATCTATTGGCATCGGATCATCACTCAGATATGCACCGACCTCAATATTCTCTTTGACAGTAAGATCCGGAACAAGGTTATATGACTGAAAAACATACCCCAGATGACGGCGCCTGTAAAGCGAAAGCTTTTTTTCGTTCATATCCTTCATAATATCATCGCCAATAGACACAATACCGCTGTCAGCGGTTTCTATGCCTCCTATAATGTTAAGCAATGTAGATTTTCCAGATCCTGACGGTCCGAGAAGAACGCATATGCTTCCGCTCTCTACAGTACAGCTTATTCCCTTCAGCACCTCAGTTCTGTTATCTCCGCTGCCAAAGGATTTATGAATATCCTCAAGTACAAGCTTCATAGATAGTCCCCCTGTAAATTATTTTATATTTATTTTTCTAATTTGAATAACAGACGCATCCCACATACCTTACAGGCACTGCATATTATGATGCATAAAACTACGACTGTCAATCATACCTTACATGACTGCTGCACAATATCCTATAGCTCTTACTGTGTCATTATAAAGGCTTCCTGTCCGGTAATTCGCCATATATTAAACCACTATATTAGATTAGACACATTTAACCAAATGGCATAAAATCAGCATTTCAACTATCATCATAAAATAAGCTGAAACGCCTTACATTGAAGAGCGAATTACATAACATCGGCTTTTAAAGCAGTTTTATATAGTTAAATATATCATACCACATTTGATATGTCAACCCTCACAAACGGCTTTTGCATTTCAATTACATAACATTCCACAAATCATAATTGTTAGTACATCAGACGCTTTTTAGAAATATCATTTGCGTTTCGTTTTGCTTTCCATGTCGGATGCAGTGGCTCGGTGCAATGGTGTAAAATAATAATGGGATTTTTCATTTATCTATCTGTTTACAAAGAACACCTTACGAAAGTACGATGCAAGAAGTACGTGAAAGGGATAACCGCAGATATTGTACCGTATTTTTCAAAATCAGAGCGAACGCAATCGCGAATTTGGTGCGACAGCTTGCCGCAATTATAAATTTATAGTATAATATGGTAAGCATAAAAAAGGAGCATAAAATTATGGATGAACGATTTACACGAACTTCAATGCTTTTTGGCGAACAGGCAGTTAACAAACTTAATAATTCACATATTGCCATATTCGGTATTGGTGGTGTTGGAGGATATGTTGTTGAAGCTCTTGCACGCAGCGGAATTGGTACTCTCGATCTAATAGACAAAGACACCGTAAGCATTTCTAATATAAATCGCCAGATAATTGCACTAACTTCGTCTATCGGACGTCCTAAGGCTGAGCTTGCCGCGGAACGTGCAAAGGATATTAACCCTAACATTAAAGTCAATGTTTTTAATGTGTTTTATACTGCTGAAACATCAAAGAAATTTGACTTTAAAAATTATGATTATATAGTTGATGCAATAGATACAGTAAGCGGAAAAATAGAACTTATAATGCAGGCAAAAACCGCTGGTGTTCCGATAATATCCTCAATGGGAACAGGCAACAAGCTTGATCCTTCACAGCTTGAAATTGCGGATATATATAAAACCTCCGTATGCCCATTGGCAAGAGTTATGCGTAAAGAACTTAAATCCCGGGGAATAAAGAAGCTTACTGTGGTTTATTCAAAGGAGCAGCCTGTTTGTCCGTCCTCTAGGGAAGAAGATCCGGTCTCACATAAAATTATTCCGGCAAGCTATGCATGTGTTCCGTCTGCAGCCGGATTGATAATTGCCTCCAAAGTAATAAGAGATATTTCGTTTGCGAACATTCAGAAAAATATTTAATCAGACCATTTACAAATACAGAAATAATGGCTTCACAGCAAAATTAATACTCATTTTTTCATACCTTTTAAAAAGCTTCAGCGGACAGCAGATTAAATTTAACTTTACTGTTGTTTTTATTTTTACCTTGCATTATAATAATTGTATATTAAATTCAGGGAAAGAGGTTATAATTATGAATAAATCAAACGCTTGCCTTATGACAGCCGTATCATTTCTGGCAGGCGCTGTTGCAGGATGTATTTCCGGCTTTATTATCTCACCCGCAAAAAACGGGATTAAGTTTGACAATCTCAGCTTAGGTAATAACAGCGGCAATAAGAAAAAAGCGTGCACATATTACTATCTTGACAAAAATCTTGTATTAAGAAAAAAACAGGCTGCTGATATAAAGAAAAAAGAAAAAAACAAATGCTGTAAACGAAAGGAAAAAGAAAATGGACTGGACTGAAATAATTGCTGAGGTAAACTCCTCCGAACTTGACGCTGCCGAAAATATAGCACATATGACTGTACCATATGGTATTTATATTGAAGACTATTCTAACCTTGAACAAGAGGTTCTTGAAATCGCAAATATTGATCTTATCGATGAAGAACTTCTTAAGCAGGACAGAACAAAGGCTAAAATTCACATATACATAAGTCCTGAGTCTAATCCTGCTGAGGCTGTTGCATTTCTGAAAGAGCGCTTTGATGCTGAAAATATCGGATATAAATTATATTCCGATAAGTGTGATGTTGAAAGCTGTCTTGAAAATTGGAAAAAATATTTCAATCCGATAAACGTTGGTGAAAAGCTTCTGATTCGTCCGGTATGGCGTGACGACTATGACGCAGACGGAAAAATTGTACTTAATCTCGAGCCCGGTCTTGCCTTCGGCACAGGCACTCACGAAACAACCCGCCTTTGCCTTGAAGCACTGGAAAAATTCACATTCAAGGGTGCAAGAGTGCTTGATGTGGGCTGCGGCAGCGGTATCCTTTCGGTTGCTGCCCTGCTTTTAGGTGCAGGCTCTGCAACAGGTATCGACATTGATGAGTTAGCTGTAAAAGCATCTGTTGAGAATGCTGAAAGAAACGGTGTATCTGACCGTTACACCGGAATACACGGAAATCTTGCAGAAAAGGCAGACGGCTGCTATGACATCATCACTGCAAATATTGTTGCCGACGCAATAATTATGCTTTCAGGCGATATTGAAAAGCTTATGAACGATAAAACCATATACATAATGAGCGGAATAATTGACACCAGACTTGACGATGTTTTATCCGCGTTACCCGATACACTTGAAATTATTGCTCAGTATGAGGAAAAAGGATGGATATGTTTAGCTGCTAAAAAGAAAAAATAAACTTATATTTCTTTTCTGAAATTATATAATGCATATAAGTGATAAAATATAGCTTGTCTGTAATAAGCATTGTTTAAATAAACAGACATACAGTGTATATATACCAACAACGGAGGTAATATTATTTATGAATAATAAAAAAACTGATATATTCAATCTTCTGTTTTCCGCTTTTCTTGTAACGGCATTTATGATATGCTCATATTTTTTTACAGGAATCATAAATGACAGCTTTGCTGACAACATAACAATGAAACAATTGTGTACGGCAATAGTATTTGTACTTTTCGGTCTGATGCTGTTCTATGCAACAAGAGTTGGTGACGGCAAGCAGAAATGGAGATTTTCTCCTTCTACACTTATAGTTATGGTTATTCCTGCACTCTATATAATCATAGCATCTGTTTCACCAGGACTTCCGTATCATGAGCAGATAACCAGCCGGAGTGAGTTATTATATATTGCAGGTGTTGTTCTCGGATATGGAATACCTTATACTTTTCTCAGCGGCTATGAGCTTAATACATCCGAATCACCAAAAAAATCTGTGAGCAGTACCGATCTTCCCGAAGAAACAGACGTTCTGAATGATGCCGAGGTACTTGATGATGAAAACATTAAAGACAAAACTGTTTCCGATATTGTTGAAACTGATACGGAGATCACAGACAAAGAAGATACCGTAAGTATCAGTGATGAATAATTATCATACATAAAACTGAAAGGATGAATAAAAATGTCAGAAGCAATCGAAGGATGCACTCACGACTGTAATTCGTGCGGGGCAAGCTGTTCCTCAAGGGAACAATCACCGGGTGATATGACCGAGAAGCTCAATAAATACAGCTCTGTTAAAAAAGTTATCGGAGTTGTCAGCGGAAAGGGCGGCGTAGGTAAATCACTTGTTACATCAATGCTTGCCGTTATGTTCAACAGAAACGGCTATCACACAGCTATACTGGATGCAGATATTACAGGACCTTCAATTCCTAAAGCCTTCGGGATCAAGGAACGTGCAATGGGCTCTGAAAAAGGTATAATACCGGTAAAGACAGCATCCGGAATAGACGTAATGTCACTCAATCTATTGCTTGAAAATGAAACCGATCCGGTTATCTGGAGAGGACCGGTACTTGCCGGAACAGTAAAGCAATTCTGGACGGACGTTGTCTGGGATAATATTGACTATATGTTTGTTGATATGCCGCCCGGAACCGGCGATGTACCACTTACTGTTTTTCAGTCACTTCCGCTTGACGGTATAGTAATAGTCACATCTCCGCAGGAGCTTGTTTCAATGATTGTTGAAAAGGCTGTAAGGATGGCACAGATGATGAATATACCTATTCTTGGAATAGTAGAAAATATGAGTTGGTTCAAATGTCCGGACTGTGGTAAAAAACATTATCCTTTTGGCAAAAGCAAGCTTGATGATGTTGCTAATGAATATGGAATTGATATTCTGACAAGGCTTCCGATAGATCCCGAAACTGCCCAATTATGTGACAATGGCAAGGTTGAATCAATTATCTCTCTGGAAGCCGAACAAGCAGTGAGCAAGATCTCCGCTGTTGTTTCTTTATAGGAGCAAAATCAAAAAGATTATTTACTTTCCAAAAAATTCAATTCCTTAATAACCTCCTTATATCTTGGTAATGCGATGTCCAAATCTTTACCATTGTATCACAAGGAGGGAGTTTATCATTACCATGTAAAAAAAATCCGATGGAATTCAAAATTCCATCGGATTTTTTAAATACAAGCTTTTTGTTTTAAAGAAAAACGGCAAATCTGCTACTTTGTCGGCTAAACAAGCATTCCACAATAGCACAGATTATAGCTCAACTGTAATTATAAACCCACTGTAATTATCGCCGGATATTTCATAATCACGATCATAAGGCACCGTAAGTGTTGTTTCATCTTCTGTAGATGCCTTAATATAATAAGCACACCATTTTTTATTATCTTCTCCCTCAATTATAAGGGGATCTTTTATACTGTGAGTATGAACTATATCCAGATACTCTTCAAGGGTAAGCTCATTTTTATACATATAGGTTGCTGCTGCTTCACCAACATAGCGAAAATGCCAAGGCTCATACTCATAACCTGTAATTTTCTCTTTGCCAAGCATATACCTCACAATAAAACCGTACTTGAAGCAATTGTCATTAAGCCACGAATATACATCCTCACCTCTGTATTGTATACCGCCTGAACCATTTTGTAAATTCAGATTGAAATCAAATGACAGACCGGTCTGATGTTCGCTGTGTCCCGGAGGTGCAACCCATAGTTCAGCACTTTCGCTTCCCAGATTTTCAATTTCCTGATTATAAAGCCTTGCCTGCATATCATAACCCCTGTATCCGCAGGCAATCATAATATCAGTATCACCGAAAATATTGTAAAAGTCTTCAAGCATTTTATTAAGATAAACGACCTTATCCTTATCAAAGCTTACATTTACATCTGTCACATCATAATGTATATTATCGGTTTTCATCAACGAGATAACATTTTCTCCATCACTTTCACATCTGCAATCCTTGTTTACAAGGATCAACATTCCTTCACTTTTCTTTGAATTTTCAATCCGTATCTCACATTCATTGAACAACGGATCACTCTTTGTTTTTTCCTCAGCTTTTTTTGATGAAACCTGCGAGGTACTGCTGTCAGACACATCATCACTCACAGAAGAACGATTCACTGACGACTGCATAGCTTCTTCAACATTACCTTCAGGCTCATCAGATATTGCCGTCGAAATATTACTTTCCGTATTCACATCTGCGAATTCATCATCACCTGCTGATCCCGTCATACGAGCTACCAGAAAAACAAATCCAAACAGCAGACACGATATAAATAAAATTACAAACATGATAATAAGCTGATCAGTAAATGTAAATGGCTTTTCAAAATCCACCGTCACCGCATCTCTGAAATAGCATAACTTTTTTATTACAGGGTTAGTTCTTTTTTCAATCTCACTCTCTGAATCAGCTGTGTCTGAAACAACAATATCATTCTCTTCAACTGTAGGCTGATCAGAATTTGTTTCAACTTCAATTTTATCATTATGTTCATTATTAAAGCTCATAACTTTTCCTTTCAAGCTTAAATCAGATACACTAATATAATAACCTCTTTCAGTATTAAAAATCAATATTAATATTAACTAATATTATTTCCTGCACTGATACCATACATTATGTATTTTACAATAAGCTATCTGACGAAAAAAAGAACACAGAGGCATTAATAATTAAATACCTCTGTGATAATAATTATGAATTATTCCGTATCATCGTCGTCCTTTTTCTTTCTTCCGAGTACGAAAAGAAGGATAACAGCAACAAGCGAAACTGCAACTATAACACCAATTATGATGAATTTTGCTATATCCTCACCTGTTACAACAGGTTTGTCAGGGGTAGGAGGAACTGAAGAAGGCGGCTCACTCACTATTGAACTTTCAACCGGAACAGGATTATTAACAACCGTAATAATTACCGGAGTGCCCCCATCCGGAACATATTTATTATTTTCCACTCTAATCGTAGCCTCACTCTTTACAACAACGTCATAAGGAGTGCTGTCAAGAATATAACCCTTTGGTGCTTTGGTTTCAGTAAAACGATACTCACCAAGTGGAAGCTGTTCAGCAACAAGCTGACCATTCTTATCCGTCACAAGAGCTTCGGAAACTGTCTCCCAAACATACTGATCTTTATTATCAGAATTTGAAACTGTATCTGTAGAATACACTTTTTTTTCAAACTTAAAAACTGCATCAGCCAGAGGACTGTTTTTATCATCAGTCTTATTCAGAATGATTGCACCCTTGGATTCTTTTCTGTTGTCTGTATACTTAGCATCGATAGCTGCCGTTTTGTGCATTTCCTCATTATCGTCATAATAAGGAAGAAGAACAAGCATAGGACTTATGGATATTATTTCCTCATTGTTTTTCTGACAAATAAGATAGAGAATATTCGAGGCTTCTACTTCATTAAATACAGCTAAACCGTCCGAATCAACAAGAGCCGACTTTTCAGGTTCAAGCTTTACGGCATACTCAGTGAGTTTTTCTGCTGCAAGCTGGGATTTGGATGCAACATTCAGATCTGAAAGATCTGCACCGGAATCCTTATATTCATCGAAAAGATCATACTGTGACTTTTCATTAAGTGATGCAACTTTATAAAGATCAAGTTGTGTTTTTTCTGCAAAATCAACAACCTTTACTTCAATCGATCCATCTGCAGCATCCTCCTCCGGCAATGAAGATGCGGTAATAAAATTGCTGCACACAACGCACATCATCATAATCAATGCTAATATTCTGCCTGAAAATAATTTTTTCATAAATGGTCCTCCAAACAAGCCATTCAAGGCTTAGTATTATCGTCATAGCTGTTGTTGTCAACAGACTTTTCCGGTTTTCTTTTTCGTTTGATGGTCGGGAAAACAAGAATGCCTATCACGACTATCAAAACTCCAATTATAACACCTGTAGCTCCATACCACATAATGGTACGTGCAGGCAGCTGTCGTGTTTCAAAATTAACAAGCGGCCATTCCTTTTCTGTTTCCATAGTCTTTGTTTCATAGGGTACCCGCTTGCCTCTTACCAAAAGACGGTGATCGTTTATTCCATAAGGTGTACAGGTAATAAGGGTAACATAATCCTCACCCTTGATTATCTCTATTCCATCAGAATCATACGGAAGAACAACCGAAATATTATCCACCTGATATTTAAGCACTTTATCAAGAACGTGTATGTAAAACGAATCTCCCTCTTGAAGTGTATCAAGATCAGTAAAAAGCTTAGATGACGGCAGTCCGGTGTGTCCGGCAAGTACACAGTGCGAATCTGTGCCGCCGACAGGAAGTGACGTCCCCTCCATATGTCCTACGCCTTTTTGAAGAACGTCATCAGACAGTCCATGAAAGATCGGGCAATAAACTCCGATTTTCGGAATCTCAATATATCCCAAAGAATCTGCAACGGTCAGAAGTTCATCATAGTTAACAGAGGATATTTTATTTTTCTCCTTTTGGGCAAGTGCTTTGTTATAATCCACAGCCTGACGTTCAAGCTTATGGATCGCATCGTCACCCATCTCCTGTATCGTTCGATCATATTTTTGTATAATCTCCCTTGAGGTATAATCGGTATACCAATTACCGACCATCGGATACATAAAAAAACATATTCCTGTTACAAGCAAAAGAAATATTCCAACCAGCGGAAGACGCCGTCTGAGCTTACTTTTCTTTTTCGACATTTTCATCCTCCGGTTTTCCTGCAGCCTCTTCTTCGGCATCTACCTGAGATAAAATCTCAGCACCGTCATCGGAACCACTGTCGGTTTCATCAGAGACACGAGACTGTTCTTTGTAATCATACTTTGCTTTGACTTTTTCAGCCTTCGTACTTAGTCTTAGCCACACACAAGCAGCTGCAAAAAGAAGTATAGAAACAAGCGAAATTGCAACAATCACCAAAGTCTGACCTCTTATCTGTTCACTAAGCCCTGCGTCAGCTTTTTGGTCATTGTACATATTTGTCAGTACATTCTCAGCCTCATTGCTCTCAATCTCTGAATACTCAACACGTTCACCTCTGACAAGCAAGCGCTTATCATTAATGCCGTAGGGAGTACATGTGAGTAACGTTGCATAATCCTTACCATCAACTATATGCAGCAACTCCGTTCTTCCCGGGTCAACTGTTTCAATTTCATCGACTTTATAGCAAAATGTCTTATTCAGTATTCTGAGGTAGAACATATCACCTTTTTTTATATTATCAAGCTTAGTAAACATCTCAGCATATGGCAAACCGGTATGTCCGGAAATAACACTATGAGTGTTTATTCCTCCCACCGGCAAAGAGGTTCTCAAAAGCCATCCGCAGCCCTTAAGCAGCACATCCTTGTCTGTGCTGTAATAGATAGGCAGATATATGTTAAGTGTTGGAACTTCGACATAACCCATAATTCCATTTTCGGCATTCAGAGATTTAGATAGTGCTTCATCATAACTTCCGTTGGCAAGCATTGTATTATATTCGTCTGCGAGTCTGAATTTATTTTCAATTTCACCATCCGACATATTTTCTACTGTCTTTTCATAGTCCTTAATTACGGAACGTGAGGTTGACATCGAGTAGATATTACCCACCATGGGATATATGACCATAGCTACACCGGCAAAATACAAAACGCCAATTACTATAACTATCCAGAAGCGTTTCTTTTTAGTGAGTTTCAAGTAAAAATTCCTTTCATTGGTTTTCCAAAGTGCTTGCTCAGCTGACCAAACACTTTGGAAAACCTGCTCCTGCAAGCAAGAGCAGATTTAAGGTTATAGGAGAATCATCGAGCGTCAGATATTATTCCTCAACTCTTCTTTTCTTCATATATACTACGAACAATGCTCCGGCAAGAAGAACGATTGCTGCACCGCCAATTGTGAAGATATATGTACCGATACCACCTGTTGCAGGAAGTGTCTCGAGCTTCTCGTTAGTGATATTATCAGCAAAAGCTGTAACCTTACCGCCGTTGTAATCATTGTTAGCTGAAAGTGTAAGAGCTGAACCGTTTGCTGTTGCAGAGAATACACTGTCGCTGCCTGTGTTTGTAACTTCGATTGTAATAGGATCGAGTGTCTTATAGTCTTTAGTAGCGTTTGTCTTTACCTCAACGAGTACGTATGTACCAGCATCAAGACCCTTGAAATATATCTGACCGTTTGCATCTGTCAGATCAGTACCGCTTGCAGAAGCAACCTTCTCACCTGTTGCTGTATCCTTGTGAAGCTCAAACTTAACATTCGGGAATACAGTTGTGCCGTCCTCTTTAAACTTATTTACAAGAACTGCTGATGCATAAACATCTGCATAATCCTCAAGCTTAGGCTGCTCATCATCTTCATCAATATCACCGTCGCCGTCTGTATCGCTCTTGCCGCCGGTTGTAAAGTTATTGCCGTATGTAACCTCAGCGTCGTTCTTGTTGGCATCAGTACGGTCTGTCTTGCCCTGAGCTATTGTAGGATCATCTCCTACAGTTGCATTAAATGTAACTATAAGATAATTCTTTGCATTAGAAAGAACATCGTTACCTGACATTGTTACTGTAAAGCCTGTTGCAGAAGCACCTGAAACAGTACCCTTTGCAGTACCTGTTGCAGCATCCTTTGTTGCAGCAACGAATGATTTAATAGAATCTGTATCTATAGTAAGTGTAGCGTCACACTTATCCTTAAGTACATAATCCTGAACATCAGCAGCTGTAACACCGTCATCATACTCAGGGATCTGAGCTGCGAGTCTATAAGTAACTACAGCACCCTTCTCAGCCTGTGCTGACTTACCGCCGGTCTTAACTGTACCGCCCTTTGTTACTGCTGTAATTGTCTTATCAAGTGTGATGGTTGAAACCTTTGTGTTGCTGATTGTAACCCTGGCATCATCACCAACTTCAATAAGCATCGGCTGAGCAATCTTGCCTGCTTCACTCGGAGCAGCAATTACAAGATAATATCCTCTTGATACGCTTACAGCTGTGCCTACAGAACCACTTGTGAAGGTTTTGCCTGATACGTTCTTTGCAAGAAGGTTAGCAAAAGCTTCTGTTGCATCATTATCATAATCCTTAATATCAGAAACCTTTGTGGGAACGCCTGTAACACTGCCGAAGCCGTTTTTCCACTCCCACTTATTGCTTGCATTCATACCTGCAACCTGATAAACGCGAACCTTATCGCCTGCTTTAAGTCCTGTTGAAGCTGCAACAGTTATTGATTCGTCAGCCGCACTTACGTTTACCGCAGAAAGTGCACCTGTTGAGAGAAGCATTGCCATTGTGAGGACAGCAACTCCCGCTTTTCTAAATGTGTTCTTTTTCATTTAATAAGACCTCCAAATTTTTGTATCGTGCGGATTGATTTAAATATGGCAGACACTCCGCACGATTTTTTGACTGCCATATTTGATTGTGTCCCAAAGCTCCAACCTAAGCTTTTATTGCTTACCCCTTGTATCCTCTACTGCTACAGCAGAACGGCGAAGCTTTCTTTTATATATCAGCATTGCAATACCTGCAAGCGACATAACGATTATACCTGTGCCCATATAGTTTATCGGTGTATGAAGTGCACCGGTCTCGGGCATTACAATATCTTCAGGAACATTCACTGCATTAAAGCTGAGATTTGTACCTCCTGCACCTGTCGTCACCTCAAGTGGTTCTGTAAGTCCCTGATAATCCTCAGGTACTACAGTTTCTGCTACATAATACTTTGTATTAGGTCTGAGGTTACCAAACGTAAACTCAGTTCCTGCCACATTTTTATTATATGTAGCACCCACAACTGTATTATTATTCTTAGCAATAGCATCTGAAACATTTGCATAAATCTTGAATTCAGCACCGGGTATAGCATTGTTCTTGTTATCCACTTTCTTTATGGTAACACTTGCAAGGCTTTCGTGCTTATTTTCAAACGCAAATGTATACTCAATATAATCTTCATTGCTTATTGTTCCGTTGCCGCTGTTTCCATTAATCGTTACTGAATCAAATGCACCTGAACTGTCAATCATTGATTTGGTTATAGTTGCTTTATAATCACTATCTGTTGTTTCCTCAATAGTAAAAGCAGTACCATATGGTATATTATTGAGTTCGAAAATAGAACCGTTTGTTACCTTAAAGGTAATAGTAGCTGTCTTTTTACCAGCATTAGATAACGTCATACCTGTTGGCAAGTTCGACTGTGATATATAATTGCGAAGATCTACATCATCATAACCTGTACCTGTCGGATATGTAAGGTTGATCGTTACATCAAATTCTTTTGATGTATCAGCACCCGTACCGGTTATTGTTTTACTTACATCTATAACACCCGTTTTACGTTTGTTCGTACAAGACACAATATTATTATTTGATGTATTCTTATTTATTGTGCCATCAGCATTGTATGTATAGGAATCTGCAGTAATATTGCCGCTGCTGTTTATAAAACGCTTTATCTCGTAGTTATCGTTAGAACTCTCAGTCACCTGATAATGTGTATCCACAGGTATTCCCCTGATAACGGCAAACTCATTTACATTAATAGTAACACCATCTTTTACGTAGCCCGTTCTTGATTTTCTTGCTGTCCAATATCCGTTGACATTTGAAGAAGAAGGCATAATCAATGAACTATAAACATCATATGTCAGTCCTGTTATATCAACATTGCCTGATGTGTTTGTAAACAGATTACTCAATGTAACATTAAATGTAAAACCATCGGTTGTTTCATCTTCATATTCAGTTTCTTTTGAAATAATAAGATGTCCAACCTTTATCTCATTTTCAAAGGTTTGTTTTACACGAACGGGTTCTGTTGAACTTGCATTTGTATTTTTATAAACATATGGTATACCTGATGTCTTATCCGTTGAATACTCACTCAATCTTGCAGAAGACGCATTCAGGTCAACAGCTCTTACCTTAGTGTCATAGTAATGAGATAACGTTATTGATGCTGTACCGAATGTGTGATTGTGATATGGACCCGGAATAATATTACTTGTTTTTGTTGTACCAAGATTACCGTCTGATGTTATCTTATAAATGCTTGCATTCTGAGTGACTCTCATTGTACTGTCTGCAACAAACTGATACTTGAACAATGATGATTCACCATAGAACAGGTTAAACTGACCAGCTGTTCCACCGGTACCTGTTATGCCTGTTGCATCTGATGCAAAAGGATCCTTAAGTATATATGCTATATTACTTGCTGCCGTATAGCTGTCTGTTGTTCCTGCAAAGCGAGAGCCAAATGTCAAAGGCTCTGACGGCGTTGTAACTGTAACACTTCTCGGGCAACCTGCAGCTGTCCCGTTTGATGATGGGCTATTGCCACTACCCCATCCGCTTATCGTTGTAACCGGTCTGCTGTTGTCAATGGTAATATTATCTGTCTGATTCCACTTACTGCTCCAAGTATGAGCTGCACCACTCGGATTCATTCTTACAAATATAACCTTGGCATAGTTACCCGGATCTTCAAACTTCCAATATGTACCGTCATTACTTGTCGGGCTTACCCACACTTTGTCATTTTCATTATTGAAGAAGTATGCTTCATATTTCGGATTTCCTGTACTGTTCCATATACCCGGATTAAGGTATACATAGTTTGTCGTAGTCGAACCTCCCTGAGTATATTCCTGAACCGTGGAACTTGCCAGTTTTGTAGTAGGATTGCCGGTAGCTTCATTATTAACTCTGTTTATATCACTGTATGTAGGAAATCTTATCCCACTGTCGGAAGCCTGTCCGGTTGTACCCATATTTTCAAGTGTGTAGTTGAAAACGTGACTGTCTGCAACCTTTTTGGTCTGTGCCAAAAGTGCGGAATTTACTCGATTGAACTTTGTCTGTTCTTCAACAGTGAGCTCATTTTTATTCTCATTATAGAAGTTAAAGGACATCTTGAGGTTAGACTCAAACATACCTCTTTCCATATAGAATATTGTCAGGTTATGCTGTTTGTTAGGGCTATAGAAATCGCTCGGTAAGCCCGAACCGCCCTTAGCTGAATTATAAAGAGCAGCAAGAGTTGTGCTAACAGCTGAACCGCCTGTTGCCTGATAATCTCTTCTGGTTGTATTTACTGTTGTTGAATTACTTATTGTTACAGCACCGCTTGCGAAATTAATGTGTCCGTCTATCTTTGCATGGTCGCCGCCCATATCTAGAACAAGAAAATCATCAACAAACACCCATATGTCATCATCACCGGAGAAGTCAAACACTACATCATGTCGGCTGCCGTCAGTACCCTCAACCTTTCCGTCAGAGGCAAGAGTAAACGGCACATCTATTCTCATACCGAAACCATAGTTTACGTTTGTTCTGTCAGAGCCTTGGGTTATAGTATTATTCGGAGAGTTAAACGGGAAGAAACCGTAGTTACCTGCTGTTACACCATCAGTAGAATAGTTTTCAACACGACCTTTTCCGTCTTCCTTAACAATGATCTCTCCATTGTCATAAACTCTGGCGTAGTCGCTGGCAGAATCAAAGCTATATGCCTTTACACCGTGCGAATCAGTTGTAACATTGAACGGAAATCCTTTTGATGTTGTATATTTGTGTTTATAACTACTAGTCGCATTATCATTAAATTGCCAAAGGAGTTTATTTCCTCCGTTTTGGGAAATGTTTCCTCGAGTACCTCCAACAAGTGTCTTATCAACAAGTCCGCCAATAGCGGTTGCAGCATTTGCAGGTGAAAGGTTAGCACTCAAATAGAAGTTATTATATGTCTGATCATATGTAGACTGTCCGACACCGTCTTTATGTGTATGCTGATGCCAATCATTCCAAGCATCGTCACCTGAGGGCCTGCTCGGATAGCCATACTTAGTTCCGTAAAAATTACCAAAATAAAGAGGAACTGCACTTGTATTGCTATAGCCACTGTAATAGCTTGAAATTTCTCTGTTTATAGACTCGTAGGGAACCTGAAGCTTTGGTGCCCATCTAGCACCACCGCGGGTACCGTTGACCGCATGCACATTACCGGCACCCGGATTCTCAGGTGGAGTACCGTAGTCATAATAATAATAGCTGCTGGAATCATAATCATAGTCATACAGCGTTGCCTCAGCATAGAAATACTTACCGGTTTCGTCTTCGCCATATGCTTCGACCTTATTCTCTTTGGTTATGAAATTATTCGGCATCATACTCACCATAAGAATCAAAGCCACTACCGAAGCCACGCACGCTTTGACACCTCGTTTTCTCGTTTTTGTCATAAATATCAACCTCCGGAAATTCAATATCGAGCCCTAATTTATATACAGAGCAACCGATAAGTCTGCATTTGCTTCGTAAATGTAAGACTCTTACACAGCCTTCTCTATATTTTCAAATCATCTACTGTAAGTTTAACATTATTAAAACAAAATGTCAACCTTTATATGTTATTTTTTCATAAAAGTATTCTCCAAATTCTCACAAAATTCGCATAAACAAAGGCTTTTAAAAAAATCATTTTTCTGAGATTTTTTCTTTCAGAATATTAATTATAATCATAAAAAACTTCCATAATCTTCCATAATATTATTAAACTCGTTTTTGTCAAAAAACTCTTTACATTATAAATGTAAAATAGTAAAATAATTATGTAATCAATAAGATACAGGAAGTGATCGTTTTGTCCAAAAAACTCCATATCGCTGCATTTGCTTTTTTAATAATACTTTCAATGCTTCTCTTTGCTTCGTGCAACACCACTGTCAAAGAGGCTGTAGATATACGCACCTCTCTTTCTGTAAACGATTCCTTCTCAGGCTCACGGACTATTGTTATGACATTTCCGCAAAGTGTTATTTCTCCAGGCTCCGACAGTGAGTCAAATCTTGATAAGGTGGTTCAGAAATATTGCCCTGATTCTATGAATTACGCAAAAAACAGTTCCGACGGCAAAATCAGCTACAGCTTTATACTGAAATTCGATTCTCAGCACGAATATATAGAAAAAACAAGCAATATCAAAGGTGCTCAGACTGTTGTAAGCTTCTCTAATCCTTCTACGATAATGGCACACGGCTGGAAGCTTGAAGAAAGCTTTCAAAGCTCAGACCTTCTCGGCTGGATAAAAGACGGTGCGGAAAAGGAAGGTTTTACAGGCTTTGATTTTATGACGGCAGAATCTCAGACAAACGTTGTGCTCAACGACGATATTCAAACCTCTTCACCTGTTGTTTCAGTAAACTGTCTTGACGGTCATCCTGTACAGAAAATATCCATAACAACCGTTAATCAAAAAAACGTTTTTGACCGAACTATATCCTTCACCATCTCTCAATCCACCTTTGACAGCCTTAAAGACAGCATAACCGACTATTTTAAAAGCATAACACATAAAGCTGCTGCATCCGCACAATGGGAACTCGAAAACAATTCTCACATCTATACAGTCAGATTCAACGATGTCACCATCAAGGAACTTGAGGGCTATACAAATAAGCTGCTCAATACCGTCTATGGCTCTGTTGAATATAATGACAAATCCATCGGCAGCACAGCACTTGCCGAACAGAACTCCTTTAATGAAACTCTTGATTTTTCAAGCTATATCGGTAACAATAAGGACAATGTTCCCATTGAATATACATATTCTGTTGACGGCTCTTCCGAGCTTAGCGAGTGCCAGTTATATGACGGCAGCGAGTGGGTGCCTGCAATAGACCTGCTTGATACTAACCAATACGGCCACATATCTGCTATCAAAAGCAATAGTGCACATGTCCAGCTCAAGATCAATGACGGTAAGCAGTATACAGCATCTTCAATAGATGTAACATCTACCCCTATCGAAGACAACAAGCTAAAAAAGACGATCACCTTTAAATATGATATTGCAACAGGCGGCAACGAGGCATCAGACTATACTACCTCATATTTCAGCAAGCTCAATATCGGTGCTGTTCAGTCTGTAGAAGGCGGAAAAAATACCTGTACCGTTACATTCAGCGGTACACCGGATGAGCTTAACGCAAAAATCCCCGGTATTTTCGGTGATAAGAACATTACGAAATACTCTAATCAGAACGAATTTATGATGCTGAGAACAAAAAAACACTTTATTGATCATATCGACTTTTCCTCACTTATTATCGGCAAGAATATTGACACTCCGGTCTATTATAACATTGCAGCCGAAAACGGTGATGTCATCAAAACCTTTAGATACACTGCAAAGGATCCTGAAACAATGAATCAGGAAGAAACGCACTCAGATCTGAATAAAAATGAGTTTGGCGTTGTCAGTCTGAAGCTCACCAATGCTGATGCCGATATTGAATTTGATATATCCACACCAAACGTAACAGAGATAGTTTTTTGTGTTATCATCTCTGTTGTTGCTGTCGCAATTGCTGCTGCAATGATATTCTTATTCAAAAGCAGAAGTACAACCGTGGAACTTGGCTCGGGAAATACCACAACCGGTCTGCCCGGCGCTGACAAGAATCTTGCTGTAAAAAAGAAAAACGGTGTTCTCAACCGAAACAAGGAAGGTAGATCTTGAAAATGATAAAGCTATGTATATTTGATCTTGACGGAACGCTGATAAACTCACTTTATGATCTTGCTGCGGCAATGAACTATGCACTTGAGCATAACGGCTTTCATAAACACGATCCTGAAAAATACCGTCTTATGGTCGGCAGCGGAGTGTCCGTCCTTGCAGACAGAGCAATGAACATCAACATTCCGGATGAGATCAGAAAGCAGGCAGTCCTTTCAGACTTTGCCGGATACTATAACGACCATTGCATAGATCTGACAAAACCCTATGATGGTGTTGAAGCACTTCTCGACAGGCTTGATCAGAAAAACATACTCTATGCTGTAAATTCAAACAAGCCGGATAATTTTGCAAATTACATTGTCAGTCAACTATTTCCTGACAGACACTTTTCATTGGTTCTGGGAAAGCGTGAAGGCTTTGAAAGAAAACCCTCACCGGACGGAGTATTCACTATCCTTAAAGAAACAGGCATAAGCACTGATGAATGCATATATATTGGCGACAGCAACGTTGATGTATATACAGCAGCAAACGCAGGTATTAAATTCTGTGGTGTAAGCTGGGGCTTCCGTGCTGTTGAAGAGCTTACACAGGCAGGAGCCGGATATATTGCACAAACCCCGGAGGATATTTTTTCATACATTATAGAACAATAAGCAATGCCGCATAACGCTATATGTTGTGCGGCATTTATAAAGGTGATCAAAATGAAACAGACTCCAAAGATAAACTATCAGCTTGAACTTGACAAAACACTTAACCGCCTGACTGACGAGAACAGACATCCAAAATTACTGCTGCATTCCTGTTGTGCCCCATGCAGCAGCTACGTACTTGAATACCTCACAAAATATTTTGACATAACTGTGTTTTACTACAACCCGAATATATACCCCGAAAACGAATACCGTCACAGAGTTGATGAGATACAAAGATTAATACACGAATTATGTCCACAGGTAAAATTCATAGAAGGCAAGTATGAGCCTGACAGATTTTTTGAAATGTCAAAGGGACTCGAAAACGAACCTGAACGTGGAGCACGCTGTATAAAATGCTACCGTATGCGGCTAGAAGAAAGTGCTGTTCAAGCAAAATCCGGCGATTATGACTATTTCACAACCACACTTTCTATCAGTCCTCAAAAGGACAGTGCAGTTCTCAATTCGATAGGAAAGGCTGTCAGTGACAAGTATGGAATTTCATATCTTTTTTCAGATTTCAAGAAACGCGGCGGTTATAAACGTTCAATCGAGCTTTCCTCTCAATTTCACCTCTATCGCCAGAACTACTGTGGCTGTATCTTCTCCCGTCAGCCTACCGCTGCACCTAATCCGCGGCGGTAAGCTGACGCACACAATTCGTGATTAGTTGGCTTGCTCTCACTTTGACTGACTGAAAAATCAACTGCTGTGCCACAGCATAAACTTTAATAATTATACTCTAACGCAGTTATCCGACAGTAATCTGCCTATTCCGCTGATACCGCTTAAATTTCTTACATTATACATTATATATTATATATTTCTGTAAGCCGCTGCTATTAAAACAAGCAATAAAACATCAGGTACGATAAGCTTCTGTACAGACTTATCGTACCTGTTTAATTATAAAATGCGATCAGCCTACAGCATTGAAAACACATTTTATATCATTCATCTTCTGACGGAAAAATCGTTTCGGGATCAACATAATCTTTTCCCTTTTTAACCTCAATGTGAATATGGCTTTCATCAAGCAGCTCTCCGGGAACAATCCCCACATAACCTATAGTATCCCCCGAACTTACATTATTGCCCTCACTTACAACCGGACTTTCTGTCAGGCCACAATAATATATATCATAATCACCATATTCAATACATATAGTGTTTCCAAGCATTGCACTTTTTTCTACAGACTTTACAACACCGTCTGTTGAAGACCTTACAGCACCTCCCTCTGGTGCACTTATGTCGGTTCCCCTGTGTATTCTCCAGTCAGAGGTCGTTTTTGAAAACAAAGGATCATCGGGACTGTATTTTTTTATAACCCTGCCGTTTTCTATGGGCTGGCTCAGCTTTTTTTCCTCAGCTTCAGTGTTTGCCTGTGTTGCCGTATCGGCTGTGCTTTCAGACGCAGTATCGTCTGAGCCTACATCGGAGCTTTCTTCTTCAAGACTGCTCTGCGTTACCATATCGGAATTTTCCTGTTCATATTTTTCTCCGCTTACATCGTTTCCTGCCTGAAGCTCTGAGCTTTCAGTGCTTTCCCCGGTACTGCTGTATTCAACTACACTTCCATAAGTAGTCCACGCTGCCGCAGCTACACTGACAATGCATATTGCAAGTGCAATATAGAAGCCTGTATTTTTCTTCACTGATTTATTCTTCTTAAAACTGTTTGTATTTCTTTCTTTTATCATAAAAACTACACCTCCGTGATTATTATTGCCTGCAATTACGGCAATATTCACGAAGGTGTGTAATATACTTTATTCGATTATGCTGTTTATTGCTCTGTCTGCATCAGTATCCGCAGCATAGTCAATGCCATCTGCTTCAAAGCCGAAGAGCCTGTAAAAATCCTTATAATATCCGTCAAGATCTGCATGCGTGTCAAGGTTATCACTGCTTATCTCAGTCCAGAGTTTTTTTACCTCACTCTGTATTTCATCCTTCATTTCAAGATCATCAAGTCTTATACGGTTTTCACTATCGGTTATAACACTTTCTCCGAAAAGCTTCTGATTCATAAGCCTGTACATCTGTTCAATACAGCCTTCGTGTACGTTATGCTCCTTCATTACTTTATAAAGTATAGAAATGTAAAGCGGTACTATCGGTATAGCCGCACTCGACTGTGTCACAAGTGCTTTGTTTACTGATATATATGCCCTTACACCATACTGTTCAGTCATATGCTTTGATGTTTCAAAAAGATGATCCTTTGCTTTGCCGATAGAACCGTCTGCATACATGGGATGTGTAATATCAGGACCGATGTATGAATATGCCACTGTTACAGCATTATCCTCTATTGCATCTGCTGCTTTAAGAGCGTCTATCCAGTCCTTCCAGTCTTCACCGCCCATAACCTTGACTGTAGCCCTGATCTCTTCATCAGAAGCAGGTTCAACAGTAATATCACTCACTATTCGATTTTTAAGGTCTATTGTCTTATTTGTATATGGCTCACCTACGGTTTTCAATACAGATGTATATACAGTACCGTCAGCCATAGTTCTTCTCGGTGCTGCAAGGCTATATACAACCATATCCACCTTACCGAGATCTTTTTTTATCAGCTCTATTGTTTTATCCTTTATTTCCTTTGAATATGCATCACCATTTATCGTTTTTGCATACAGACCGTCTTCAGCAGCAAGCTGTTCAAAGGCAGCTGTATTATACCATCCCGAGGTTGCAGTTCTTGCACCGTTTGCAGGCTTATCAAATATCACTCCGATCGTTGCAGCACCGAAGGAATATGCAGCGGTTATTCTTGATGCAAGTCCATATCCCATAGAAGCGCCTATAACAAGTACCTTTTTCGGTCCCTGTGAATGAGGCTGTGACTTCACATAATCTATCTGCTGTGATACAAGCACTTTACATCCATCAGGATGTGCAGTCGTACAGATAAATCCTCTTACCTTTGGTTTAATTACCATAATAACAATTCTCCTTCTTTAAGTACGCAGTTAAAAACAATTATCAAAAAAGCTGACGCTGAACCTTAGCTTTTGCCGATAAAAGCTTATGTCTGCCCCTTTTAATATTTAATACCGAAAACAAAGCTTAAAGCTTCTGTCCGGTCAAAGCCTTGAATATTCTCCGCCATTATTAAGATCTGCCTTATATACCTCGCCGCTGCCGTCTGCGGCAACGTAATAAGCCTGAAGAATCTCAATGTGATCCATATATTCAAGCTTAGGACTTATTTTATAGCATTTGATCCCATTACGGTCATAAAGCCTGTCGCCCACCTCAAAAACATACTTTGTAATGTCATTGTCAAGCTTAAGATTTTTCTCTTTTTCAGCAAATGAAGCTACAGCATCGTTCGCTGAAGCTTTTGCGTCAGGATAAATTTCATCAGAACTTTTGTCTTCTGAGAATTTTTTAGTCACCTCAGCATAATCACCTGTCCACGCTTTCTTAAGAACAAGCTGACCGTCACAAGAAACAAGACAGTTTGTTCCCATAAATATCTTCTTGTTTGCAGCTTCAATATAAGGATATATAGAATAATATTTATCCCCCATATAATCTATTGTTCCGAAATAATATTTTTTATATTCCTTTACAGCCTGAGGCAGATAAAACTCCTTACTGCTGTATTTGTCAAGTATGCTGCACGCTTCTTCAAAGCTTATACCACCCTTGACCGATGACGGAACTTCCTTGGATTTACGCTCAATAAGTTCTCCGCCTGTCTCAGAAGAATTATTTTTTTCACCATCATTATTGTTTCCGGAGCATCCGCACAGCATAAGCACTGCTGCGGCAAGAATAAAAGAAAATACTCTTGCAGTCACTTTAATACTCATTGTTAAATCTCCTATCTTTTAACTGCGGCTCTCAGCCAGTAATGTACAGTCAGTTCAAGGCTTTCGGTTGCCTCAAGCTTCTCTCGTCTTTCCTTATGTATCCTCCAGAAATGAGGAGTCATCATAAGCAATGCTTTAAGTTCTTCGTTATCAAGCGTTATCTTATACTTATGCTCACTGCATTCAATTTCTTCAAAAATTTCAGTACACGGTGACGGGTGCTTATCCTGAACAAAAACTTCATCATATATTATCTCTTTAAGCTCCCTGAGATGATCATTACCCACAGTCACCTCTATAACACAGCCTCCGTGCCTTAGAACTCTTGCATATTCATCCGGTAGCATAAGTGAAAACATTGCAATAACAGCGTCCGCTGAACCTGTTTCTATCGGCAGTGCCGCTGCCGTTGCAACAAGCCACAATATTTCTTTATTTCGTGAGCAAGCCATTCTTACTCCGTCCTTTGAAATATCCACACCCGCATATACTCCGCAGCAGTTTTTCTTTATAAGTGATGTGTAATAGCCCTCTCCACAACCAACGTCAATAACAACAGGTTCAGGAGCGCAGCTGTATTTTTTAAGTGCCTCGGAAACACTTTTACATATGGGCAAATATTTTCCGCTGTCAAGAAAACGTCTTCGGGCATTAAGCATATCCGCAGTATCTCCCGGATTCAAAGAATGCTTATTCTGGACAAGCAAAAGATTAAGATAGCCTTGTCTTGCAACGTCAAAGCTATGTTTTTTTTCACATATATAGCTTTTGCCATCTCTCTTTAACGGCAGTTTGCAAACAGGACATATAAGCTTTACTGTGTTTTTCACTCTTTCATCTCCGGATTCTTATTTTATTCGTTTAAGCATCCCTCCACACCTGCACCTGTAGCGTGACGGATATGCCACAACATTTGAATATCTTGTACGAAGTATCTGTGCTCCGCAGTTCTGACATACAATAATGTAATTCACATTTTTTTCTGATGCGGCTGAAACCACACCCATCTCCTCAGCAGTGTGTGCACGTCTTATATCATAACCGTACCGACGGTTCAAAATATCGGCATACCTGCGAAAAAGTGTGCCGTGATTATCACAACCCTTACACGTATGTATAAGCTCATGTGCTATAGTTTGTCGGCATGATTTTTCAGGGGCATTCAGCAGTACCTCCGAAAGCTCTATGGTAAAGCTTCCGTTTTTGTTTATGCACATTCCAAATCGTTTTTTTGCTCTTCTGTTAACCTGAACGTGATCCTGTATCCTGTCGGATATTGGAATCCCCGCCTCAACAGCCTGAGCAGCTACAAGCCTTAGCAGTCTATCAAAATCATTTATAGCCTTTTTAATCATCTTCTCCTCCGTTACAACTTGACTATGATGGGTTTGTGTCCAAGCTCAGGAAGAAGTTTATTTATAAAATCATCTGTTTTAAAGCCTATGCTTGTTGTGTTGATGCACGGATGACAGCCAAAATACTCTTCTTTAAGAACATCCTCATCTATAAGCAGCTGAACCCTGTCGGCTTTATCATTCATAAGTCCCATAACAGTTGCAGAACCGGGAGTTACTCCTAAAAGCTCCTCCATATATTCAGCACTTGCAAAGGAAAGTCTTGAACTGTTTATCTGACTTGTAATATCCTTTGTATGAAACTCCTTATCTTCCGGCATAAGAAGTAAATAAAAGCTTGTTTTCTGACGGTTGCATAAAAAAAGATTCTTGCATATCCTTACACCAAGCAGCCGCCCTGCCTGCTGACAATCCTCCATAGTTGCCGCAGCACTATGGTCAACTCTGTCATAGCTTATCCCAAGCTTATCAAGCAGATCATATACGGCTGTTTCTCTAGGAATTCTTTCATCATCAGGTTTGCCGTGATAAAGTTTCAACTCATCATTCATTCCGTTCACCCTGCCTTATTATAAATTAAATAAACCTTTTATCTGATAAAATAAAATTTTACAATTATAATAATTTTCATACTGCTGCTCAGAACTTAATGCACTGCAGCACAAACAGTTTGTCTGTCATCACTATTATTATACCGTGAAGCTTCACCACTCAGTCTGGAAAGCACATAAGCAATACCGTCTTCATTGTTTGAAAATGTTATATAATCCGCAACTGCCTTTACAGGCTCTGCAGCGTTTGACATAGCGATACCAAGTCCTGCATATTCAATCATAGATATATCATTGAAGCCGTCACCACAGGCAATACACTCTTCTGTGCTGATTCCAAGTAAATTTATAAGCCTGTCAATAGCCTTTGCCTTGTCTACACCATCAGGAACGATCTCAAGGAAAAACGGTTCTGACTTGAATATTCCAAGACTGCCCGAATATTTTTCCGAAAGAATTTTTTCAAGCTCCAATATATATTCAGGTTCACCCTGCAAAAGACACTTTGTTACATCAAAGTCAACATAATCCGCAAAGCTATCAACAAGCTTCATTTTCATACCGTTTATACGTGCTTCAAGCTCGGTGTATTTGTTTATCTGCTGACCCACAATTATAATATCCTTTTCATATGTAACTATGCTGACAGGATAATCCTTTATGATCTCACATATTTCGGGGATATATTCATTCGGCAGCTTGCTCCTGAAAATAACCTCATCTGTTTTACAGTCAACAGCACAGCCTCCGTTGTATGAAAGAATACAGCCTCCGTATTCATCAAGCTTCAAGGTTTTTGCGTGAGGGATGATTCCCTGTGTAGGACGACCCGAAGCAAGAACAACCTTTCCTCCGGCTTTCTGATAACGCATCAGCATATCAAGAGTAGCAGGAGTTATAACCTTGTCCGAGTTAGTAAGCGTTCCGTCAATATCAAGAGCTATAAGCTTAAAAAACATACCTTCTTACTTCCTTTTCCATATTATAATATTCCTTTTTATCTTAACGTAAATTGCCGATTTCATATTCACGGATTTTTTCCTTTCGGTCTGACTTATTATTACAAACATATTATAACCTTCCGGCAGATGTAAAAACAAACACGGTAATGATCAGCCTCCCGAAACCGGATCATTTTCATGCTCCATGGGCGGCGGCTCAGCACCGTGCCTGAAATTCTAAAAGGTCATCCGACAAAAGCTGCTAAGTCTGCTTTACCGCTTAAGAAAAATAAATGTTATACCAAAGAAGGAAAACATAGATCGTCCAGACCTTACGGCTATTATCATCCTTGCCGTTAAAATGATCGTCAAGATAGGAAACGATAAGATCTGTATTAAAAAACTTCTCGGCTGTTTCAGATGTGAACATAGCTTTAACGATCTCATAGTATTTTTTATCCTTAAGCCACACCCTTGTAGGAACAGGGAAGCCAAGCTTTTTTTTCTCTGCCGTTGCCTTTGGAAGATGACGAAGTGCAGCCTGACGCATTGCATATTTTGTAGTGCCGTGTGCAATACGGTATTTTGTAGGAATGGTTCTTGCAACTTCAAATACCTTTTTATCAAGGAACGGCACTCTCAATTCAAGAGAATTTGCCATACTCATTCTGTCTGCCTTGAGAAGAATATCGCCGACCATCCAAAGGTTTATATCAAGATACTGCATCTTTGTTACTTCATCATAATTCTTTACCCTGTCATAGAACTTTTTGCAAAGATCCTGAGGACGGGTTACAATTGAAGGATCTTTAAGAATCTGACGCTTCTCCTCATCGTCATACATAAATGCATTGCCGATAAATTTATCCTCGGTTTTTCTCGCACCTCTGAGAATATAGCCTCTGCCCTTGATGTGAGGCCATTTTTTTGCCTTTCGTGCAAGAGCATATCTGAGCTTCTGAGGTACAAGTCTCTGATAGGTTTTGAAAACGTGAGGCTCGTTATATACGGTATATCCTCCGAACAGCTCATCTGCACCCTCTCCCGAAAGAACCACCTTTACATATTCACTTGCAAGCTTTGATACAAAATAAAGTGCAATACAGGACGGATCAGCAAGCGGCTGGTCCATATGATACTGTACCTTAGGAACAGCTTCCCAGAATTCCTCTGAGCTTATAAGGTGTGTATGATGTTCAACCCCTATCTCCTTTGAGAGATTTTCAGCCCAGCTTATCTCATTATATCTTTCGCCGAAATCAAAACCCACAGTAAAAGTCTTTTGATCAGCAAAATATGTAGAAACATAGCTTGAATCAACACCACTTGAAAGGAAACAGCCAACTTCAACATCACTTATCTTGTGAGTGTTCACTGAATCCTCAAAGGCTGCTTCGATGTTATCCACAGCTTCTTTCATTGTAAGCTTTTCGTTCGGCTCAAAGGTAGCCTCAAAATATCTTGTAGTAGTAATCTTGCCGTCCCTGAACCACATATAATGTCCTGGCAGCAGGCAGTATATACCCTCAAAGAAGGTTTCAGGCGGAACTACATACTGAAATGAAAGATAGTTATCAAGTGCCCTATAGTTAAATTTCTTCTTATAATTAGGAAATTCAAGAATGCTTTTAATCTCAGACGCATAAACAAGCTGACCGTCAACAAGGGCATAATGCATAGGCTTTATGCCAAAGAAATCTCTTGCAATAAACACAGAGCCATCCTTAGTATTATAAATAGCAAAGCCGAACATACCTCTCAGTTTCTGAAGCATTTTTTCGCCCCATTCCTCAAAAGCATGTATAAGAACCTCAGAGTCAGCGTGAGTATAGAAACTGTGTCCAAGCTGTATAAGCTCTTCCCTCAGCTCACGATAATTATATATTTCACCATTAAACATAAGCACAAGGCTTTTATCTTCGTTATATATAGGCTGGTGACCGCTGTCCAGATCTATAATGCTCAGACGCCTGAAGCCCATTGATATACTGCTGTCCTTATAGTAGCCTACACTGTCAGGTCCTCTGTGGGTAATGACATCCGTCATTTTTTCAAGAACGGTATCCCTGTCGATGATCTCACCGGTAAATCCGCATAATCCGCACATATTTTCTCTGCCCCTTTTTATATCCTTTTTCCGCCGTGAGCATACAAATTTCACAGCGGTATCTATATTTTTTCATTATTATAATTCTAACATAATAATTTAAAACTTTCAACTCAAAAACAATTCTTCCACGCCATAAAAAACTTTACAAATCCCGAATATTATGTGCATTTTACAGGATATTTGCAAATATTAAGGATTAATATTTATTTTTCAACACTTATGGATTATAATAATAGCAAAAAACATATCCGTATACGGATATAAAAAATAGCAAGGAGAAAAAGTTATGACAATACCGAACGATCCTATAATACTGCTTTCTTATATCAACACTCAGCTGAGGGATAAATATCCGTCTTTGTATGAGTTTTGCAAAGCAACAGACTGTGATGAAATAGAGATAAGAAACAAACTTTACGCCATCGGTTATGAATACAGTGAAGAATACAATAAATTCACATAAAATTCACTGTATTTTTCAATTAAGGCTCATCAAATTTCACTATGCACAAACAGTCAAACCCGGCAAGGATACAAACAACTTGCCGGATATATTTTTGAAATATATTTTCTGTCTGACATTCAATAGCTGATAAGTATTATGTTATTCATTATTGCGTCCGGATATGATATATTTCTATTTTGTCAGATATTGATTCAGATATTGATATTGTTTTTTTGACAAGCCATAAACAAGGTATTGTTTTTTTATCAGAAATATCATATAATAATCATATAATATATATTATGTGTTATGTGATTTGTTAATGAAAAACATTGTTCGGTACAATATAGTTCTGTCAATGAGTATATTAAAGAAACGGATAGAAATTTATGTTCAAAATATATAATGCTTTAAAAAAACACAGAAGGATAATTCTTTTCTTCTGTGATATGGTACTATGGAATATCTCATACTATGTATCTTTTTCCATAAATAAAAATAATTTTTCTCTTTACGGTGAAGAAAATATTTTTCTTGTGGGATTTTTGGCTGTAAACATCACCTTCTCGGCTGTGTTCCTGATGTTCCGGCTCTATGATAAGCTATGGAGATATGCGGATATTGAGGACTTCTTCTATGCAGGCATAGCCTCTCTGTCTGCAAACCTGGTGTTTATGTCATGTATGATGATAATAGGCAACGAACACAATCATCTCAATCTCGGGCCAAGAATATATATTTCCTTTGCACTTATGTCAACACTGTTTGTTATGATGTTCAGGATAATATACAGATTGAATAAGATTCTTGAAAGACGTAATCTTGCAGGCAAGGCAAAAAAACGACTTATGATCGTAGGCGCCGGCGAGGGCGCACTCTCTGTTCTCAGTGAGCTTGCAAAAAGTCCCGGAAATGAATATATTCCCGTCTGCATAGTTGACGATGATAAAGAAAAGCTTCACAGACGAATCGCCGGAGTAAAGGTTGAAGGTACAACTTATGAAATTGCTGAGCTTTGCCGAAAAAATGATATTGAAGTCATACTTTTTACAATATCACAGATAAGTGTTGCTGATAAAAAAAGGATACTTGATACTTGTGCAGAAACACATCTTGAGGTGAAAATAATACCAAACATTTATAACCTTATGACATCCGGAGTACCTATAACATCATCAATACGTCAGGTAGAGGTAGAAGACCTTCTCGGGCGCGAGCCTGTGGTGTTTGACACTGAAAAATACGGCAAGTATATTATAGGACAAACTGTTCTTGTAACAGGCGGCGGAGGATCTATCGGATCTGAGCTTTGCAGACAGATTGCAAGATTAAAACCAAAACACCTTATAATACTTGATATTTATGAAAACAACGCCTATGAAATACAGCAGGAGCTTATCAGAAAACACGGTTCAGATTTATCATTTGAGGTTCAAATTGCTTCTGTACGTGATAAGAAAAAGCTTGAGCACATCTTCAAAACAGGAAACATAGATGTTGTGTTTCACGCAGCTGCACATAAACACGTTCCGCTTATGGAAACCAACCCTGAAGAAGCCATCAAGAACAATGTGTTTGGTACATTAAAGCTTGCAGAAACTGCCGATAAATATCACGTAAAGAATTTTGTTCAAATCTCAACGGATAAGGCTGTAAATCCCACAAATGTTATGGGTGCGTCAAAGAGGATCTGTGAGATGATAATACAAATGATGGGCAAAAAAAGCAAGACAAATTTTGTAGCCGTCAGATTCGGAAACGTTCTCGGTTCAAATGGTTCTGTAATACCGCTGTTTAAGGAACAGATAAGAACAGGCGGTCCTGTTACGGTAACTCATCCGGAGATAATCCGTTATTTTATGACAATTCCGGAAGCTGTATCACTTGTACTCACTGCAGGCAGTCTTGCAAAGGGCGGAGAAATCTTCATTCTCGATATGGGAGAACCTGTAAAAATACGTGTACTTGCAGAAAATCTCATACGCCTTTCCGGCTTCAAGCCGTATGAAGACATCAAGATAGAATATACGGGACTTCGTCCGGGAGAAAAGCTCTATGAAGAGCTTCTTCTGAATGAAGAAGGCATAACAAAAACCGACAATAAGAAAATCTATATTGGCAGACCTATAGAGTTTGATAATGAAATGTTTCTTGATCACCTCAGCACTCTGTATTATGCTGCACAAAAAAACAGTAAGGACGAAGTAGAAAAGCTTGTTGCAGACATAGTACCCACCTTTCATCACGCTACAAACGAAAATGCCGAACTTCCCCCGGAAGACCCTGACAACGAATGACTCAGACTTTTATAGCAATTTATCTAGAAAACCGATGAACAGATTCATCGGTTTTTATCTTACTGAAAATATAGTCATTAAAAAGCTATGAAAATAAGAATATTATCGAAAAGGCGATACTTAGTGCAATCACAAGACTGATATAATTAATTTGCAGTTTAAATAAAATCAGATTGCTTTGCAAAATATTTTCAAGGACTTCATATTTTATTTCAAAGGGATGGTTAAAAGATCATGAAAATCAAAAAGTATGCGGTAAAATCGTTTATTACCTTTGTTATTATCACGGTAACCATGTTTATTTATTCTTTGCCGGTGGAGGCAAAACTCAGGCACTTTAGGCGAAGAATAGGAAGCTCTCACGGGCAGAAAATGAATGCTCAGGAGTTTCTGATATTTGCCGGAGGAATACTTCTGTTCTTTGCTATAGTAATAACCTTGATAGTTATAGCTTCAAAAAAAGCAGAAAAGAGGCATCCTAAATCAAAAAGTACTACACAAGACCGTACACAGGAAATCAGCCAAAAAATCACAAAGAATGATCCTCATTTCAATCTGGCTGAATTCCTCAATTTTTCAGAAAATGTAACAGTTAAAATTATAAAGGCACGGAACGCATATGACTATGAAGCATTAAAATTACTTGAAAGTGAAGAACTATTCTCAAGGGATTATAATGATCTCAGGTTTAATGAGAACCAATCTGTAAGTGCGAACACCATTAATATCAGTGCCGGCATGATTAGCCTTACTGATTATGAAACAGATTTGAACAGCGAAAAAATTACAGTGTCAGTCAGCTGCAATATTAGTTCACATTCAGGTATACCATCAGATACAAGACTTAAAAAATATATGGTAACTTTTGAAAAACCAAAAGAAATATGGACAACCGGACAATACAGTGATAAATTTTGTCATAATTGCGGAACAGAAATTTCGCCGGATACATTACGCTGCCCGATCTGTGGTACGGTTATAACCTCAGATCATAGCGGATGGAGTGTTATTAATTTTAAAGAAATTTAAGCAACTTGTCTTTTTACATTTTTTCCATATTCACCCAGGTTACAACGCTTTTTTTGTGGATATTTTTCTATTACTATTGCAAAATTTGACGAATAATAGTATAATATTCGTAGTATTGTTGTATTATATTTTTTAGAGGTGTATGCATTGCCTATATTTAACAATGAAAACGGCTTATCCTTGGAAACGATAATTGCTATAGTTTATCTGGTGATAATAATTGCCGTAATAATTACTGTCTGGGTAATTGTACATAAGATAAGAAAAAAAATACGTCAGTATTCTAAGTCATTGTTCGGAACAAGCAGTTTTATCAAGGGCTACGCGGAACAGACTGCTTCCATCGCTGATGAACCACGGTCTCTTAACGGAATGACTGAAGTATGCCTTCCGAACATAGTAAGAGATTTTCCTGAATTCAATTACAATGAAGTAAAATCAAAATCCGAAATGCTAATTAAAGCATATCTCAATTCAATAGAAGCAGAAAACACTAACGCTCTAAACGATGAACAGGTTTCCCCTACTTTGCGTGAAAAGGTTCAGAATATCATAGATGATCTTCGCTCTCAAGGAAAGCATATATTCTATGATGATATAGTAATATATAATACCGAAATATCTGATTATACCACCGGGAATGGCCGCTGTATAATCAGATTTCAGTCCGCTGTCGGCTTTGTAAACTATATTAGGGACATAAAAGGAAATATTATTCAGGGCACTGATCAGCACAAACGTCAGACTGTTTATCAGTCCGAATACACATATATACAAGACTTAAAAAAGCTATATTCAGCCGGGCAACACGAATCCTATAGTCTTTCGTGTCCTAACTGCGGTGCGCCTATAGTAAATCTTGGTGCAAAATTTTGTGAATACTGCGGAACGGGCATTAAGGAAATAAATATCAAAAGCTGGAAATTCACCAATATCGAAGAACACGGTATTAGGTCGAAAAATTATTTTTAAAACAGGAGATGGTTTACAATGGGAATTATTAAGGCAGCAATGAATGCAGTAGGCGGAACTCTTTCCGATGCTTATCTTGAGGCATACCGCCCGTCCTCTATGGGACAGAGAACTGCTGTGTGCCCAGGTGTATTCGCTGATGCAGGTCAAGGCAGAAACACTAACGTAAAAAGAATGAACAACGTTATTTCCAACGGTTCAATGATTCAGGTTGGTTCAGGTCAGCTTATGTGCCTTGTTGACGGAGGCCGTGTTGTTGACTATACAACAGTTCCGGGCTATTACAAGGTTCAGAATTCAAGCGCTCCTTCACTTATGAACGGTGAATTCGGTGCTTCACTCAAGGACGGTTGGGAAAGAATCAAATTTGGCGGCAATACTTACCACGAGCAGAGGGTTGTTTATATAAACCTTAACCCGATGGAAGGTATTAAATTCGGTACAAAATCACCTGTTCCGTATTATGATGAGTTTTATAAGATAGATGTTATGGTTCGTGCTTTCGGTACATTCTCGCTTCAGATAGTAGAACCGTGGAAGTTTTTTAATACCGTTATTCCTAACGATTGCAAAATGAATGGTGAGCGTCTTGAGGTTGACGATTTCCTCGATGATACATTTATGTCTGAGTATTTAGGAGCACTTGGCGAGGCACTCAGCAATATCTCAACACTTGGACAGCCTCTTTCAAGAATTCCTACACAAACCACAAAGCTTGTACAATATATGCAGGACGCACTTGATGCAGTATGGCGTCAGGAACGCGGAATTATCATTAAAAATGTTGGTATTTCAAGCATTTCCTATGATGAGGATACCAAAGAACTTCTCAAGGAGAGAAACAAGGTTGCTATCTTCAACGACCCAAGTATGCGTGAAACCTTTGTTCAGACCTCTATCGCAAGAGGTATTGAGAATGCCGGTTCAAACTCAAACGGCGCTATGGCAGGCTTTATGGGCGTTGGTATGGGTATGAACGCGGCAGGCGGATTTATGGGCTCTGCTTCACAGACAAATATGCAGCAGATGCAGATGCAACAGCAACAGCAGATGCAACAGCCGCAAGTACAGCAGCCGGCGCCACAGGCAGCACCGACAAATAACGGCTGGAACTGTGAGTGCGGTCACAACGGCAACACAGGCAAGTTCTGTGCAAACTGCGGTAAGCCAAAGCCGGAACCAAAGAGCGATGACTCGTGGGTTTGCCCAGACTGCGGAAACAATAATATGGGTAAGTTCTGTGCAAATTGCGGTAAGCCTAAACCAACTGCACCCAAAAAGATAAAGTGTGATAAATGCGGTTTTGAGCCTGATATGAATAAAGCTATACCAAAGTTCTGCCCGAACTGCGGTGATCCAATTAACGACGCTGATTTTCAGTAATAATCACACAGCTTAAATGAATACTCCCTTATCGGCACGTTCTGCCGATAAGGGCAGCCTTTTATTTATATTTTAAAAGAGGTGAGAAAAGTGCCCTGAGGCACAATATCAGCTTATGGAAACTATTTCATATAAATGTATCAACTGCAGCGGCCCGCTGCAATATAATGCTCAGAAGCTGAAATTCTATTGTGAATACTGCCGCAGTGAATTTACCGAAGAGGAACTGGAAAAGCACTTCGGCAAATTGGATGAACAGCTTGAAACCAACGAAGCTGTCAACGAAGAAGCTGATGCTCAGGATGTTCCTGAAGGATTTGAAGACTTCGCAGCCAATACAGTTATGTATACCTGTGAAAGCTGCGGTGCAGAAGTAATCGCAGACAAAACTACCGCTGCAACATTCTGTGTCTATTGTCATAATCCTGTTGTTCTGTCAAACAGACTTACAGGTACCTTCAAGCCAAACAGAGTTATCCCGTTTATGATCTCTGAGGAAGATGCACAGCAAAAATTTTTTGATTTCTGTAAGAAAAAACACTTTCTTCCAAAAAACTTCATATCCAGTGCACAGCTTGATATGATGAAAGGCGTTTATTATCCATACTGGCTTGTAGATTCACTTAAGGACGGTAACCTTTTTGCAACAGCCGAAAACATACGTACCTGGACTGAAGGTGACTACGAATATACGGAAACAAAAACATATAAGGTAAAGCGTGAAGGAAAGATTGACTTCAAGGACTTTCCTCATCCTGCACTTGAGGGCGATAACAGTAAAGCTCTAAAATATGTAAATCCGTATGACGATAAGGATTATAAAAAATTCACAATGGCATATCTCTCGGGCTTTCTTGCAGAAAAGAGAAATACTGAAAGAACTGACTGTCAGTCTGATGTTGACAACGAACTTAAAGTGTATGCCGAAAAGATATACAAGTCAACCATAAAAGGCTATGATAACGTAAAAGTTGACAGCTGTAATGTAAAAACACTTAAGGAGTCCTGGGATTATGCTATGCTGCCCGTGTGGATGATGACATTCAATTATGAGGGCAAGAATTTCCTCTATGCTATGAACGGTCAGACCGGTAAAAACTACGGTGAGCTTCCGGTCAGCAAAGGAAAACTTGCAGCCTTTGGAGCGGCAATGTTCATTGTCCTTATGGCAATCTGTATATTAGGAGGTTATTTCCTGTCATGAAGAAAAAACACTTCCTTTCATCCGCAGCGGCGATCTTAGCTGCAGCCGCAGTCATAGGCATAGGTGCTCTGAGTGTATCTGCTGCCCAAAATGTTTCTTCAGACATAAACACTGATGCAGCTGTTCAGACTTTGGCATTTGATGAAAATAACGATGCAAGCCTTGATATTAAACCCATTGCCAATGATAACAAAACGGATAAGTCTGGTAAGAAAAAAGACAAATCTGTAAGCTGGGTAAAAATAATTCTTATATCCTTCGGTATCAGTGCTGTAGTTACTGGTATTACCGTATACTTCATCTATAATGGATATAAACATAACGGCAAAACTGAGCCTTATGAGTATACAAAGAAAGCTCCACTGGATCTTACCGATAGTCAGGACGAGCTTGTTGATGTCAGAGTGACTAGTGTTCATATCGAACGCAATAACAATTAAATATCGGAATACTGCCTATTTCCGGAATCAACTGCTTACACGAATCATTTTTGGGGGGTTTATAATGAAATTTGATGTAATGCCTGTTGCTACTGAAAAGCAGATAGTTGAAATTGAAGAGGCTGCCAATCATGTATGGCATAACTATTACAGGGATATTTTTTCACCACAGCAGATAGATTATATGCTTGAAAAATATCAATCGAAAGAAGCTCTTAAACGTCAGATGTCAGAGGGCAATATTTATTTTATGCTTATCTCCGACGGGAGTTTTGCAGGCTATATGTGTTACAAAATGTATAGCGACTATGTTTTTATTTCACGGCTATACATAAAAGCCGAATACAGACGTCAGGGACTTGCCAAAAAAGCAATTGACAGACTGGATAAACTCTTGAAATCCGGTAATTCTGATGATGTAGGTTTGAGTAATATAAAAAAACTGAGGTTAAACGTAGAACGGGAAAACTATTTTGCCATAAATGTTTATGAACATCTTGGCTTTACCAAAACAAAAGCTGTTGACACTGACATTGGCAGCGGGTTTGTTTGTAAAGAATACGTTATGGAGAGAAAAATAAAAAAGGACAGGTCTTAAAAATGGGCAAAAAACTTAAGGAATATATAAGTGCTCTCCAACTTCTTATTGAAAGCGGCAAAGCAACAGAAAATATTGAAGCACAAAAAAAAGAGCTGCTCACAGAAATTAGCTTCTGGCAGCACGAGAGACTTATACATCTTCTGGTAACGATATTGTTTGCAATGCTGACAATGTCGGTATTCATACTGATACTTTTTTATCCGAGCTATGGTGTGCTTGCACTGTTGGCTGCACTTTTAGCCCTTCTTGTACCCTACATAAAACATTATTTTATCCTTGAAAACGGTGTTCAGACTCTTTATGTTTTATATGAAGACCTGACAAGACTTGAACAGTCTGAACAAAACACCGGGCTGGTAATACCTGAACTGCCAGGAGTTGCCATAAAGCCGCCTAAAGGAAAATAACTACGAAAAAAGGAGCGGATGTAAAGTCCGCTCCTTTTTATTATATACGAACAACCTATTATAAGCCGTCACCGTAATCAAGATCGTCAAAGCCGTCATCATCGAAGTTCTTGGTTTCTTCGTTATTCTTGCTTTTCTTTTTCTTATTGTTTTTTTTGTCGTTGTCATCCTTAGCCTCAACATCAACATAATGGCTGCCGTTTTCGAGTGCCTTAGCTGTTTTCTTTATAAACTTTGACATTATCATAACAGAAACATTATCCCATATGCCGCTTATCACAAATGCACAGCCGGTTATTATCAATGCAACATTTTCTGCAATATTTCCGGGTTTAACAATTGCAACAATACCAAATGCCATTATGATCACAGCAGAGAGCAGATGAAGCCACCATTTGCTTATTTTTAATTTCAGATAATTAATAGCGTTCTGCACCTTAAGTACAGCTATCACAAGTATACCTAAGGAAAGTATAAGATTAAGAAGATTATTGAACTTATCGGGCTGTGTCAGAAAGAACACACCAAATCCCAACATTGCCGTCCCCTGAACAAGTGCGTATGAGCCAAACATTTCCTCATTCTTGAGTCTGACAAAGGAAATGCATCTTAAAAATCCCCAGACAATCAGACCTACACCAATTATCTGTGCCATAAATTGACTGAATTGTTCCGGCATTGCTATCATAAGTATACCAAGAATAATTATCGCAACATTTAATATTAAAATCTCTGCCTTCGTATCTTTTACCTTTTTACGAATGCTTTCCCAACCCTGAGGGTCATTATTTTTTTCAGCTGTCTGTTTTTTTGCCATGTAATTTACCTCCCCATTTTTGTAATCTTAAACCGGATTCTTTACCGGCACAGAATTTATTTGTAATATTATAACATAAAATAATTTAATTGTACATATATTTTTTTGTAATTTGTATATGATATTTTTGAATAATTTTATCATAAGAATCTATCCGTCACATTTTTTGTCTTACACTTAAACTATCTTAACCGAAAAATAAGACCGCTCCAACAGGAACAGTCTTATATAAACACTATTGAAACATTGCAGATAACATCTCATATATAGAAAATACTGTTATTCTTCTACTTCATATGTATTACCATCTACAACATCAAGTCTCTCAGAATTCTTTGGATACTGAACAATTTTTCCGTCAACTTTGCCAAAGAAGTTAACTATAGGATTTTCAATTTCTTCGTCAGTATCATATGTCTTGCCGGGAACATCATATGTATACAATCCGTCATCACCAAGCTCCATAGGAACGCTTCCGTTTGTCGCTTTCATAGCTCTGTCACCTGAAACCATAACCTTTACTTCATCGCCCCAATTATCAGGCTTCTTGAACTTGATTGTAGCTATTATTCCCTCTTTCTTCTCAGAGGACTCTTCAGATGATTCAGCAGTGGACTCCTCTGAAGACTCGGCAGAGGACTCTTCGGATGATTCAGCGGGAGTCTCAACAGATGATTCTGTGGATGACTCGGCAGAGGACTCTGTAGATGACTCTGTGGATGACTCATCAGATGACTCTGTCGCTGAAGACTCACTAGAACTGGATTCTGTACTTGTTGACGACGCAGCAGATGAAGCAGCAGTTGCTTCCTCTGAATCCTCTACTATCTCAGTGAATACACCGTCTTTATAATAATAAGATCTGCCTGCACAGCCTGTAAGAACTGCTGATGTGCTTACAACAAGTACCATAGCTGTTAAAATTGCAAAAAACTGTCTGCGTTTCATTTCATTACCTCCGATATTATGAACCTGATGATTCTCAAATACTACATATATAATTATACACTTTATGAAAAAATTTTCAATATATTTTTTCAAATTATTTTAAAAATTGTGCAATATAACGGTATTAAAGATAATTATTTAATAAGAAAACAGAAAACAATCACTGCCCAATAAGTAATACATAATTATATAAACAACCGAACGTTAATGATGCAGATCAAATGAGTATGCCGACACAATGATCACTGAAAGGCTCTGTTAGCTTCACATTTATAACCTTGCCCACAACGCTGTCATCCGCTTTGATAAAAACAGGCGTATAATTCATAGTATAGCCTTCATATAAGCCGTTTTTATTTCTTCCCTCTATCAGCACAGACTCTGTCCTGCCAATCTGAGAGCGCATAAATTCAGCCGTACACCTTTCGGTAACCAATGCCATTTCGGCAGCTCTCCTCTTTTTTACATCAGGAGAAAGCTGATCCGGATATTTATCTGCAGCAGTACCAGGCCGCCGTGAATACGGGAAAATATGTACCTTGGCAAAACCTGTTTTTTCAACAAAATCAAGTGACTGACGGAACTCATCCTCCGTTTCACCTGCAAATCCTACCATTACATCAGTCGTAACGGCAGGATTATCAAAAACTGTACGAATGTTGCCGACTATTCTGCTGTATTCCTTAGAAGTATAATGTCTGTTCATACGCTTTAGTGTTGCATCACAGCCGCTTTGAAGCGAAAGATGAAACTGCGGACAGAAATTTTTATACTGAGAAAACACTCTCAGTGTATCCATATCCATAGATTCAGGTTCAAGAGAACCAAGCCTTATTCGTATATCCGCACTTTCACAGGCTGTTCTTACGGCATCTGAAAATTTAAGCCCGTTATCACTTCCGAATGATGACAAATTTATTCCGATAATTACGATTTCTTGATATCCGTTTGCGGCAAAGGCTTTAACTTCTTTTTCAATATATTCCAGTGAACAGGAGCGCACTCTTCCCCTTGCATAGGGAATAATACAATATGAACAAAAGCGATTACAGCCATCCTCTATTTTCAGAAATGCCCTTGTCCTGTTAACAAAATCGTCAACAAACAAACTCTCATAAATATCTTTTTTTTCATATGCTTCAACAAAGGTAAGTCTTTTTTTATCCTCAAAGTATTTGTTAAGGACGGGTATAAGAGCGGACCGGCGTTTGTTGCCAAGAACAATATCGACTTCAGAAAGTACACTTCCTGATTCAGGAAAAGCCTGCGCCATACAGCCCGTAAGTACTATAACTGTATTTGGTGCTTCCCTTCTCAGCCGGTGTATAAGCTTTACTGCTTTTTGTTCACTTACCTTTGTTACTGCACACGAGTTTATAACTGAAACATCAGCAGTCTCGTTGTCATTCGCAAGCTCCCAACCACAGTCAGTAAGATCTCTGAGCATTGCCTGAGACTCAAATTGATTCACCTTGCAACCCAGTGTAAAAATTTTTACTTTCATAGCATATCCTCTCGCATAGTCATAAAGAACTAAAAAAATTATTATATTATAATAAAAAATAGCTCTTGATACAAAATTTTAGAAAAGGGGGAATCAGGTCGGATTTTTTGATTTTTTCGGTTGACCTAAACAAAAATTACTGTTAAAATGATAGCATAATGAACACTTGAAAACAGGGTGATTACACAAAAACAGAAAATCGGAGGTCAAATTATGTATACTACAAGAATTTTTTTGCAGGACCTTTCAAAGGTAAAACAATTTGCGGCGATGACTGCAAGATATGACAAGCTTAAAATAAACCTTATTTCTGACATATACACAATAGACGCTCATTCACTTATCGGAATTATAAGTCTTGATATAACAAATCCTATGACGCTTGAGATTCCGGATGAAGATCCTCCGACAGAATTTCTTGAGGATATTAAACCATTTGTTTTTGATGAAAACACAGTTTTACAATAAATGATGTTTATGCACGGTCGTAAGACCGTGCTTTTTTACTGTGAATCTTCAGAAAGCCACAGGCTTATCTCCTCCCATTGTTCATACATTTCATCAAGCTTTCTTTGTTCAGACTCAATTGAAGCTGTAAGTTCAAGAGTTTTTTCATAGTCACTTGTATTTTCAGGATCATTAAGAGATTCATTCAGTTCGTTAAGTCTGTCCTCAAGAACCGAGATCTCATTCTCCAACTTAGCAAGCCTTACCTTGTTTTTTCTTCTGAGAGCATCACGCTCTTTTTTGTTTTTATATTCATTTTGCTTTTCTGGCTGCTTTGTTTTCTGTACAGGCTTTGCAAAAAACGGATGAAATCTTGCAATAAAACTTTCATAGTTACCTTCAAAAGATTCTATTCCATCCGGTGTAAGATAAAATATCTTATCTGCAAGACTGTTTATCAAATATCTGTCGTGAGACACTATAAGCAATGTTCCCTCGTATTCTGATAATGCATTCTGAAGGGCTTCACAGGAATTTATATCGAGATGATTGGTAGGCTCATCCAGAAGCAAAAAATTAGCCTTAGAAAGCATAAGCTCTGTCAGCAGCACCTTTGCACGCTCACCTCCGCTGAGTGTGCTCAAGGGCTTGAATACATCATCATTTTTGAAAAGAAGGCGTGCAAGAGTGCTCCTTATTTCCGTATTAGTCATAGACGGAAAATGGTCTGCTATCTCATCGAATACACTTTTACTGCTATCCATTCCCCTTTGTATCTGATCGTAGTAGCCTGTCTTAACACCAACACCATATTTTATCCTGCCGCTACGGGCTGTATATTCACCAAGCAACGTTTTTATTAGTGAGGTTTTTCCGCAGCCATTGGGACCGAGAATAAATATCTTTTCCCCTCTGTGTATCTCCATAGATACATTTTCAAAAAGCATTGTATCTCCAAACCCAAGTGAAACATCCCTGACCTCAAGAACATCCTCACCGCTTTGATTATTTATTCCAAGCTTTAAGGTCATAGCCTGAGGTGAATTTTCAGGCTTTTCAAGCTCTTTTGTCAGCTTATCTACAATTTTCTGTTTACTTTCAGCTGTTCTAATATTCTTTTCACGATTCCACCTGTGCTGTTGTTCTATAATCCCTTCAAGCCTGTTGATTTCCTTTACAGTATTATCATACACTCTCTGTGCAGCAAGACGTCTTTCATCACGCTGAGGGAGATATGCTGAATAATTTCCTTTATACGCTGTCATTTTTCTATTTTCAAGTTCAAAAGTTCTTGTCGTTACCTTATCAAGAAAATATCTGTCGTGAGATATTACTATATAAGCACATTTTGAATTTATAAGATAGTCCTCAAGCCATTCAACGGAATGAGTATCAAGATGGTTAGTAGGCTCATCAAGCAAAAGGAAGTTTGCTCCTCCAAGCAGCAGCTTTGCCAACTGAAGCTTTGCACGCTGTCCTCCACTGAGTGAACTTACAGGCAGTTGCATCTGAGCGTCATCAAAACCCAACCCAAGAAGTGCTGATCTTGCTCTTGAACGATATGTAAGTCCGTCTTTTCTTTTGAATTCATCATTAAGAAATGCTTGTCTTTCAACAAGGCTTTCTATATTTTCAGTCCCGGCGCTTATCCTTGCATTAATAAGCTCAATCTCCTTTTCGTTATCCATAAGCTCAGAGAACACGGTAAGTACTTCATCATATGCGGATATTTCCGGATTCCTGCATACGTGCTGCTCCATATAACCTATGGAAGTGTTTTTATTCAGAACAATATTTCCTCCTGAGGGAATAAGCTCACCCGTAAGCAGCTTGAAAAGCGTTGTTTTACCGCAGCCATTCACGCCAATAAGTCCAATTCTGTCATCGTTTTGCACCTCAAAGCTCATTTTATCAAAAAGCTTTTGTTCACCAAATTCCATTGACAGTCCGTTAACAGTAACAATTGCCATATTATTTCACCGTCACATTTTTCTTTACTGCACCTACCGATTCAATTATCAGCCAGAGTACAAGCTCATATCTGTACAACACTTAAGAAAATCATATTGACCTTAATTTGACCGTGCATCAAAAACTGCTCAATCAGAAAACCTATGATCCTATCATAATATCCTCAAGAGTTATATTTTTCCCAAGCACGTCCATATCAATATACTTGTCTCCGCCGGAATATCCATCAAGCTGTGCAGTATCCAAATACTGCCACAAAGTCCATTTGCCCCAGCCGTCAAAATCAGCAGGATAAAAGACATTACGTACCCACATAGGATAGCCCTCAAGCTCTCCGTCAAGATATTTTCCGTATATATTTTTCATTGTATATATCATAGGTTTTACCCCATATTCCTTTTCAATTATATCAAGGAATATACGAAGTTCCTTTAAAACCCGATTTTTTTCGGGAGGATTTTTTTCCTTATCTCCGTAATATTCAAAATCCACCACAGGCAAAAGGTCGCCCTTCAGCTGCTTGCCTGCTGTTTTTATAAAATTGCGTGCCTGTGCCTCACCGCTGCTATCAAATGAGAAAAAATGATACGCACCGGCAGACAAACCCTCTTTATGTGCATTTTCCCAATTTTCTCTAAACCTTGCATCCTGATATGTGCTGCCCTCTGTTGCCCTGATATATACAAAGGATATATTCTGTTCGGAAAGCTTTTTCATATCAACAACATTCTGAAATTCAGATATATCAACACCGATTATATCTCTGTCTGAAACAAACATTTTATTGATATGTATGATCTTTGTCAGCACAAGAACGGTCAGCACGATCATTACTGATATTATCACACCAACAATTATCAGTATTATTTTCAACACTCTTTTTTTCATATTTCAATCTTTAAAACATCAATGAATACTTAAAGACACGATAAAGCTGTCCTTAAGCTCTATCGTGTCTGCTTTAAAGCTTATTTTATTCAGGTCAGTCCTCGTCATCACTTTCAGGCATATCCCAGTTGTGATAAACATTCTGAACATCATCGTTATCATCAAGAATATCAAGAAGCTTCTGCATTTTTTCAGCCGCTTCAGGATCATCAATTTTAGTATAAGTTGAAGGTATCATTGAAACATCAGCAGAAACAAATTCATAGCCCTTTGCCTCAAGTCCCTCCATTACAGCACTAAAATCCTCGGGAGCTGTATATATTTCATACACATCTGATGATTCTGCGGAGAAATCCTCTGCACCTGATTCAAGTGCATCCTCCATAACCTTATCTTCTTCATTATCCTCTTTCTCGATAACAATAAGACCTTTCTGTGTAAACATAAAGGAAACGCAGCCTTGTGTACCGAGGTTGCCGCCAAACTTATCGAAATAATGACGAACATCACCTGCTGTACGATTTCTGTTATCAGTCAGTGTTTCAACGATAACTGCGATACCGCAAGGACCATATCCCTCATATGTAATAGATTCGTAATTACTGCCGTCAGCACTGCCTGCTGCCTTTTTTATGATACGCTCTATATTATCATTAGGCACATTATTAGCCTTTGCTTTTGCAATACACTCACGAAGCTTTGAGTTAGACGCAGGATCTGCACCGCCGCCCTCACGTACTGCAACTGCAAGCTCTCTTCCGATTTTTGTAAAGATTTTGGCTCTTGCACCGTCAGTTTTTTCCTTTTTACGTTTGATCGTACTCCATTTTGAATGTCCTGACATAATATTCTTTCCTCCTGATTTCGTTATCTTTTTTATTTTATCATACTGTTTGCTTATAATCAACCCCAAAATTCATCTGCGGACGCGTGACAAAAATTCATATGCGAACGCGTGACCGCACGCGACAATTCGCATTTGCTTCGCTGTGTTACGCTTTGAGTTCCCAAACCAAACATACGCCGATCGCAATTCACTCTTCCACTCACTCCCTGCGTCGTGTTTTCGGAAGAGGTTTATGTAAACGGACAGATAAATAAAACGCACATATTTACTTTATACCATTTTGTCCGGCAAGCCGCCGCTTTTTTATATAGGAGTAAGGACGTAAACAACAGTTCTTCCTTCAATAATACTGCCTTTGTTGTTAAACTTAGTGCCGCGGTTCGCCGACAAGCAGACATAAAAAAAGCATCGCTCTCGGCGATGCTCTTTTTCAATTTAATTACTCAGAGAAACCTGACTGTATGAGCTTGATAAGGCTGTCAACAGCTGCTTCCTCATCTGCACCGTCAGCCATTACCTTAATGGTTGTACCGCCAACGATACCAAGTGACAAAACACCAAGAAGGCTCTTTGCATTTACTCTTCTCTCTTCCTTTTCAACCCATATTGAAGACTTGAACTCATTAGCCTTCTGGATAAAGAAAGTTGCAGGACGAGCGTGAAGACCTACCTGATTCTGCACCATTACTTCCTTAACGTACATAAATATTCCTCCTCACAATTAAATAACCCCAAAAACATTAATGCTTTCTCCAAAGGATATTTCAATATCCTTTTCTTAATGTATACTACAATTATAACATAATTTAATCGTTGGTCAACCATTTTATAAAACTTTGGTTTTCTTTACGATTTAAAAACTTATTGTCAAGCTTTGATTTGTGCACAATGCTAAAATTGTTGAAAATTTTTAGTCTTCTTAAAACAGAAATAGCAATATATCAGCTTGCTTTTGCATATATTTTAGTTTATATTGCATATTTATTCTCTTTTTTTCGTTGATATATTCTTTATTAGAATCATACTTCTATATTTGTTGATTTTTTATATTATTTATTTAATAATGATATAAAATTATATTAATTTAATCAATAGACTTTTTAAATTTTTTATTAACTCCAAAAAACAATCACTCATATTTATTCATTTTGTCAGATTATTTTTCTTTTATAAACAAATACACACACCAATATTCTCATTCAGAAAAATATTTTTTTGTCATTTTATGAGTATATTGGTCATATTTTCATATAAAAGCACGTTTTTATATATTGTCGTATTTTACACAAAACAGTACAATAATAACCTCTTGTCAAATAATTCCTTCATTTTTCAACAGCTGTATATCCTTATCAGACAGCTCAAGCTTTTCAAGCATATCCGGACGAAGACGTGCAGTTTCAATGAGTGAGTGTTCATATCGCCATTTATCAATATTTGCGTGATGTCCGCTCATAAGCACCTCCGGTACAGTCATACCTCTCCACTCCTGCGGCTTTGTATACTGAGGATATTCAAGTAGTCCGTTAAAATGACTTTCTTCTTCAAAACAGACATCCTCAGAAAGCACCCCAGGAAGCATCCTGCATACAGCGTCTGTCAGTATGAGTGCCGGCAATTCTCCGCCTGTAAGTACATAATCCCCTATTGAGATTTCTTCATCAACAAAGCTGTCAAGCACTCTCTGATCAACACCCTCATAATGTCCGCAAAGAATAGCTATGTTGTCAAGCTCTGAAAGCTCCTTTACTCTTTGCTGAGTAAGCACTCTGCCCTTTGGGGACATATATATAAAATGAGGTTTTTTTCCAAGGCTATTGCATAAAGACTCAAAGCACAAGGCAATAGGCTCTGCCTTCATAAGCATTCCCATACCGCCGCCATATGTTGTATCATCCACCCTTTTGTGCTTATCAAACGCAAAATCACGAAGCTGATGACATTCAAGCTCCATTGCTCCTTTTTTTCTCGCTCTGCCTATTATACTTTCATCAAGAACTGTATTGCACATTTCAGGAAACAACGTTATTATATCAATCCTCATCTTCAAAGATCCCCTTAAGCGGCTTTATTTTGATCTCACCGCCATCAATATCCTTTTGGATCACAACATCAGGTATAACCGGAACAAGGTAATTCCTGCTGTTTTTTGTCACCTGATACACATCATTTGCTCCGGTTTTTATAACCTCGGTTATGTCACCATAATACTCTCCGTCGTCATAATCCGTCACTCTCAGTCCGATCAGATCCTGAATAAAATGTGTTCCTTCCGGAAGATGTGCATCATCGCGGTTTATATACACTATTTTACCTCTGAACATATCAGCCTGTTCAATGCTGCTTGTACCGTCAAAAAGCACAACAGCAATATTTTTATGCACTCTTGCACTTTTCACCCTCAGCTCTGTGCCGTCAGAATAATAAAGTCTTTTAAATCCGCACAAAAATTCAGCACTGTCACACCACGGATCTATCCTTACCTCACCCCTGAGGCCGTGTGTTCCAACAATTTTTCCCGCTTCTATATACTGTTTTTTCATATAAACCTCCTTCAGCCTCTGATTATAATTAGTTATCATCATCATACAAAATGGACAGTCAGCATTAAAAATATAATGCACGACTGAATTTTCAGGTTTTTAATAACAAAAAAGAGAAGTCCGTATTCAGACTTCTCTCCGGATTTAAGATCAGTCGATCTCAACCTGAATTTTTTCTTCGTTTCTTGCAGCAGCAGCTCTCATTACAGTACGTATAGCCTTAGCAATACGTCCCTGTCTGCCGATAACTCTGCCCATATCATCCTCAGCAACGTGAAGATGATATACTGTAATGCCCTCTTCGTTTTTCTCATCAACGGTTACATCAACAGAATCGGGCTGTTCTACAAGACCTTTAACTATAGATACCAGTAAATCTTTCATTTTTCCCTCCGAGCGGCAACATCAGATGATGTTGTTCTTCTTCAAAAGTGCCTTTACTGTATCTGTGGGCTGTGCGCCGTTTGCAATCCATTTCTTTGCCTTATCAGCATCTACCTTGAATTCTGACGGCTCAACAAGGGGATTGTATGTACCGATCTCCTCAATGAATCTGCCGTCACGAGGATACCTTGAATCGGCAACCACTACACGATAGAAAGGTGTTTTCTTTGCTCCGACACGACGAAGTCTGATCTTAACTGCCATTTTATTTACCTCCGAATGTTCTGACATTGTGCTCTGCACTGTCTTTTTATATTTTCACCAATTTTTCATTGGATGAATAACCTGATTATAATTCATAAAAGAATCATTTCTTACGCTTGCTGCTTCCCTTGCCGTGAAGCATACTCTGATTCATAGGCATACCTCCAAGTCCGGGAAGCTTTTTTCTTTTGCCGAACTTATTTCTTGAGTTCATACTCTTCATAAACTTCTGCATTTCCTCAAACTGCTTCATCAGACGATTGACGTCCTCAACCTTCATACCGCTGCCGGCTGCAATCCTGCGTTTGCGCGGTGCATTTATGATTTCCGGATTCTCACGTTCCTTATTTGTCATAGATGAAATTATCGCACCGATACGATCCATCTGTCTATCGTCAAAATCCATATCTCTTATCTGCTTGTCTACTCCGGGAAGCTTTGAGAGGATATTTTTTATTGAACCCATCTTCTTTATTTGTTGAAGCTGTTCATAAAGATCGTTCATATCAAATTTATTCTGCTGGAACTTTCTTGCCATTTCCTCGGCCTTTTTCTGATCCAGACGATTTTCAGCATCCTCTATAAGAGTCAGCACATCACCCATTCCGAGTATTCTTGACGCCATTCTGTCAGGATGGAAAACCTCAAGATCATCCAGCTTTTCACCGATACCTGCAAATTTTATTGGCTTACCGGTTACTGCTCTTACAGAAAGTGCCGCACCGCCTCTTGTATCACCGTCAAGCTTGGTAAGGATAACGCCGCTTATATCGAGCAGATCGTCAAACGACTTTGCAACATTTACAGCATCCTGACCTGTCATTGAGTCAACAACAAGCAATATCTCGTCAGGCTTCACCTCTGACTTGATATTTTTAAGCTCATCCATAAGCTTTTCATCTATATGCAGACGTCCTGCCGTATCAAGAATAACAATATCATTACCGTAATCTTTTGCGTGTTTAACCGCTGACCTGGCTATTGTAACAGGATCTTCTCTTCCCATTTCAAAAACTGCAGCTCCAGCCTGTCCGCCTACAACCTTCAGCTGTTCAATTGCGGCAGGTCTATAAACATCGCAGGCAACAAGCAGCGGACGGTGTCCCTGCTTTTTCATCATTTTTGCAAGCTTTGCACTATGAGTTGTTTTACCTGAGCCCTGAAGTCCACACATCATAACAATTGTGGGCGGCTTACCCGCAAAATTCAGTCTTGTTTCCTCAGCACCCATAAGAGCCGTAAGTTCCTCATTAACTATCTTTATAACCATCTGTGCCGGAGTAAGGCTTTCCATTACATCCGCACCAACAGCACGTTCCGTAACCTTTGCCGTAAAATCCTTTGCCACCTTATAGTTAACGTCAGCCTCAAGCAGTGCCATACGAACCTCACGCATTGCACTTTTAACATCGCTCTCTGTCAGCTTACCTTTATTTCTCAGTCTTTTAAAAGCTGCACTCAGCTTTTCGGAAAGTCCCTCAAATGCCATATCTCACACTCCTCACAGTTCGTTAAGCATTTCAAGCTCCTTAAGGATAACCTTTATGCTTTCATTTATATCATTTGAGCGGTATCTTTTTATATTAAGCTCATCTATTATATCGATATTTCGTCTTATCTCATCAAGATGTTCGTGTATTTCCCTGTTCTTTTTCAGAAGGCCAAGCTTTTCCTCAGCCTCAAAGAGCACCGCCTCAGCACGTTTAACGCTGTCACGCACTCCCTGCCTTGAAATATCGAGATTTTCAGCTATCTCACCAAGCGAAAGATCTTCATTATAATACAGCTCAACCGCCTCACGCTGTTTATCCGTCAGAAGCATACCGTAATAATCCAGCAATGCGGAAACCTCAAAATTCTTTGACATACAGCATAACCTCCGCTGCGGATATGCTTTATCATATCCCTTATTTCGCCATTGTGTAAAGCCTTTAGCTTTACACTGCTTTTAGATTATACTATATCCTCCTTACTTTGTCAATACCCTCCTTAAAAATTGAATAAAAATCAGTGTAGTTGGGGATGTTACATGAGGCAAAAACTTTTCCAGCGAAAAAAGGGGGATTGCCACATATACCTTTCCTAAACCGCTGAATATTTTCCGGATCTGTAGTTGTAAGCTCATTAAATAATTTTAAAAAGAAGAGTTCGCAAAATTTCAACTGTCATATTTTAAAAATTGATTTTCGTGTCATAATTAACAGCGACTGCTGCACCAAATTCGCGTTTATGTTTACTTATGCTCACAAGAAATACAATGTAATTAAAAAAATCTATAAGAATTTTATGCCTGCCGAAAAATAATATATATTAAAACACCTGTTCAAAACAACAAAAACAAATATTCAATAAATACCGAAACCTTCCATTTTCAACATAATTTTTATTTAAAAGACACAAACTTTTTTACTCTGACATTTTTCATTGACATAATACTTTCTGAATGTTATAATTTTCTTGAAATTAAATATTATATAACTTATCCGGAGTGACTGAGGGAACAGGCCCTGTGACGTCCGGCAACCTGCTTTTAAAACAAAGTAAGGTGCTAATTCCTGCGGTGTAACCGAAAGATGAGCAATATTACAGCCGTTCGGTAAACCGGACGGCTTTTTTACGGATAGGAACAGAAAGGACAATAAAAATGGCACACTATCTTTTTACATCCGAATCAGTAACAGAAGGACATCCAGACAAAATGTGCGATCAGATCTCTGATGCGGTTCTTGACGAAATACTCAGACAGGATCCAAAAGCTCACGTTGCCTGTGAAGTCACAGCAGCAGCCGGCATTATCAATATAATGGGAGAAATTTCAACCAAAGCAGAAATCAACGTTGAGAAAACCGCAAGAGATGTAATCAATTCAATCGGCTATAACAGCCCTGAAAGCGGATTTGACGGCAATACATGCAAAATAAGATCATTTATCAATACACAGTCTCCAGACATAGCAATGGGCGTTAATAAATCATTCGAGTACCGTGACGGCGAGGAAGATAAGCTCAACCGTACCGGTGCAGGAGATCAGGGAATTATGTTCGGCTATGCGTGTGATGAAACACCTGAACTGATGCCTCTGCCCATTTCTCTTGCTCATAAGCTTGCAAAACATCTTGCAAAGGTGCGTAAGAACAACACACTCCCTTACCTTCGTCCTGACGGAAAAACTCAGGTAACTGTTGAATACGATGAGAACAACAAGCCCGTAAGAATAGACACCGTTCTTATATCAACACAGCATTCAGAGGATGCCGATATAGATACTATACGTGCAGATCTAAAAAAATATGTAATAGAACCTGTCATTCCAAAGAAGCTTTTGGACGATAACACAAAAATCCTTGTTAATCCTACCGGACGTTTTGTAATAGGCGGCCCTGCCGGCGACACAGGTCTGACAGGCAGAAAGATAATTGTTGACACATACGGCGGTTATTCACGTCACGGCGGCGGCGCATTTTCGGGAAAAGACCCGACAAAAGTTGACAGAAGTGCAGCCTATGCCGCACGATATGCAGCAAAGAATATTGTAGCCGCAAAGCTTGCTTCAAAATGCGAGATACAGCTTTCCTATGCTATCGGAGTAGCAAAGCCTGTTTCGGTTATGATTGATACCTTCGGCACAGGTGTTGTATCTGATGAAATACTCGCAAAAGCCGTTGATACCGTATTCGACCTTCGCCCTGCTGCAATAATCAAGAATCTGGAGCTTGATAAGCCAATTTACAGACAACTTGCAGCATACGGTCATATGGGGCGTGAAGACCTTGATGTATCATGGGAGAAAACAGACAAAACTGAAGAGCTTCTTTCAACAATAGAAAAATACCGTTAATATACAAAAATTGCACGGCGGCTGATATGCTGTCGTGCAATTTTTGTTTTGGACAATATTTACAATGAGATCTTATAATTGAAATGATAGTCTTATCTGACTGCCTGAACTACTTTGAAACCGTTCATCAAAGTTTATACTTATCTGAAACAATTCACAAGCTGAAGTCCGACTGATAATACCTTTTTACCTATCAGCCTTTTAAAAGAGCCTTAGCAACGCTTGTGCAAAAAAAGCACCACAGATTATGCAGTGCCTTCTTTGCAGGATATTATTTCCAGAAAGTAATTAATACTTATTATCAAACATTATCTGTATAACCCACATCAAATAATACCTCTGACTTTATTTTTTCTCCGTTTTCAGAATATTTGTTGTAAGTCACTTTCGCACCGCTTTTATCTACTACAATCTCTTCAGTGCGTGTATTTTCGGTATTTCCGTCAAGATAATATACATTTTCTTTCAATGTATATACATCACAATAATATTGAGCTTTATCCAATTCCATCATTATGTAATGCCCGACATATGATTCATCATGAAGTTCGTCGTCATAATGTTTTATCTTTGGTCTGACATTCGGGTTTTCCTTGCTTTCCTTTATGATCTGCTTCATTTTTTCAAGTGTAAGTTTGGGAATAGACGGGTCAGTCTCACCTACTATCACGCTTTCCAGATAAGGGTAGCTTTCGCCCGAACTGTAAATTGCATCTTTGAACAGAATATAACGGTCAAGCTGTTCCTGTGTTATATCAGGAAAATATTTTTTTACCTCTTTTATTAGATTTTTGAGAATGTTCTTTGGTATATATTTCACCCGTTTAAGAGTTCCGTCAGAAACCGTAAGCTCATCAGGTGCCTTCTTGTTTTTATCAATATGCGGTATTTTTGAGTACTTTTTTCCGCTGTAATACATCAAAAATTCATCATCATTCAATTCAGGGTATATAGTATTGATTTGGCGGTATAAAAACTGACTGTAGATCTTATCTGTTTCAGCATCATAGCGATGATATACAATATCACCTGATAAAGTCACCCACTCATCTTTCCCTTTGAGTATCATATTTCTATACCCGTATGCACCGCTTCCTGAAAAGCCATAATCAAAAGTGTACTCTACAAGCAAAGAAATCAGATAATCAAAAACATCTTCTTCGTTTTCCCCTTCACTTCCTGCTTTTTCGATACAGTCCATTACATTCTCAAGTGTTGCGTGCATTTGATCTGAAGTAAAAAAAGCTTCAAAGCTGAACCATTCCCATATAGAACGATGAGGACTCAGTTCAGAAAAAACAACATATCTTTTATGCATTTCATTTCGTTGCATTGACGGTTTTCGTGTTGAAACATAACCAAAATAACCACCATGTCCCTGTTCTTCCATCCTTTTTTCTATCATTTTCTCTTTCATCTGAGTTATTTCCTCATTGCTCAAACCCTTGGTTTGTTCCGGTGTAAACGTATAATATTCAATTCCGCTGAGAAAGTTTTTTCTTAACTCCGTTTTAAAATTTTCTTCCAGATAAGGGTGAGCATCTATAGCAGCGCATATCCTATCTTTTTGTTCATTGATCTCATCCGCACTAAGGTCTCCGTAAATGACGTCATACATAAGGTCAAAGGCATCATAAATTATATCCTTTGTTATATTTTCAAATGATTCACCCTTGATGTGAAGTTCTTCGGAAGGAACCATTTTATAAACATCCTTTAAAAGCTGTTCAAATTCCTCATCCTGCACAGAAATAACCTCAGAGGCTTCTGTGTCAGCAACGCTCTCTGTCTCTGAAACAGTAACCTGATCAGATACTACACAGGCTGCTAAAACAAGCGCTGATGCTGTGAAACCAATGACCATTGTTAAAAAAGTAGGCTTCTTATATCCAAGCACATTGATCACCCGTTCCTTTACTGCCTTTTCTCCGAAGGCAAGCGTTGAAAAACCGTTAAGCTCTCTGGGCACACTGCAGTTTATCAGGGCAGTTGAATACTCTTTTTTTATACCGCTGCCGCACTTTTTAATTACTCTTTCGTCACAAGCAAGTTCCAGATCTCTTCCGAAAATTATATACGAAAGCCATATAAACGGATCAAACCAATATACCATCAACAAAACAAAAGCAGCAAGTTTTATTATATGATCACAATGCCTTATATGTGCATTTTCGTGAAGCAGAACACTTTTCACATCTGTTTCGGCAAGCGTTGACGGAAGATATATTAAGGGTCTTAAGACTCCTATAACAAACGGACTGTCAATATTATTACATCTGAATACATTATCATTCAGCCTTTTTGAACCTCTTAGCCTTATTCTGAGCCTTACGCAACTCACAACAGCATATATTATAACTGCCGCAATTCCCAATATCCACACTACTGACAGATTCCATAATATATTACTGTTAATTTCCGCCTTGAATTCACCTGAAACTTCCTGAACGTCAGACTGTTCAGCTGTCTGCATCTCAAAGCTTTTATCAGAGATTACGGTATTGACCTGAGAATTTTCAGCCTTATGCACCTCATTTGTCTGAGTTATCGGTTTACTGCTATAGTTCTTTTCAACATCCTCACTTATACTGTCGGTAGCTGTTACTTCATTCTGAAATATATCATTCGTCTGTTTTTCTTCCGTTTCCTGAAAAATGATCTCAGTTTTTTTCTCAGATTCCGAATTCACATTCATCATTGAATCTACACTGATTGACGGAAAAGGCACTATAAGCCTTATTGCAGCAACAGCCCATATAAGAAGCATAAATTTTTTCGGTATCTTTTTTAGAAAAAAATGCATCAGCAAAACAAGCAATATCACAGGAACAGTAGCAATGCTGTTATTAAGAATTAAAAGAAAAACAGCCTTCATTACAATTCCTCCTGGAATTCATCCACCAGCCGCCTCAATTCAGCAACCTCCTGGGTAGTCAGTTTTTTTCGCGAGGTGAATGCAGCCAGGAAAGCCGGCAAAGAACCGTTAAAATTTTCATCAACAAATTTCTCACTCTGCATAGAATAGTAATCATTTCTGGAAATCAGTGATGTAACCATTCCCTTAAGATTCTGAAATATTCCCTTGTTGCAAAGTCTCTTCAACACGGTAAAGGATGTTGTTTTTTTCCAACCGAGAAGCAGCTCACTTTTTTCAGATAGTTCCCTTGAGCTTATAGGCTCGTTAGCCCATATAATATCGGCAAATACAGACTCAGCCGTTCCCTTTTTCAGTCCGTTCAACATCATCCCATCCATTCTACATTATGTAGTATAAATATATTCTACAATTTGTAGAATATATTGTCAAGCATCTACGGAAAATTTTACCATAAAAATTCTGTGCAGATTCTTATGCACAATCACTAGCAAAACTCCCCTTTGCATCCAATCATAAAGGAAGTTTTCTTAAAACATATTGTTCATCTGTGTATGGCTTACTGCTTTTCGTTATCTGCGTTTGCCGCCTCTGTATGAAGGCTGCCTGTTTTTTTAACGTGATTTCCTATTATCTCAGAAACATCACTTACTGCAATAAAGGCTGATGAGTCAATATTTTTTATAATATCTTTAAGCTCGTGTATCTCAAATCTTGTCAGTACGCAGTAAAGCACGACCTTTTTGCCGCTGACCAGTCCCTCACCCTCCATTATAGTTACGGTTCTTCCAAGATTCTCATATATTTTTTCAGAGATCTCCTTTGCGTCATTCGTTATTATCATAGCCGCCTTTGTCTGCTCCATACCTGATTCTACAATATCAAGCACCTTAGAGGTTATGAAATAAGTAAGCAAGCTGTACATTGCCCTGTCAAGACCAAAAACAAAGCCTGCAACCGCAAAAATTATAACATTAAAGATCAAAACCGTTTGTCCTACGGGCAGCTTGAATTTTTTATTCAGCAATATTGCAACTGTTTCAGTACCGTCAAGACACCCTCCGAAACGTATCACGAGACCTGCTCCTGCTCCGAGAATAACTCCTCCGAAGGATACAGCAAGAAGGTAATCCTCAGTTGCATTGACCATAGGCTTGAACACATCAAGAAACATCGAAAACACAAGCATGGAATATGCTGCCTTGACAATGAACATTCTCCCCATCTTTCTTGCACCTATTATAATAAACGGAATATTCAGCACGACCGTAAGTACACTCAGTGGTATGCCTGTAAGATTATTGACCATAATACCTATTCCCACAACACCACCATCAAGTATCGTACATGGAACAAGAAATTCCTCTATAGCAAATGCGGCTATAACTGCCCCAACACCTGCACCCAAAAACTCAACAATCAACTTTAACACGTAATTTCTTTTTAACATTCACAGTCCTCCCCTTTTATATAATATTATCATATAGATAAAGCCATAAATCAATCATATTTTGCAGAAAATAATATAAAAACCGATGAAGTTTTAACATCCTTCATCGGTTTTTATATACATCTTTATTGATTTATAAGCTTTCAGGTATTTTTTGTTACGTGCTTTATAAGACCGCCGTCAGAGATTATCTCCTGTATAAATGGTGGAAACGGCTCAGCCTGATATTCTTTTCCGGTTGTAAGGTTAGTTATGATTCCGGTATCGAAATCTATTGCCACCTGCTCTCCTGCCTTAATATCTTTTGCTGCCTCATCACATTCAAGTATAGGAAGTCCGATATTTATCGCATTTCTGTAGAATATGCGTGCAAAGGTTGATGCTATAACACAGCTTATTCCTGATGCCTTTATAGCAATCGGGGCGTGCTCACGTGATGAGCCGCAGCCAAAATTCTTCTCGGCTACCATTATGTCTCCTTCCTTTACCCTTTTGGTAAAGTCAATATCAATATCCTCCATACAATGTGAGGCAAGCTCCTTATGTGAGCTTGTATTCAAATACCTTGCAGGAATTATAACATCGGTATCCACGTTATCTCCGTATTTATGTACAGTTCCCTGTGCTTTCATATGCATATACCTCCCTCTTATTTCTGACATACCCTTGCAGGATCGCTGATATAGCCTGTTACTGCACTTGCGGCCGCAACAGCAGGACTTGCAAGGTATACCTCTGATTCAACGTGTCCCATTCTTCCGACAAAGTTTCTGTTTGTAGTGGAAATTGCACGTTCTCCCTTTGCAAGTATACCCATATGTCCCCCAAGACACGGACCGCAGGTCGGTGTGGAAACAACTGCACCTGCTTCAATAAATATATCAAAAAGACCTTCGTGCATTGCCTGAAGATATACGCTCTGTGTACTCGGAATTATAATACATCTCACACCCTTGGCAACCTTTTTGCCTCTTAATATATCTGCTGCTGCTCTAAGATCGGATATTCTGCCGTTTGTACATGAGCCGATAACTGCCTGATCTATCTTTACTTCTGTTTCACCAATCTGATCAACAGTTCTTGCGTTTTCCGGAAGATGAGGAAACGCCACTGTAGGACGAAGTGCTGAAAGGTCTATAGTATATTCCTCGTCATATTCAGCGTCGGGATCGGCACAATATTCCACAGCTTTACCCTTGAATCTGTCCTTTATATATTCTCTTGTTATATCATCAACAGGGAATATACCATTCTTTGCACCTGCTTCAATAGCCATATTTGCAATACAAAGCCTGTCATCTATTGAAAGATACCTAAGACCGTCTCCGAAAAATTCCATTGATCTGTAAAGAGCACCGTCCACACCTATCATACCGATAATATGAAGTATAATATCCTTACCGCTGATAAATTTCGCAGGCTTATTTATAAGGTTGAATTTAATTGCAGAAGGTACTTTAAACCACGTTTTGCCGCTAATCATACCTGCCGCCATATCGGTAGAACCAACACCTGTTGAAAAAGCACCTAAAGCTCCATATGTACATGTATGTGAATCCGCGCCTATACACAGTGTACCTGGGCCTACAAGTCCTTTTTCCGGCAGAAGAGAATGCTCTATTCCCATCTGACCTACATCATAAAAGTTCTTTATATCATATTTGTCGGCAAACTGACGCACCTGCTTGCATTGCTCAGCTGCCTTAATATCCTTGTTCGGAGTGAAGTGATCCATAACCATTGCGATTTTTGTGTTATCAAACACATTCTGTGCCTTGCCGTCATTGAAAACATTTATGGCAACCGGTGATGTAATATCATTTCCGAGAACCATATCAAGCCTTGCTTCAATAAGCTGACCAGGCTTTACTGTCTCAAGACCAGCGTGTGCAGCAAGTATTTTTTGTGACATTGTCATTCCCATAAAATTTTACCTCCTTGACTTTATTTTTTTATTATCTCACATTGTCTTGAAAAAGAATGTAATATATGCTACAATTATATATAATTACCGATCCGGTTATACTGCAAGCCTTCTGTGCCGTTACAGTACACCGCATATCACTCAGACAAACCACCAAGGGAGTTCTGTAAAATGAAAACAACAAGCTGCACAGCAAGCGTTCTGCCTGAAAACCTCACAAAAGCCTTTGAAAACATAAAAGCTGTGCGTTCCTATGAAAAAAATTCAAATATATATACTCAGTCTGAAAATGCTAACTGCTTCTATTACCTGAAAAAGGGTCGTGTGCGGATATTCATTACCTCAAGAAACGGCGGTGAAAAAACCCTCTCCATTGTAAAAAGCGGTAATATATTCGGAGAAGCTGCATTTTTTGACGGACAGCCAAGAATGTCCTCCGCATCAGCAGTAGTAAGATGTGAGCTTGCTGCTGTTAACAAGGATATGCTTATAAATATTATAAAAGCTTCGCCTCAGACGGCAATGGAGCTTTTCAGGATACAGGCACAAACAATAAGAATGCTTTCTTCTCAGCTTGACAGCGTAACATTCATAAGTGTCAAGGGAAGAATAGCTCAGTTCCTCCTTGAATCAGCCATCAGCAGCGGAAACAACGAAATAAAGACCACCCACGAAGAGATAGCCTCCGTTGTAGGTGCGTCAAGAGTTACAGTCAGTAGGCTTATGACTCAGCTTTCCGCCGAAGGTATTGTAAGAACAGGCTATCGTATGGTGAAAATTATTGATTACACAGCACTTGAAGCTCTGTGCTCTCAACATTATTTTTTGAAAGTTGATAATTAATATAAATATTTGCAATAAACTTCTTGAAGTTTGTACTTTTATAATGTTGTTTTTTTTGTCAGAATGCTTTATACTTATATACAATTGTTACTATATGTTAATGAAAGAGGTATTATATGAGCAGAAGATCCTCATTCGGCTACAGTTCTTATGGCTCACGCTCTTACCGATCCGGAAGCTATAACAGCAGACGTAACCGAAACAATAATCGTAAAAAAATAATTATAATTACCATCATAGCCGTTATCCTCCTGACAGCAGCAGTGTTCTGTCTTTATTATTTTGTTTTCAGAGGAAATAACGGAAACCAGAACAATGATAAAGGTAAAAACAATCAGGAACAGTCACAATTGTTAGCGGATAAAAAGCAGCCTTCTGAGGAAAGCAAGAAAAGTCCGGAAATCAGTCAGGAAAGCTCAAAAGCAGAATCATCGGCAGATCCTGATATTGAGGGATATTATGACGAAAATGTGTTTATCTATGACAAACAGGGTTATGAGCTTTTTTACGGATCTGAGGACTCAGCAAAGAAATATTCTGCAATTGTATCATCCATCAAGAAGTCTCTTGGAAAGGACATAACCGTATACAATATGGTCGTACCAACTCACGCAGCATTCGGACTTCCCGAGAAATATCAAAATAATATGTCAGATGAAAAAGAAAACATCGACATCATCTATTCCTCATACACTCAAGACGTCAAGACAGTTGATGCTTTCACAGCCGAAAAAGAACACAAAAACGAATACACCTATTTCAAGACCGACAGCAACTGGACAGGTCTCGGAGCATATTATTCATACCAGGCATTCTGCAAAACAGCAGGTCTGAATGCAGTTGAGCTTGGATCTCTCTCAAAAGGTTCAATAAAGGATTTCTCAGGTTCGCTCATTTCTGCAACAAAAACAGATGACCACCCCAACGGAAATAAAGAGCTTGACGCAAATAAGGATGTTGTTGTTTATTATAATATGAAAACCATAGACAGCTGTAAGCTTCTTGAAAACGGCAAAAGCATTGAAGAAGAGGTTCCGCTTATCGCAACCTTTGCTGCAGGATCCAATGCATACAGTGCCTTCATATGGGGCGACAATCCATATATGAAAATAAAAACCACTCTCAAAACAGGCAAGAAGCTCTGCATTATTAAGGATTCTTACGGCTGTGCATTCACACCGTTTACAGCAGCGAATTATGATGAAATATATGTTGTTGATCCAAGATATTATGACGGAAATGTCATAGATTATATAAAGAAAAACAAATTCACAGACGTACTTATTATCAACAGCGTTATGAACGCAAACACTGAGGTAAGGCTCAAAGAAATACAGTCAATCATAGGCTGACGGCTTAATATAAGGGAGGTGTGCCGTATGCTCGGGAAGAATGTAAAAATAGACATATTCGGCACGCTTGCCGAAAACAGCCTTTATTCAGGCTTTATAATAGACAATCCTCGTGCGGATATGCGACAGGTTTACGTTATGACAAATCACAGACTTTCAGGCACACAAGAATGTACTGTCATAGCTATTGCCTCTTCACAAAACAGATCTCAGACCCGTCTTGTTGCTGCACCGTTAAATGAAATCTATTACGAACCTGAGATCCGATCACGGCTGCTCACAACCTCTGTTCGATTTGAAAGAATTATATGTATGTATGAAAAATCATGCGGAGCTGTTATTTATCGCACAACACATAAGGACGGTATAAAAATCCTTCTTGTTAAAAATCATAACGGAAAATGCTGGACCTTTCCAAAGGGACATATCGAAAAGAACGAATCCGAAAAACAAACCGCTCTGCGTGAAATCAAGGAAGAAACAGGTCTTACTGTAACGATAGAACCGAATTTCCGGCAGACAAGCATATACCGCCCCTTTGGTAAAATAAAAAAACAGGTCGTGTTTTTTCTTGCCAAGGCGAATGAATCCGCTGTAAATCTCCAACCAAGCGAAATCGACTACTACTTATGGGTGACAATAGACGAAGCTATGAAGCTTTGCAGTCACGAAAATGACACCAAAATTCTGATCGAAGTTAAAAAGCGGCTGTTCGATCACGCAAATGCTCATTGAAGCCAGACTTATAATACTATCACTTTACAAGTTCCCTGCACCCGTTCTTGTCTGATATTGTATCAGATAATAACATTAAAAACAAATGAATAAAAAAAATAACCACAGACACAGTAACTCAAAATGAAAAACGGTGTCTGTGGTTTAATATTATCTGTTGTAGGATCAACCAAGTTCGCTTGTCAGTGCAGCATATGTCGTGTCAAAATCCGATTTGGTAACCAACAATGAGATCTGATCCTCACTTGTTGTTATCAGTCTGATGTCAGTATTTGCCTTTGCTGCAACGCTGAACACTCTTGCGGCAACACCCGGACAATTCTCCATACCGTCATCATCTATTGATATTTTACAATTTCCGCTGCTTACAATAACTTTTATGCTGTTATCATTAAGCTTTCTTGTGTATCCTAGTATTTTTACAAGATCTTCATCACTTATTGTAAATGACAAGCTTGTCTGTGAGCTTTGTGCAGGCGACAGCGAGATCATATCAACGTCAACATCCATTGCCGCTATATTATTAAACACATCCGTCACAAAGCTTATATCAGAAGGTATATTCTGCAATATTACCAGAGTTATGTCTTCACTAACATTGATTGTGGGCTTCATTTCTCATACCGCCTTTCATTAACGCTCATAGTTTATTTTTGTGCAAGCAGGTCAGACATATCATACATTCCAGGTTCTTTATCCTTGAGAAACACAGCCGCATTGAGTGCACCGACTGCAAATACAGCCTTAGACCTTGCACTATGGCTTATTTTCAGTATTTCATCCTGACCGGCAAAAATTATCTCGTGTTCGCCAACAATGTTGCCACCTCTTACAGAGTGAATTCCTATTTCTTTTCTGTCACGTTTTTTTCTGTAAGCGTGACGATCATATACATATTCAGCGTCTGTTTTTACTTCGGAGACAGCATCTGCAATCATAAGCGCTGTACCGCTTGGGGCATCAAGCTTAAGGTTATGATGCTGCTCGATTATTTCTATATCAAATCCGTCCACAAGCACAGCCGATGCTTTTTTAGCAAGCTCAATTATAAGATTAATGCCAAGTGACATATTTCCGGAACGGAAAACCGGAATATTTTTTGATGCTTCGTTTATTTCAACAATCTGCTGTTCATTAAAACCGGTTGTACATATAACTACAGGCAATTTCTTTTCCTGTGCATATTCAAGCATAGAAGAAAGAACTGCGGGATTTGAGAAATCCACAATAACATCTGCCTCTGTTTTCAGTTCAGAAAATGACCTTGCATATTCAAAATCCTTACTCTGCGGCTCTGCTATATCAACTCCGGCAATAATCTTACAATCATCCCTGCTTTTTGCAACATTCAGAAGACTCGCACCCATTTTTCCTGAGCATCCTGTTATCAGAACATTTACCATTTTTATCTTCCCTTCTTTTACACAGCAGCAAGCTGAGCTTTTTAATTAACAGTTGGCATTCACTCATTTTTACGGCATCCGCTTTACTTCCGCATTCAACAAATTATGCATTGAATCAAATCTGTTGGCTTATAATTACTTTACAATGCCATATTTTGCAAGACAAGCGCTGAGTGCCTCAAACCCCTTTTCAGTCATCGGTGCAAGAGGCATTCTGCAAGGACCGCAGTTAAAACCGCAAAGATTCATTGCTGCCTTTACAGGAATAGGATTGACATCTGAAAACAGCATATCCATAAGCTCAATATAATACTTCTGCATTTCAAAGCTTCCCTTGAAATCTCCATTAAGTGCTCTTGCTGCAAGCTCGTGGCTTTCTCTCGGACAGATATTTGCAAATACTGATATTACGCCAAGTCCGCCCATTGCTGTAATAACATATGCCTGACTGTCTTCACCGCTGTATACATCAAGTTCATCACCGCAGAGTGCCATTGTTCTTGTGAGTGCGGAAATATCTCCGTTAGCCTCCTTGGTTGCCTTTATCATCGGATGCTTTGCAAGCTCGGCATAGGTTTCCGGCTTGATATTGCAACCCGTTCTTGACGGAACATTATAAACAATCATTGGAATATCTATACGGTCGGCAATGTAGGTATAATGACGTACAAGACCGCTCTGTGATGTTTTATTATAGTATGGAGTTACAGAAAGTATTGCATCTGCTCCAAGCTGCTGGGCTTCTACAGAAAGCTCTGCCGCAAATAAGGTATCGTTGCTGCCTGTTCCGGCAATAACAGGTACTCGCTTTGCAACCTTCTGAACAGTATATTCAATAACCTTACAATGCTCTTCCCTGCTGAGCGTTGCAGATTCTCCGGTAGTACCACACGCAACAATTGCATCTGTACCGTTATTGATCTGAAAATCAATAAGCTTACCATATTCATCATAGTTTATACTGCCGTCGTTGTTCATCGGTGTTACTATAGCAACTGCCGATCCTGTAAAAATATGATCTGACATTAAATTTACCTCCTCTTAAAGCTTATAATAATATTATATTTACCTTTTGCGATTATTGTCATAAATATATTATTTATCCATATATTATTTATCCATATATCCTTCAGCACAAAGAAGCTCTGCAAGAAGAACTGCACCGCCTGCTGCACCTCTAAGTGTGTTATGTGACATACAAACAAACTTGAGTGTATATTGTGTATCCTCTCTGAGTCTGCCTACCGATACAGCCATACCGTTTTCAAGGTTGCGTTCAGACTTTATCTGCGGTCTGTCGTTTTCTCTGAAATAATGAAGGAACTGCTTAGGCGCACTGGGGAGTTCAAGCTCCTGCGGCTTTCCCTTATAGCTTTCCCAATCGCTGATGATCTGCTCTATTCCGGGGTTGTTTTCAAGATCAACAAACACTGCTGCAGTGTGTCCGTCAGAAACCGGAACTCTCAGACACTGAGCTGTAATAGACGGTGATGAAGCCTTAACAATCTGACCGTTCTCGATAGTACCCCAGATCTTGAGCGGCTCCTGCTCTGATTTTTCCTCTTCTCCGCCGATATAAGGAATAAGGTTATCCACCATTTCAGGCCATCTTTCAAAGGTTTTGCCTGCACCTGAAATTGCCTGATATGTGCACGCAAGCACTCTCTTCACGCCGTATTTCATAAGCGGATGAATTGCCGGAACATAGCTTTGGAGTGAACAGTTTGACTTAACTGCTACAAAGCCTCTTTTTGTACCCAAACGCTTTTTCTGATCTTCTATTATTGCAAGGTGAGCATCATTGATCTCTGGAATAACCATAGGAACATCCGGTGTAAAACGATGTGCACTGTTATTTGAAACAACCGGACACTCTGCCTTTGCATAAGCTTCTTCAAGAGCACGAATGTCTTCCTTTTTCATATCAACAGCACAGAATACAAAGTCAACCTTTGATGTAACCGCTTCAATATCTGATGCATCTACGATAACCATATTTTTCATTGACTCAGGCATGGGAATGCTCAATGCCCATCTGTTACCTGCTGCTTCTTCATATGTTTTTCCTGCACTTCTTGCACTTGCTGCAAGAACAGTTACATTGAACCAAGGATGATTTTCAAGCAATGTTGCAAAACGCTGACCAACCATACCTGTTGCTCCGATAATACCGACATTATACTTTTTTTCCATAATCACTGTCTCCTTTTTATTATGTTCTGAAAGTAAAACCAGACCGAAAACAAAAGACCGGTCATCAGTAACCGGTCAGAAAAAGCAAGCTGTTTATATCCGAAAAATCAGAAATGTAAACGATAGCTCCCCATCACAAAACAAATTATGATGACAGTCAAACACCACTGCGGTGAATAACCAAAGCCAAATATGCCAAATTCAGCTTTTCGGCGGTCAGGCTATTCACACAACCTCACAGGCTTTGGCAGCCTAAGCTGAGTTACACGCAGAACCGCACCTCTATCCGGAAACGATTTGAACTTTCATTTACTAATAATATATCATTATACAGGACTCTTGTCAACCGTTTTAACGCCATTATTTCTTACTTGGCAAAATAAAACAGCAAAACCACAAAAAACTGCCCTCACCATGCTCAGAATCATATAAAATGACAGATAATAAAAAACCTGAAAAACAATTAAATTAGTGAATAAATATCTCTCTGGTTTTTTTTAAAAAACACTTGACAAAATAAAGGAATGCAGGTATAATATCTTATGTTGTAAAAATAAAATATATGCGAGTGTGCTGGAATTGGCAGACAGGCACGTTTGAGGGGCGTGTGTTTTACGACGTACGGGTTCAAGTCCCGTCACTCGCACCATTTTGAGGCAGTTTTTAACTGCCTCTTTTGTTTTGCCAAATTTTCTAAAAATGCCCGAAAATGGCTTAAACATTGGGCTTTTGAACACTTGCATAGTTAAGTTGAAAAAGGTTGAAATCGGTTAAGACAAGCAACTGCAGTCACGAATGCAGTCAAAAACATAGATTTTTCGTGAAAACATATAGACCGGACAGCAGAAAAAAGCTGTCAATTTAAGAAAAAATGACCTTAATTCACTGAATCGTTTGTTTGACAAATCTATTTTCGGAGGTCATATCATAATGAAAAATGTAATCTCGGAACTGTATTACGGCAACATTGATCCGCAGGCGCGCGGTTTCAAGAACGGTAGCTTTTTGAAAAAGCAAATGGCAGTCCTTTCGGAAAGCGAAGCGATGCTGACCGAAAAGCTGACAGGCGAAGAAAAGAAAGCGTTTCTCTCTTTTGTCAAGGTGCGATAACGAAGTATTATTGATTTAGTCGTTTGGCGGTACAGTTTTGGCTGTACCGCCATTCGTCTGTTTAGACGGACTGTTTTTCTTTTCGCCACTGACCTCTGCCGTCGCTTGCTACGGTTAGATCATCTGCGATATTTATGATACCAACGGCTTTGTAGTAGATATCCACCTTTTGCCGTCTGTGTCCGCTGCTTTTGTCGGGAGCGTGGACAACGATTTTGTCAATCAGGTCGTTGACTATCTCCGCAGTCAGCTCTGTTGGGTTGGTGTACTTACGTACATTCTTTAAAAACTGATTGAGATCGTACTGCTCCTGAGCGCCTTTGTCTATCAGTTCTTGCAATCCGGTGATTTCGGCTCGCAGCTCTTTCTGTTCTGCTTCGTAGCCTGCTGACAGATTATCAAATCGCTCTGTGCTGATTCTGCCTGATACCATATCCTCATAGAGCTGCTTGAACAGCAAGTCGAGGTTTTCATCTCTCGCTTTGAGGCCGACTATCTCTGTCTTGGCTTTTCTGACTGCTTCCATGTGTTCGGCATTTGCCTTTTGAATTTCGTATTTCAAAAAAGTCTTTTCAAATTGCTGAATGTAGGAAAGCACATTTTGAAGATGGGTGTAGACGAGTTTACAAAGGGTAACATTCCGAATAAAGTGTGCAGAGCAGTCACCCCTATTGCTGCGGTAATTGGCACAGGTGAAAAAGTCTTGATTCACACTAAAACCGTTGGTGGTACAGTAGTACAGCTTTGCGCCGCAGTCGGCACAGAACACCTTGCCCGACAAAATGCTCATCTTGCCTGTTGCAGTAGGTCGCCGTTTGTTTTTGCGAATTTCCTGAACGGTATCGTAAGTGACTTTATCAATTATAGCTGGCTGCGTATCCTCGAAAATCAGTCTGTCCTCTTTTGCGGTTGGCGCACGCTTCTTTGTACGGTAGTTCTTGGAAGAGGTTTTGAAATTCTCGGTACATCCGGTGTAATCAATCTTTTCAAGAATACCCGCTACCGTTTTCTGCGCCCAGCGGTAAGGGTTAACAGGCAAAGGCTTGTTTAGTTTTACAGCTTTATAAGCCGTTGGCGTCAGCACCTTTTCCTCTGTCAAACGCTTTGCGATTTGTGATGGACCAAAACCTTCGATACATAGCCGAAAAATATATCGGACTATTTTTGCGGCTTCTTCGTCGATCACCCACACATTTTTATCGTCCTTATCCTTGACGTAGCCAAACGGCGGATTGGTTGTCAGGTGTTTTCCGTTCTCACCTTTCATTTTGAAGGTGGAGCGAATTTTCTTTGCCGTATCTCTGGCGTAAAGCTCGTTGCAGAAATTCCGAATCGGAGTCATATCAAAATCCGTTTGCTTTAGAGAGTCAACATTATCGTTTACGGCTATGAAATGAACGTCGTTGTCCGGGAACACAATGTCGGTGTAGATACCGACTTGTAAGTAGTTTCTGCCGAGTCGGCTCATATCCTTGACGATGACCGTGCCGACTTCTCCGTTTTCAATCAACCGTTCCATCTCCTTAAAAGCGGGGCGGTCAAATGTCGTGCCGGAGTAGCCGTCGTCAACGAAGAAGCGAAGATTTTTGTACTTGTTCCTGCGAGCGTACTCGCTGAGTAAGGATTTTTGATTCACAATGGAATTTGACTCGCCTTCTCTGCCATCATCTTGTGAAAGTCGGCAGTAGAGGGCTGTTATTTTGTTTTCATTTGATTGTCTCTTCAATTCTTCTCCTTTCCGACAATCGTATGGCTTTGCATTTACAAATAGAGTTTACCATACTTTCATCTATAATTCAACACTTTAAAGCACTAAACTTATATTTTGTATCCTAAATTATCAATCACTTGATTGATGAAATACTCGCTGCCGTTTGGATTGAAAAATCCCGACACCTCGTAGGTAGTGTTACCGTCTTTCATTTCGAAGTCAACGTCTGTCGGTACACGAACGAGAGTTTTTGGATTGACTTGTATATCAAGTTCAAGCTCTTTGATTTTAAAGTATTCTTCCAAGCGTTCCGGCGATATCTTATATCGTTCAATAATCTCTTGGATTTCTTGTTCGGTAGATCTCATAAACTGTCACCTTCCTTTC
>CADACB010000003.1 GCA_902786345.1 uncultured Ruminococcus sp. | reverse complement strand
ATAATCCACACCCAAGCCAGCCCCGTTTGGGACTGGCTTTTCCAGAATAGTCAATAATATAAATATATCGGGACCACTATTGAGCCACCAGACATAAGATGGAAGAATGCAATAATAGCAAGAATCAAAGAACATACAATCACAATAATCGCAGCTTTGATCCCAATTTCATTAAACAATGTTTTAAAGGAATCAAAAACATCTTTCAGGCTTCCTTTGACGCTCTTAATAGATACAAGAATCAGAATAACGATAAGTGCAACAATCCAACCTAGGATAAGCCCAATCAATAGCGATATCAGAAAACCAACAGCATTCATTTCGCTTGTCATAATAAAAAACAAAGACGAAATCAAAGCTCCTAATAATGCACATGCTAATTGAAACCTAGCGACCGTGATACCTTTCTTCTCCGAAGATTTGTGCGGTTCATGTTTCTGAATATTCGAAGTTCTTTCTTTCTTGCCAAAATCTGCTCCACATTCTGGGCACTTCTTGATTCTATACGATGGCAATTCGAAACCACATTTCGCGCAATATTTATTCGACCCCATTATCTATCCTTAAATCAAATATATCACATCATCAAATAAGGATTTTAGAAAACAAACTATTAATTCTTCGCGGAATGACTGGCTTTCTCTCCGGAAGAGAGCTATCATGCGATGACTACCTATGAAAGGAGGCAACGCTCTATGAGCAATCCAACTATGCTCGATACCGCACAGGCCCTCATGGATACCATGACGCCTAAATTTGCCGTATCTTATCTCCGCGTATCTACTCGCGGACAAGCCGAACGTGGTGGCGGACACGACGAAGGTTTTTCGATCCCGGCACAACGTGAAGCCAATAAAAAGAAGGCATTATCTATTGGAGCAATCGTCGGCAAGGAATTCGTCGACCGTGGTGCATCCGCCAAATCCGCAGACCGCCCGCAGCTTCAGGCTATGCTTGAGTACGTCAAAGAAAACGCCGATCGCGTGGATTACGTAATCGTACACAAGGTCGATCGTCTCGCACGTAACCGTGACGATGACAGCGACATTATGCGCGTATTACGTGAGTGCGGCGTTCAACTTGTATCCGCATCCGAAAGTATTGACGACACTCCGGCTGGCATGCTTCTGCATGGCATCATGAGTTCCATCGCAGAATTCTACTCCCAGAACCTCGCCACTGAAGTAAAGAAAGGTATGGGCGAGAAAATTAAGGGGGGCGGGACCGTCGGTCGAGCCCCTATCGGATATCAGAATGTCCGCTATGTCGATGAGAAAGGGCGCGAAGAGCGTACCGTTATTACCGACCCAGAAAGAGCTCCGCTGATCAAATTAGCCTTTGAAGAATATGCTACCGGAAACTGGACGGTCGCAGACTTAGCAGATCACTTGGCTGCATGCGGACTTAATACCAGAGCAACGCCGAAAATCCCATCGCAGCCTGTGAATCTGAAGACTCTCCACAAAGTTCTCGTTAACCCATACTACAAAGGCATCGTGAAATATAAGGGTGTCGAATACCAGGGAAGTCATGAAGCTCTCGTAGACACGGAGATGTGGGATAAAGTTCAATCCATACTTGCTTCAAGACTTAATGGTGAACGCAGCCTGAAACATCCCCACTTCTTAAAAGGCAGCGTATATTGCGCTTACTGCGGGGAGCGTATGCTGGTGACTAATGTCACGAAATAGAATGGTATGGTTTATCCATATTTCTACTGCGCCGGTCGCCATAGCGGTCGCAGGAAAGACTGCAAGACCCATTCAGTGCTAATAAGTGTGGTAGAGGAAAAGATTGAGAAGATTTACGATTCATACCAATTGCCGCCAGACGTCCGGCAATTACTGGAAGTGAAAATAGAGCTAATCATTGCAAACGAAAAAGCGAAATACGATAAAGAGCTGGACGGACTAAAAGGGCAAAAGGCCAAGCTAGAAAACAAGCGAAAGAAATTACTTGAAGCTCATTATAGCGATGCGATCCCTCTTGATCTTCTTAAATCAGAGCAGCAGAAAATCGCCAAAGAACTCGCCACCATTGAGCATGAACTAAAAATGCACGACATGACATTTGAGCAGGTTAAAAACAACCTCAGGCTAACTCTTGATATCGTGGAGAATTGCGGAGATGCATATCGCAATGCTAGCGACACGATTAAAAAACTCATGAATCAGGCAATTTTCAATAAGATATATATAATAAGCAACGACGAGATCGATCTAGATACGGAGGTCTCATTCAGGCCACCTTTCGATAAAGTAATAGATCCCATCAAGGAAGATATCGCGCAAATCAACAGGAACACAAATACTGACAGGACAAATACCAGCCTAGAAAAAGCGAAAGGTCACATCCAAGAATTTCTTGAATGTGGCCTTTCTGACGTGGACAATCCATCCAATATTTCAACTTACCCAAACAATGAAAAATTTTTTGGTCATAATAGTTTGAGTAAGGCACTTTTGGTGGAGGCGAGGGGAGTCGAACCCCTGTCCAAAAAGCACTTACAACGGTTTTCTCCGAGCGCAGTTACCGATCAATGATTCCCCCCACACAGCGTACGGTAACAAACCCTGTGTTTCGGTAGTCTTTAATACATGACGGAAACCAAGACACTTTTCCGTTCACGTTCACCACTAGTCAACGCCCTTATATGGCCGTGGTCCTCCAAATAAGGACGCTTGCGCTTAATTAAGCAGCAAGAGCAACAGTATTATTGTTGTCGTTTAATTTTAAGTTCTGCGGATTTTATAGCGGTTCTGCAGTGCCGCTGCTCGCTTGCCGAAGCTTATACTCCCTGTCGAAACCTTTACGCCCCCATATATATTTTATCTGTTACGTTCCTTAACGGCACGTTCGATATCACGTTTGGCAGTTTTTGCTGCCATATCTGCCCTTTTATCATAGAGCTTTTTACCTTTGCATAATCCAAGCTGCAACTTTACTCTTGAACCTTTAAAATAAAGCGATATTGGTATAAGAGAATATCCATCCTGCTTAACCTGACCATAAAGTCGCATAATTTCTCTGCGGTGCATAAGAAGTCTTCTTACCCTCAGCGGATCTTTATTAAAAATATTGCCCTGCTCATATGGGCTGATATGCATTCCTTTTACAAAAAGCTCACCATCTTCAACCGTACACCACGAATCCTTCATATTCACCCTACCCTGTCTTATTGACTTGACCTCTGTTCCGCAAAGTTCTATTCCCGCCTCAAAGCTTTCTATGACAAAATATTCGTGATGTGCTTTTTTATTCTGTGCTATAGTTTTAAACGATTCCTTTGCCATAGTGCTTTTCCCCTTTCCGGAATATTTAACAAGGTAATAGTCCACTAATAAATTTATATGCGGATATTATCCGGGTATGAATACAGAGATCAATGATTTTAAATAAATTATAAAATCATTGATCCGTATTTTTTAACATCAGATTTCTCTTCTGCCCTCTATTGAAAGAGAAAGAGTGACCTCATCTGCATACTCAAGATCACCGCCCACCGGTATGCCATAGGCAAGCCGTGTGACCTTAACACCAAAAGGCTTTATAAGCTTGGATATATACATAGACGTAGCTTCTCCTTCAACAGTAGCATTTGTAGCCATTATAACCTCTTTGATATTACCTTCCGAAAGTCTTGCAAGAAGTTCCTTTATTCTGATCATATCAGGTGTAATACCATTCATAGGAGAAATCACTCCGTGAAGTACGTGATACAGAACATTGAAACTTTCTGTTTTTTCAAGTGCAATAACATCACGAGGTCCTTCTACAACACATACAATAGATCTGTCTCTATTTGGATCACTGCAAATCGGACAAAGCTCCTTATCGGTATAATTACCGCACTGCTTACAATAGTGAATTTTTTTATGAGCATCGTCTATTGCATCCGAAAATCTTGCTGCTTCTTCATCAGACAGTGAAAGAATGTAATATGCAAGTCTGCTTGCTGTTTTGTGTCCGATACCGGGCAACCGTTCAAACTGTTCGATAAGTCTTGATAAAGAAGCAATATTATATTCAGACATATCAGAAAAGTCCGGGAACATTAAGACCGCCCGAGATTCTGTCCATAGTAGCAGCTTTTTCATCACGAGCCTTTCTTATAGCCTCATTCACTGCTGCTATTACAAGATCAGCAAGCATATCTATATCCTCAGGATCTACAACATCCTTGCTGATTTCAAGTGACTTAATTTCCAGTGCTCCGGTAACTACTGCATTAACTGCTCCGCCGCCTGCTGCAGCTGTATATTCCTTCTCATCAAGTTCTTTCGTAGCCTCATCCATTTCTTCCTGCATTTTCTGAGCCTGACGAGCAAGCTGCTGAATGTTTGTGTTGTTTCCTCCGTTGTTAAATCCCTTAGGTAATCTTGCTTTCATTTTATTGTCCTCCGTAAATTTATTTTTTATTTATTTCCTCGACAGAAACCCCTGCCGATTTTAAATCTGCAACAAACTTAGAAAGTGTGTCCTCAGATTTTGGTTCATCGGGATAGGAATATCTTCCAAGCTTATATTCCATACCCGTTACCCTTTTTATTGAATCTCTCATCTTATCACGCTGTGCAGGTTTTCTCAGAAGTTCAAAGCATATGTCGTTAGGAGAATCAACAAGAACATACCTTCCGCTTATATAAGCAGTACTACCCTCAAAACCTGCCGCAACTGTTCTTGAATACTTCTTTATATCCTCAATGACATCCTGCCACTGAGTCATAGGCACAGCATCTTTTCTCAGCCTTTCCATTTCCTCAGATGAGGGCCTTTTTACAGGCGGTGATGGTGCTGCAGCCTTATGCTGTGAAGCTGCTAATACAGACGGATCACTTCTTATTGCACTCAAAGAACTCTCAACAGCCGATATTCTCGCTTCAATAGCAGATATATCCACAGACTTATTCTCTGAACAAAGCTTTACAGCCGTCATTTCCATTTCTATACGTCTGTTCACACCGTGAAGCATTCTGTCATATGCCGACTGGAGTATATCAATAACTCCAATAATATAAGACAGCTTTACTGCTTCTGACTGTTGCTTCGTCTTTTCATAATCATTCTCTGACATAACAAGAAATTCCTTGGACTGCTTCATAGTTTTTATGAGCATCATAGCTCTGAAATGCTCAACAAGTTCACTGCAAAGTCTTGCCATATCCTTTGAATTTTTATAAAGTTCGTCGATAATATTAATAGCCCCGGAAACATCATTACTGATAAAAGCATCTGTAATTGAGAGAAGGCTGCTCTTATCTGAAAGTCCGGCAGTTCTGCGAACTATTTCTTCTGTAATACGTCCCGAATGCCCCATACACTGATCAAGCAGAGACAACGCATCTCTCATAGCACCATCTGCAATTCCTGCAATTAGCAGTGATGCATTGTCATCTATTTCGATTTTTTCTTCACTGCATACATATTTAAGTCTGTCTGAAATATCCTGCGGCGAAATTCTATGAAAATCAAAGCGCTGACATCTTGACATAATAGTTGCCGGAAGCTTATGAACCTCAGTAGTTGCAAGTATAAAAATAACGTGCTCAGGCGGTTCTTCAAGCGTTTTAAGAAGAGCATTAAAAGCTCCTATTGAGAGCATGTGCACCTCATCTATGATATATACCCTGTATTTTGTATTTGCAGGTGTGAAATCAGCTTCCTCACGAAGCATACGAATATCATCCACTCCGTTATTGCTGGCAGCATCTATCTCAACAACATCCATAATACTGCCATTATCAAGTCCTCTGCATATATCACATTTTCCGCAGGGATCACCATTTTTCAGGTCAAGACAATTGACTGCCTTGGCAAGAATTTTGGAGCATGTTGTTTTGCCGGTACCTCTTGAGCCTGTAAAAAGATATGCATGAGCTATCCTGCCGGATTTAAGTTCATTTTTCAAGGTATCAGTTACCTGAGGCTGACCTACCACGTCAGCAAACACACGCGGACGGTACTTTCTGTATAAAACCCTATACATTTTTTCACGTCCTTTCAATATAGCAGTATATATGCACAATATATCAAAAAAACAAGACAGACCGTTTTTTAACGGCATCATACGCTTGGATATACGGACGAACAGACTGACTGCATCGCACAGTGCGAAACGCTTAATGCTGCTCGGTTCCCCGCCTGACATGGTTCACGGTGCCCTGTCGCACAGCGCCTGCCCGACCGCATATCCAAGGGTACGGATCTGTCTTGCAAAGCTGCTGAAAAATCAACATAGATATTATACTATATAACATTAAAAAAATCAACAGTATTTTTTATTTTTTTGTAATTCCTGCTATAAACCAATATAATAGATAAACCAAAAACATCTTATGTGAATCAAACCACAACAATTCAACATAATTGCACAGGCATTAAACCTGTGCAGTCCTCTCAACCCTGACATCAAAATACTTTTTGGCTATAGTTCCTTCTTCATCCTTAGCCTTTATGCATACATTATACAGCACCGGATTAAGCGGCTTGATTGGCGTTTCCTTATCACTTCTGTAACCGTGAACAGTAACCCACTTCTTACTTTCGGCTTTTTTATAAAAGACTGCATAGCTGTATTCACCTTTTCCGCCTTGAGCCGCAGATGTAACAACTACACTTTCACCAAGCTTTATATCCGATGCAGAGATTTCCGAAAGATTAACAAGTTCCTCTGTCTCTTCATCTGCATCACCGTTGATAACAAAAGGTATCTTCATAATACCGCTGAAATTACCCTTGAATGTAATACGAGCGGTAGCCTTTCCCGGAGAAACATTATCAATATATTCTACAGTATAATCAACACCCTCTTCAAGTGTTTTTTCACCGAATTTAACAGCAACCTGCATAATGCAGGGCTCACCTGTATAATCAAACTCTGTATTATCTGCAAAAAAAGACAGCGATCTTGCAGGAACTGGAGTTATCTCAAAACTTCTCTCTATGATACCCTTGAATCTGCCCTTACCCTTTATCAACACGTGTGCCGTACCGACATTGACATTATCAGATATTTCAACATCAAAATCCTTTCCCCTCTCAAGATGCTTATCTCCTATATTGAGTGTAAAGCGGGGATTTATAGGACTTCCTGTATATAAGTATGAGCTATTCATAACAAATTATTCCTCCAAGTTCTATCCTTGACACATCGCGTATGATCGGGATGTGCAGTGTCAAAAAGCACCGTAAAAATGTAGAGGTCATTACTTACCTCTGCATTTTACGGCATAAATATTATAACACACATCGTCAAAAAAGTCATCGTAAAAAAACAGTCAAACATTGTGCACTTTTAACAGTGTAAAAAAATTTTTTTAGCATCTTCAGCAATTTTTTTTGCCCAAACATAAAAAACTAAGCAAATTTATAGTTATTTATTTCACAAATAAGAAATGTGCAATTTTTTTTTGTGCAAACATACAGAATTTGATTTAATTATAAAGTTGGGATCAATATGTACATTCCTGAAGCTGTAAATTGAAACAGATAAACTTTATATTCCTGCTGTCTTCAGAAATTATCTCTCATCAGATCAGACGCATTCAAGCGCTATCTCTATCATATCATTAAAGCTTGATTCTCTTTCCTTTGCACTGCAAGACTCGCCCGTAAGCGGACAGTCTGAGATCGTACATATGCACAAGGCTTTTTTTCCGAGTCTTGCCGCATTAAGATATAGTGCCGCACTTTCCATTTCTGTTGCAAGAATACCAAGCTTTCTCCATTGTGCAAGTGATTCAGAGTCATCATAAAAACAGTCAGTAGAAAACACAGAGCCTGCAAATACTTTTTTGTTAAGTGAAACAGCAGCGTCATATGCTTTTTTCAGCAAACTAAAATCAGCAGTAGGTGCTGGAATACCCGGCATCTTATATTGTGCTGCAAAATTAGAATTTGTTGCACTTGAAACCGCAAGAACAACATCCCTGAGACTCAGTTTATCACTTACTGCTCCGGCAGTACCTACTCTTATAATGTTTTCCACATCATAAAATCTGAAAAGTTCATATGAGTAAATCCCTATTGACGGCATACCCATTCCGCTTGCCATAACAGATACAGCCTTTCCTTTATATTTGCCTGTATATGCATACATTCCCCTTACTTCATTTACAAGCCTTGGCTTATCCAGAAAATTTTCAGCAATATATTCAGCCCTGAGCGGATCTCCCGGCATAAGTACGGTTTTTGCAAAATCTCCTTTTTCGGCGCTGTTATGTGGTGTTGACATACCATTTCCTCCTATCCGGTTATTTGTACATAATTGCAGCAATTCAGTAAAATTATTTTTTATTAAAACCTATATACTTTCTGATATACATCAGCTCAGTAGCCGAGGGGTTCACCGACTATGATGACCTTTATGCGGTCCTTATGACGCTGAAGTGCACTTATAACATAGTTGCAGCAGATACGCTGATCACTACCGCATCCATCGCCTATCAAGCTGTCGGTTTTGTTAAGAGAAACGCACTTTCCTGTTTTTTCACAATAGGTGTTGCAATGCAGACGCTGCGTATTTTTTGGAGCAGCTGTAGTTCTCAGTCTGTCAAAAGCCTCATTTATATCCTTAACTATCTTGTTGAATCCGGCAACAACAATGACGCTCTTCGGTCCATACAGAATAGCGGCAGTTCTGTTTGAATTTCCATCTACATTAAAAAGCAGCCCGTTCTCTGTTATCGCATTGGTACTTGTGAGAAAGACATCTGCGGAAAACGCCTTTATATATATCTCCTCGATCTGCTCCTTGGTAAGTCCCGGGGCATTTCTGTCAAGATATGTATAAGCTCCGTTTTTCAGCATATCCGGAATACCACATTCAAAAAGTGTTTCCGAACCTCCGTGCGTTATGGTATCTCCCTCCTTAATAAGCTGTTGTACCTGCTGCTTAGCCTGTCCTGCGGTTTCACAGAAGTAAGCCTGCATATTATTTTTTCTGAGTGCCTTCATTGTCTTTTCAATTTTTACCATATCAAGTTTGCTCATACTTATATCATCCTCCATTGTCTACAAACGAATAATTTATAAAAATATATCCATAATAAATAACATAAAATATAAAAGGAGTTTTATCATGGAAAATTCAAACACCGAATTGCTTTCGGGAATTTATAAGCTTTCAAAAACAGGAATCGAGGCTGTTCAGACAGTTTTACCTAAGGTCGAACAGGAGGCCTTAAGACAGGAGTTGCTTGAACAATATAACGATTATAAAAAAGCTGCCGATGAGAGTGAAAGAGCTATTATGTCATATGGTTCTGTTCCAAAAGACATCAATCCGCTGTCGAAAGCATTTATGTGGGGTTCTGTACAGCTCCATACACTGAGTGACGCAAGCTCTGACAAGATAGCCGAGCTTATGATAAACGGAACAACAAAGGGAATTATCGATCTTACCAAGCACACAGGAACGTGCAGCGACGCAGATCCCGACAATCTTGAATATGCAAAAGCATTTATTAAAAACGAAGAACGTCATATCGACAATCTTAAAGCGTTCCTGTGTTGATCAACCGATCGTAATTACACCCGTCAGGAACATAACGCCTATAGCTGCGGCACATTCCAGACTGAAAATTATCGGTATACCGACCATAAATTTAGAATGCTTTGTCTTATGATGTATCTTGCGCATTGTAAGATACATTGCCACACAGCCGCTGATTGCAGCCGTAAAAAGCAGAACGCTTTCCGGTATGCGCCGGCGGCGTTTTCTTGCCATGTTTTTATCATAAACGGTGATACATACAGCAAATATATTTATGAGCACTACATATATTATCAGTGCATAATGATACCATTCCATTTTTTATTTCCCTGTAATATTTTAATTAATAACATTATATATTGCAACAGGAATAAAATCAAGGTTGTGTTTTTATGAAAAAAATCATCCGACGCTCTTTCACAATTTTTATATGTATGCTTGTGCTGGTTGCAAGCGTAATTTCCGTTTCATATATCGGAAGCTCTCAAGATACTTCATCAGAAGTGCATACCGTAATTAAAGATAATGTCGGCTCTGACGTGAGCAACAGTTCCCAAGTTACTCTCTCACAAACAGACGACTCAGATTCTTCGGAAAAATCAGCACAAAAGATAAATTACAAAAAAAATATGAAAGGAATATGGATACCATGTATGTCACTGCAGCTCTCCGCAGAAGAACAGACAGAATCCGGTTTTCGTCATAAAATAGAAACCATAATTAAAAAATGTACAGAACAAAAAATTAATACTGTCATCGTTCAGGTCAGACCATTTGGTGACGCTATCTACCCGTCTGAATACTATCCGTGGTCGCATATTCTAACAGGAACACAGGGTAAAGCACTGGATTTTGATCCCCTTGAATACATTATCGACTGTGCCCATAAAAACAAACTATCCTTTCACGCATGGATAAATCCTCTGAGGATAAGCACCGGCAGCATACCGGACAAACTTTCTGAGAACAACCCATATATAATTTGGAAGAATGATTCCGACAAAGAAAACGATCTTTTCACTTTCAGGTGCGGTGACGGAATATACTATGATCCTTCCTTTCCTGAGGTAAGGAAGCTTATTATAGACGGTGTAAAAGAGCTTGCAAGAAAATATGACATTGACGGAATTCAGATAGACGATTATTTTTATCCATCTGATGAAGCTGATCTTGATAAGCAAAGCTACAGTATGTACTTAAAAAGCATATCAGATAACTGTACTCCCTTGTCACTGTCTGACTGGCGAAAAAACAACATTAATATGCTAATTTCCGGTATATATTCATCACTGCACAGCCAAAACGAAAACCTTGTTTTCGGCATAGCACCTCAGGGAAATTTTGACAACAATGAAAAAATGTGTGCCGACGTTAAAAGCTGGAGTACCTATAAAGGTTTTGCCGACTATATCTGCCCCCAACTATATGTAAGCAATGAACATCCCATTTTCCCATTCAAGGAACTTGCGGATGAGTGGAGAAAATACATTTCCTGTGATGACACAAAACTATATTATGGTCTTGCATTATACAAGGTAGGAACAGATTCCGATGAAGGAACGTGGCTCAATGACAGCAGTATCATTCAAAATCAGATTGAATATGCTGAAAAATCAGGTGCAGACGGATATATACTTTATTCATATGAATATATAGATATGCTGTAAGATAGTTTCAGATATTACTGAACTCAAGAATTTTTTCCGCTGCCTTTATTCCGTCAACAGCCGCAGACATTATACCGCCTGCATAACCTGCACCCTCTCCGCAGGGATACAGTCCCCTCATCGAAACCGACTGCATTGTTTTATCACGCGTAATACGTACCGGCGATGAACTGCGGCTTTCAACCGCTGTCAATATTGCATCTCCATATGAAAATCCGTCAAGTCTGTTATCCATCAGAAGTATACCTTCCCTCAGCGAATCAGTCATAAAGGCAGGAAGACACCTATCAAGTGAAGTAAAATTATATCCCGGTCTGTAGCTAGGAATAATTGATCCGGCGTTAACCGATGCTTGTTTGTTCATAAAGTCACATACTCTTTGTACCGGTGCACAGTAATTTCCACCGCCAAGCTGAAAGGCCTGTTCCTCAAGTTTTCTTTGAAGTCTTACCCCTGCAAGTACATCCTCACTGCCAAAATCACTTGTTGTTATACCAACAAGCAATGCAGAATTTGAATTTATCTTATCCCGGGCAAATTCACTCATACCATTTGTTACAAGTCTTCCCTCTTCACTTGCCGCTGCAACGACCTCTCCACCCGGGCACATACAGAAGGTATATACACCCCTGCCGCCAGCAGTATGAACAGCAAGCTTATAATCGGCTGACGGAAGATACGGGCTTTTATACAGATCTCCATATTGACTGCGGTTAATCATTGACTGTAAATGCTCTATTCTTACCCCCATAGCAAACGGCTTCTGTTCCATACAAATCCCGCTTTGGTTCAGCATTTCAAATGTATCTCTTGCACTGTGTCCCACAGCAAGAACAAGATTATCTGTTTCAAGCTCCAGCTTATAACCATAGCGTTCAATCTCAACAGCAGTCAGCTTACCTTCAGCCGAACGGATTCCTGTAAGTTTTGTTTCAAACATTACTTCTCCGCCATAAGATATAATTTTATTCCTCAGATTTTTCACAGTGGTTTTTAGCATATCAGTTCCGATATGAGGTTTAGCAAGATACAGAATTTCCTGAGGTGCACCATTTTCAGCAAATTCAAGCAGTACCTTTCTTATCCTTGCATCTTTCGTTCCTGTGTTTAATTTTCCGTCAGAAAAAGTTCCTGCTCCACCCTCTCCGAACTGTACGTTTGAAGCAGTATCGAGTATGCCGGTTCTGTGAAAACGTTCAACATCCGATGTACGGCTGTCAACATCTCTTCCACGCTCTATAATTATCGGACGCTGCCCCGCACAGGCAAGTATAAGACCGGCAAACAACCCACACGGGCCGCTTCCTGCGATTACAGGACGCTTATCAAGCCTTTTTGACCGTGGCATTTCATATTTGTATTCCTTTACAGCAGAAGCAGACCGGCATCTTGCTGCAGACACTGACTCATTTATACTTAAGCTTACATCAACAGTTGCCTGAAAATGTATCTGATGTTTTTTTCTGGCATCAATACTTCTTTTATAAAGTGAGACAGAAACAATGTCTGAGGTGCTTATATTCAGTTTTTTTGCTGCCGCCTTTTTCAGCATTTGCTCATTGTAATCCAGCGGCAAGGATATATCACTAACTCTTATCATCATTATCACCATTACGTAATCATAATACCCGAAAACCGATACTGCCGGCAGCAAGCAGTGCACTTCCGACTGCAAAGTGAAGGTTAAACCCACCGCAGTCACCGTCAACGTCAAGTAGTTCTCCGCATACATAAAGATTTTTTACTCTTTTTGCCATAAGTGTATCCGGATCAACAAAATCCGATCCTATACCACCGGCACTTACCTGTGCGGTTTTATATGCATCATATCTGATTGGTGTAAACATAAAATTTTTAGCACTGCCTGCAAGTTTTTTTATGTCTTGCCTTGTAAGTGAACGACAATGCTTGCCTGATAAACCACAGCATAATGCAAGTGTCTGTGAAAGCTTTTTATTGACAGCACCCGAAAACAGCATATCTGCCTTATCTTCACAAAATACTTCCTTACAGTAATCAAGATAATCACATATTTCCTGAAAAGAATACTCCTGCATAACATCAACGGATACCTTAATATCACTGATTTTTCTGCCAGAAACTGTTCCAAGCATAAGAAATTCATTTATATCCCTTGAAATTTCAAAAACACATATACCTGAAAGTCCGTAATCAGTGAATTGTATTTCTCCACTTGTTGTCCTTATCCGTGTGCCGTCAGCAAGCAAGGTAACTTGCCCTTTTGCACGTACTCCCTTAAGATTCTTATATGTTTGCTTGGTGTATATGGGTGAAAGTGCAGGAAAAAAAGGAACTTCTTCTGCACCTAAACCTCGTATGAGCCTATATCCGCTGTCATCTGCACCGAGCGAAGGTGATGCCTGTGAACCTGTCGCAAATATGACATTCTCAGCATATACAGTTTTTTCTTGCGAGGTTATAACAAATTTTCCTTTTTCTCTTTTTATTGAGTTTATATAAAAATTACAAAGTTCTTCAACTCCGCGCCTTGAACACTCAGAGCGCATTGCATCAAGGACTGTTGACGCCTGATTACTATAGGGATATATCCTTCCCTCACTCTCTTCTCTAAGCAGAATTCCGAGAGATCTCATATGCTCTTTCATAGCTTCCACAGGAAAATGGGATATAACAGAGTGTATAAGACTTGAATCCCCGTGATAATGTTCTTCAGATATTCCGCTGTTGGTTATATTACATCGCCCATTGCCGGTTGCAAGAAGCTTTCTTCCGGTTTTCTGCTGTTTTTCAATTATCAAAGTGCTGCCCTTACCAAATATGCGAGAACACTCAGCTGCGGCTGTTAGTCCGGAAGCACCTCCGCCAATAACCGCTGTATTAACTTTTCTTATTTCCATATCACACCTGCCCCAGATATATTCCTGATTATAGTACTATCTATTATGCGAAAACAGGCACAGTAAAATTTACCGTGCCTGTTGTTATAATTGCCGTCAGCACAAGACCCTTTGTGTGTGAAGTCGGCTTTGTTTACTGCCCTTATAGTCACGGACGGTGACAAGGCGGATTTTTCTGATGTGTATCAAAGGTAACTGCATCAACAAGCTTTTTCTCAATCTTGTCATATACAACAAAGTTAAGACCTCTTCTGTTGACAGAATAATTACTTTCATCTATCTTGATCAAAGCTTCATTTCCGTTCTTGTAAACACGGCTTGTAACGTGTACATCATGATCAGAAACTCTTCCCTGAAATACAGAGGGTTCAAGATCTTTTCCAAGATTTTCATATACGATCTTTCCGTCATCAATAACAACAGCAAAGCTGTGTGCGTGTTTACCCTCAAGATTGGTTTTTATGCCAAGGCATTCCTTAAGCTTGGTTGCAATATAATTGTCAAGATTAAGTCCCGGAGTATCCTTGACAGACACAATAACTATCTTATCATTCTTCTGTTCCTTGAGTGTGTCAAGATAGTCGCCTATGTCGATCTTATCTTTAAGCGACTTTGATATATTACCGGATACATTTAGAACAAGTGCTGTAAGAGCATCTATCTTCGCATTCTGCTCTTCTATCATCTTTACCATCATATCATAGTCAGAATAACTCTTTACCTTAGGCTCGGTAAGTGCATCAAGCAGCCACTGTCTGCATCTGCCCCTCTCCTTGTCGAGTATCTCGTGAACAGCATCAAAGTCAATTGGTGTGAACAGATCAGGACGATCAAGATCATTTTCTGACTCTATGAGTCTGTGTTCAAGATGAAGCATTGAAAGCAGTGACTTGAAGCGGCTTGCTCCTCTTCCCTGATTCATTATAGAGATAAACGGACGTTTCATTATAATAGCAAAGCACGTACCGTGGAAAGAGTCTGTAATAAAGAAGTCGCAATTGATAATATTCTGCAAACGCTCTTCTGTTCTGAGATTCGGAACATTAAGATCACCCAGCGGTGCAGTATATTCCTTAGAAGCATTATATTCAGAGAATATCTCACATGGCATATCCATTTTTTCCATTGCGTGTTTAAAGATCCTCTGCTTTTCCTCAGAAGGATCAAGAATATAGCCGCCGATAAACTTAGGAGCTATCTCTCTTGTTGCCTTGTTAGCAAGAACATGATAATGCTTAGGATCACAAAGAAATACAGGATCAAGCACCCATTCAGCATCAACACCGTAGTTCTCCTTAGAAATTCTTACACCGCTTTCCTCTCTGACGGAAAAGGCATCGAACTTCTGCATAAAATAAGCCATTTCGCTGTGAACCTTAGGGTCGCCCCAGATCTTATCGTGACCATATGACGCAGCATAAGCTATCTTCTTTTTGCTGTCGCTTACCCAGTCAAGTGTTACAAACTCTCCGAGAACCCTGAAAAGTGCATACTGAAAAAGCTGGTCAGAGCCTACCACAAAGGTATCACACTGATCATTAAGTGCACGCATTGCTGTTTTTGTTGCGAACTGTGGAGCTATTGCATAATCGGGATAAGGTCTTTCAATAAACAGTCTGTCAAGATTATTTATTATTCTGTCAGCTCCCTTGGCTGTTTTCGGACGCTCTATCATAAGTGTGGAGTAACCAAAGTCTTCAAGAACGTGATAAAGAGCGTACTGAGTGAGTGCACCGCCAAAATTGCCTGCATAGAAGTTACTTACAAGACCTACGTCAAAATGATTCTTTTTTATTGCATTGACTGAATCTTCTAATGAATTATTCTGTACCATCTTCATAAACCTTCCTCTGTTTTTATTTGCAGGAGCTGCGGATCTGACTCTGTTCCTGATATCCTCGTGCTTGATATTAAGCTCCTTAACACTCTTGAGTCTGTCATAAATTTGTTCAAATAATTTTGTACCTTTTTCAGAATTTACTGTTACAAGGGATGTACCCTTTCTGTCTGTCATTGTTTTATCTATTCTTGAAATTCCCCAGAAATCACCGATAGAAACATCGCCCTGACGCGGAAAAACAGCAAACGGACAATCCGAACAGCTTTTTCTTAATGCAAGGTTACGGTGGAACACAAACTCAAACATATCGCCACCCTTAAGGCTTTTTTCATACGGCTTGCACTTATCAAATTCTATACGCATATTTTCACAGTTCCAACCGTAGCGCTTATCTCTGAACTGTACATCGGTAGGAACAGGAAATCCCTTGCTGGTATTATTATTTTTTGCTGTTTCTTCCAGATATTTCCTGAATACGGTATGTGAAGGAACTCCATGGCAGAGAATATCAACGGTATAAAGATTCTCATATTCTTTGCCCAAATATGACTTTATTGCGGCAACCTGGCAAGGTGTTCCTGTGAAAAGCACCTTTCTGCCGTTATTAAGCTCTTCTTTTATATCGCGGTAAATAAAATCTATATTACTCTGAAGATACTTGGAACCTCTAAGCTTTGCAAGATCCTCCTTATTATCAACAAGAATATGGGAAAGTCTGAAATTCTTGTCAAAAGCAGCTCCGCAAACAAGACCGTTTTCCGAGAGGATCTGCTCTGCAAAGAGAGTAAACATACCTCCTGAGGAACTTACTGCTCGTATTTCGTCTTCTGCCATAGCTGCATATATTTTCGGCTTTGGATCATTGTCGTGCTTTGGATTAAGAGCAGGACATACCCTCACACATTTGCCGCAGTTAATACATTTTTCATCATCAACCATCGGCATTATAAAGCCCTCTTTATTTTCCTCCATCCTGATAGCATCTACAGGACAGCAATTAAGACAGGCAGAGCAGCCTGTACATTTTGTATCAGGCACACTCATTACATTGTTTTTCATATAATCAGGCAGCTCCTTTCATTATGGGATGCTGAACATTTTCTTACTTTTGAATATTGATCAGATGTCAAGGTATTTCTGCCAGAAGCTGAGTTTCATAAGCTCATTTCCCCTATTGTAATATTGCTTGACTGTCTTGCGGTATTTCCATCTTGATTTCAATGAAATCTTCCAGAGCTTATGCATAAGGCGCATGGTTTCCTTCCAGCTCTTTTCTGTTACAAAGCCTCTTCTGCTGCAATAATCGTAGTTAAGAGCCTTTTTTACACGGTAGAAGTTTGTTGGTCTTGCAGTAAATGTAGGTGCAACAGCAGGCATTTCGTTATCATTTCTTTTTTTTGCCTTGAGCAGTATTCCGTTGACTGTGAACTTTCTCATTACTCTTTTAAAACCCTTTGGATCAGGCATACGGCAGGACTGTTCATATGCCGGATAACTGAACGGAATAGAAAGTGTATTTATATCCTGAAGCTTATATCCTCTGTTCATTATATCTTTATGAAGTGCTTCGCCATCCTGTGCCTTAAGCCAGTCTATGCCGTTAAAGAAATCATTTACACCATCCATAAGAAGCTCAGCATTTTTATAGCGATAGAATATGATCTCTCTCTTAACCTGATCACTGAGATCCTTTACAAAGTGCTTTCTTTTATAATGCATATTATGTATAGAGTTATCTATCAGTCTGTTTCTGAAAATGTAGTAATACATTGAAGATGCATACTTATTTTCAAACGGTTCGTGCCATACGCATATACCGTTCATAAGAATAAGATTTTTGAGGTTTCTCAGACCATACTCAACATCATCACCTCTGATAAATATAGGCAAAGGAAGGTTTGTCTCTGAAATAACATGTGCAGGAAATGCACAATACCACCATGCATTGAATTCTGTTTTTTCTTCAAATTCATTATAAAGGCAGGCATCAACATCAAGCAGATTAAGACCTGATTTATGTGATATAAGATAGCCTTTATTCCATCTTGCGCCTGCTTCTGTCTGAATAAACTGCTTATCAAGTCTGAGCATTGCACCGCCTACAAAGGCATCCTGATATTCATCCTTAAGAAGAGAGAGAATCATATAAGTACGGTATATTGAATCAGGATTGATAATTACGTCATCATCCATAACAAGAACGTGAGTTATTCCGTGCTTTTCACGGCACTTCATAATTTCTATCATACTTCTCGTAAAGCCGCCGGCACCGCCGGTGTTCTTATTAAGAAAAACGTGTATTTTATCGCACAGGACAACATCCTCCTGATTAAGAGTCTGTGCATTATCTGATATAAATATTTCAAGAGCATCGCTCATACCTGATTCAGGCTTTGTAAGAAAACTGTCATAAAGCTCGCGGACATTCTTAGTTACAAAAACCTCACGCTTGAAGGTACAAATATCAAGAGCTATTTTTACTTTTCTTACATCCTCGGGAGCAACCTCGCCGTCATACCAGCCATCGTACAGCGTTCCAATATCACTCAGGCAAATAAGCTTGAAGCAGAACATACCGTTATTAGATTCTGTATCGAACGGAAATGAATATACCCCCTCAACATCCGGTTTACCGAAGGTTTCCTCGTGCAAAAATTTTGTAGTTGAACCGTCAAGGTTCTTTTCCTTTCTCATAAGGGTTATTCTAAATTCACCCTTAACGTGTATATTTATGCTTATTTTCTTAATTTTAGTATACTTGAACCACTTTTCAGCAGAACATCCGTTGAAATATGTATCAAATGTTATAGTAGAGTCACGAAACATATTAAGGTAATTCTTGTCCCACGTAAAATCTACCGCCCCTTTACGTCGAAAGTACATCTGCTCTTCTGTACAAATTCCTGTCTGCGGAAGCTGCAGGCTCTGAAGTCTCATTTCATACACTCCTAAAATCTATATATTCTTTTAGTTTTAAATTCTGACTTTTCTATTTTAACATTATTAATTATTTAAATCAAGTTATTATAACTATTTGCAGATGAACAAAACTTAGAAAAAAAACTATAAAAAGTTATTTTTTTGGTTGTTTTATTAACAATTGTACAAAACAGAATTTTTTTGTTTTATACAAATAATATCTCTAATGCCGCTGCATATCATTTTTTTCAGTAAATTTTCATCTATAAGTTCTCCCGGCATAACAACAGGAACTCCTGGAGGACACGGACACGCACTCTCTGCTGCAATCCTTCCAAGTGATTCTTTTACGCTGAGCCTTTCACTTTCTGACAGAACTGCTTCACGGGGACTGCACAACACCTGCGGAAGCTTCTCAATAACTGATGCCTTATCCTCAAGGTTTCCATTTAATCCGGAAACAGCTTTCTCCAATCTCTGAAAATCAAGCTCTGTATTGAAGGGAGTACATATAAATACAGCATTTTCACCATCACAAAATTCCGGTTCAATCTTATGCTTATGAAAGTATATTATCTGATTTTCCGATGCAAGCCCTGCCTGTGATGTATTGATACATATTCTCAAAGGATCGCATAACCCTCCAGGCATTATAAGTCCGCGTTCTTCAGCAAGTCTTTTTATGACGGATACTCTTTTTTCCAGCTCAGAATATGCCATTTTACCATTTTTATTAATAAGATAATCACAGCAAATATCAATTGATGCCATTATCGGATATGACGGGCTTGTTGATCCAAAAACAGCCATAACTTGTTTTGCTTGCAGTGTACTGATTTCATCTGCTATATTAAGTACCGCACCTCCTGTAAGAACCGGAAGTGTCTTATGAAGTGAACAAGCACTCATATCAGCGCCCAGACTTATAGGATGAAGATTTTCACTGCCAAAAGCCAGATGAGATCCGTGAGCATTGTCAACAAGCAATACTGCATTATATTCACGGCAAATTCGGGATAATGCCGGAATATCTGAGATCTCGCCATAATAGTCCGGACTTGTTATATATAACGCTATCGCATCACGATTTCTTTCAAATGTCGCCCTTGCATCATCAGGTGTAATCCTTCCCGTAAAAAATCCACTGTCAGAACGAGGCATTATCCAAACCGGATCTATATCAAGCAGTGCACAGGCATTCACCGCACTTCTGTGTATATTCCTTGCAAAAAGGATTTTCTTTCCTCTTCTTCGGGCAAGTCCAAGCATAGTTTGTATCGCCAGAGTACAGCCTCCCGAAGATATTATCGTACGCTTCGTACCAAAAAGCTCAGAAAGCTTCAACTCGGTCTGATATATTATTCCCTCCGCTTCATATAGTGCGTCTGTATCCGGAAGCTCTGTGTAATCAAGTCTTATAAGATCATCCGGCATAAAACCACTGTTTTTATGTCCCGGTGTATGAAACGGTGACAAGTCCTTTTGCTGATGCTTAAGTAATCCCTTATAAATCATCATATCTTCCTTTTTTTATTTGTATTATGATTGTATCACATTTATTTTGTTTTTTCAAGTGCATCCATCCTCTCGTCCGTAATCTCACAATATTTTTATAAAGTTGTAGAACTTTTGTATTGACTTTTGTAATTATTTATAGTATAATAATGGAGTTGAAGTTGATATACCGAGGTGTAACTCAGTTTGGTAGAGTGCTTGGTTTGGGACCAAGATGCCGCAGGTTCAAGTCCTGTCACCTCGACCAGTATGAGTGTTCATAACGGATTCAAGTTATGGACACTCATTCTTTAATTCAATTTCATCCGATTTGTATGTAGTGAGCAGGCTGTTGTGCCTGCTCACTTTTTGTTTATGCGGACTTTGCTGTGGGGATCACTCTACATCTACGCCCCTTCGGGTATTTGTCTTGTATTTTTCATCCTCTGACGTTGGAAGTTCCAAAAAGTCTACAAAACGGCAACAGATAACTACACGTTAGGTGTAATTCTTCTTACCATCCTTTTTTTCATACACATTAATGTGGTCAATAAGCTCACACAGCATTGATGCGGTTAAAGAATCCATCTCCATAAAATTTCTGACATCCCTAAGGAAATCGTCCTTGTTTTGCTTCATTTCGCTGATTTTCGCAATTCGTTCCTTGCACTCGAAAATCTTTGTTTTCAATTCAAAGCACTCAACCTCGTATTTATGGGATAGCTCCATAAACATCTCGTCGCTTAACTTGCCTGACACGTTGTCTTCATAGGTTCTTGAAAACAAAGTTGTGATTGTGCTGTTTCGTGCTGTTGCTCTGTTCAACTCAGCTTCAGGGTGCTTTTGCTCAGCTATCATTTCGTCATTAGTTTTTTTGAAAGCAACTCGACGAATTCCTCTTCGTGAGATTCCAGATACTATGCCAAATGGCGAAGTTCCAGGATTACGACCTGTTCGATAGCGTCTGTAAGGATAAACAGGAAGCGGTCAAGTCTGTTTGGCTCGACGAACGTTTGCTGTCATCTCCGCCACTTGCTGCTTCTCAATGCAGACAAAAAGCAAAAGGTATGGCAAAGATATCTAAATCTGCTATCTTGGATGCTCTTTCCGTGATGTTACATTATAATAAAATCATAGCGGATAAGGTAGAAGAAGCAGAACAGAAGCTCGATACGCTTGAGGATAATCTTGCAACCTATCTGCTCAAGCTGTCACAGGAAAACCTTACCGAAGAGGACAGCAATACAGTTTCAGAACTGCTTCACACAATCGGTGATTTTGAAAGGATTGGCGACCACGCGATTAACATAGTAAAAATCTCCCAGGAGATGGAAGAAAGCGGTTTGGAATTTTCAGAGGAAGCAAAGGCGGATTTTGTGACACTATTTGCCGCCATTACCGAGATTTCCGAGCTTGCCGTCAACGCCTTCAATAAAAACAATTTGGCGCTCGCCTCCAAGGTGGAACCGCTCGAAGAGGTGATCGACAAACTGACCGCTAAAATCAAGAACAAGCACATTGAACGTATGCAGAAAGGGTTGTGTAAGCCCGAGTTGGGTGTACATATTTCGACCTGCTCATATACATAGAGCGCATTTCCGACCATTATTCTAATGTTGCGGTAATCATTAACCAAACTGCCCACGCAAATGTATATAAGCATGATTATCTCAACGAGCTCAGAGCCGAACGATCACCGCAGTTTATCGAGAGCTATAATACTTATAAACATAAATACCGCTTGGCGGATAGCGACTAATCTAAAATTACCATTTATGATAAACAAAAGTCTGATGACTTCATCTGAAATCATCAGGCTTTTCTTATGTGTAAATCAATTCTGTGTTTACTATTTTCTGTGCTCTGTTACGGATATTGTTAATCTTTCGTACCAACAGCATCTGATTATCTGCTTTGAGCTGTTCGGTTACTATTTCTTGATTCTACTTTTATTTTCTTCCCGTCAATAACCAGTAATCCCTCATCCTGAATTCTTCCGAGTTCTCTGGATAGAGCACTGCGGTTTACACCGAGATATTCGGCAAGAGCGGTTTGTGTGAATGGGATTTTAACATATCCGTCCTTGTCCTTCAAAAGTGTGCGGAGATAAATGAAGATACGGTCACGCAAGCTTTTCTGGCTGAGTATTCTCACTTTTTGATTAAGGATAAGATTCTTTTTCGCAAAGCTCTTTATCAGGTTTCTCGCAAGAATATTTCTTATCGGAGAATTGTCCGTAGCTGCGTAAATCATTTCTAAATCAATAAATAGCACAATGCTATCTTCAACAACTCTGACTTGAACAGGGCTGTTTTTTGCGTGATTGATAACCAAGCCTTCGCCGAACAGATAACCGCCTGTGAAGGTGTGCATTGTTATTTGGTCAAAGTTCTCGTTCTGGAAGGAACTCTCAATCTTGCCCTTTAACAACAATCCTGCATATTGCATAATTCCGCCAAGTTGGACGATATAGTCATCTTTAAAGACCTTTTTTATGCGTCCGTTCAACAACTTGATGGCGTCGGCAAGCCGTTCATCTTCTATTCCGTCAAACAGATAGCATTTTCTGATAGAATAAATATAATCTTGGTTTGTAATCATCAAAATCACGTATAATAAAACCATCCCGAAATGGGTGGTTTTATTAATTCTCCTTTCTCGAAAATCTTAATATTGGTTATATATGCAGGAGTAGCTACCTGCTTGTATAATAAAAGACAGGCACTGCGGATTTGTTCCTATTTTTTTACATCTAATACTGTTCTGAGGTGAATCAAACCGCAGCGGTTTGTCTTTAAATGTTGATTAGTTAGTTAACGCTTAGACGTTTGAATTTTCGTGAATAATTGGACAAGCTTGTTGTGCAGACAGTAGTGCTTAAATTTTGACAAAGGAGGAAACAAAGATGCTTTATTACATCGGAATCAACATTTCAAAATTCAAACATGATATTGCAGAAATCAACAGTGATGGAGAGGTTATAACGCCCTCATGGACGTTTTATAACACAGATGAGGGTTTCTCCTCGCTGAAAGAATTTCTTGCCGGAATAAGCGTAAAAATAAGAATTGGGTTTGAATCTACCGGTCATTACGGTCAGAACCTGAAACTATTTCTTGAAGCCAATCATTACACATTCATGGAGTTCAATCCGCTTGTCCTGAAGAAATTTGTTGCGAGCAAAACCCTTAGAAGAACTAAAACAGACTCTTTGGATGCGTTCAGCATAGCACAGTATCTGATGACGGTAGAATACAAACCCTATCCCAATTCATTCTACCACATCAAGGCTCCAAAGTCATTAACAAGATTCAGAAATAATTTAATAAAACAAAGAAGCCGTCAGCTCGTCGAGCTTACTAACATTCTTGATCTTGTTTTTCCTGAATTCAAGCCGTTTTTCAAAAACATACTCGTTACTACAGCATTATACATACTTTTCAACTATCAGATTCCGGAAAAAATCGCAAACATGAATTCAAAGTCCTTTGAGATTCTGAGAGCAAAGTCCAAAGGCCGGTTTACAACTGCAAAATTCAATAAGCTCAAACAGCTCGATAAAAATACGGTTGGTCATTCAACGGATTATCTTGTAATGCAAATGGAAATGACCATTGAAATTTACAACCAGATGGACGCTAAAATTGATCTGTGGGAATCTGAAATCAAGACTATTCTTTCTGATTTACATATTCCGATCGTGTCCATCCCAGGCATAGAACCCGGATATTATCACTCCGGTACCTCCGAGCGTGGCGGCAGAATGGTCAAGCATGGCTCACCTTATCTGCGGTACGCACTCATGAACTGTGCTCTGACACTTGTTCAGCATAACATTGTTTTTGCTGAATACTACTCAAAGAAACTTGCCGAAGGCAAGACTCACCGTGTATCTTTGTCCAATGCTGCTAAAAAGTTTGTTCGCATGATTAACACTATGCAAATTAAAAACATCACTTTTGATTACGATTTAGCACACTAACTGTCAACAATCAAATATTCACTAATTGTCGAAAAATTTAACATTTTTCGGCTTACCATTTTGCCCCCTTCACCCTTCTGAAAAATTTTTAAAATTTTTTAGAAAGGTATTGACTTTTCATAGTTAGTCACCTCATATCAAGAATATCATAAATTTGTTGCTGTGGCAACAGCTTTTTACTGATAAATAAATTATGATATAAGCAAGAGGTGAGAAGAATGCTAAGAAAAATCATCAAAATAGACGAAGAAAAATGCAACGGCTGCAGCGCTTGTGCCAACGCGTGCCACGAGGGCGCGATTGATATGGTAAACGGCAAAGCAAAGTTGGTGCGTGAGAATTTCTGCGACGGCTTCGGAGATTGTCTGCCGAGCTGTCCGACAGGAGCAATCACCTTTGAGGAGCGCGAGGCTCCCGAATATGATGAAACAGCGGTAAAGAAAGCACAGGAGGATAAGAAAATGGAAATGCAACATCATCAGGGCGGTTGCCCCGGTTCAAAAATGATGACCTTGGGCAAACCCGAAGCGGAGGAAACACCCATCGTAACAGGCAAACCTGTATCAAGGCTCAACCAGTGGCCTGTTCAGATAAAACTTTTGCCGGCAGTCGCACCGTTCTATGATGGTGCAAAGCTGCTGATCGCTGCCGACTGCACAGCCTACGCCTATGCCAATATGCACGAGGACTTTATGAAGGGCAAAATCACCATTATCGGCTGTCCGAAGCTCGATATGGTTGACTACACTGATAAGCTGACCGAAATCATCAGCAACAATAATATAAAGAGCGTCACCATTGTCCGTATGGAAGTGCCGTGCTGCGGCAGCTTGCAGAGAGCCGCGGAGCAGGCGCTTAAAAACAGCGGAAAGTTTATTCCGTGGCAGGTCGTGACGATTTCAAGAGACGGTCAAATTTTAGATTAAGGAGAATAACAATGAGCTATACAGATTGGAAAGACAAGACAACTACATTCAAAAGAATTGACGTGCGCGGTATTCAGGGCAACTTCTTTCAGGGGTTGAAAAATCAGGCGATGATTCCTCAAAAATTCAGAAGAATCATCAACATAGCGTCTATGTACGGCTTAGTCGGAAACAAAATCGCAGGATTTTTTGCTTTATATTATTCATTTTTAGGTCTTCAGTTATCTGAGTCAGGATTTTCTAAATGAATACTGAAAACAAATCATGAATCGGTTCTTTTGAAACTGAATATTGACTTCATATGTTAGAGAAATCAGATTATTTGGATAAAAACATAATTTCTTGTTTGACTTTTGTCAGACGAGATTTTTCTTTTACTGACATTTTACAAAAATAAAAAACCGCATATCACATAATGAAATACGGTTTACTAAATAATCTTTTTCATTTTTTCTTCAGTATCTCTTATAAGATTAAACAAAGCAGGAGCAAAATCCGGATACTTTTTTGAAATGGTATCAGGTGAAAGCAAGATTGCAGACATAGATTCAACTCCATCAAACCCATTTGTCTTCTTTCCTGAAGATATGCACTTCATATTAGCCTCAATAACATTTTGAAGTGCCGATGACAAACCGGAATACATCTCAGGCAATACAGAAAACATAGCCTGCGGATTTTTGGGATTTGCTGAATATACATAACGAAGCATTTTATAGACAGATACCATTAAATATGATGACGCCTCTGATGCCAGTCCTTTGTTATTAGTTTCCTCAAGTATCTCAAATATTATATTCAGTGAATTTAAGATGATCTTTTTATTGAGGGCAATAAGTGCATTCGTTTTATGTAAATCACCGGATTCATCGGCAGACATCTGAGGCATTGTGTCTTCAAGGCTTAACGTTGCGCCTTTGCGGTCAGCAGTGCGTCCCAGAAGATAGTCACAAGACACATCGTAATAATCTGCTATACGAACAACGAAATCAAGCCCGCATTCACGTATTCCCTTTTCATAATGAGAAAGAAGTGCCTGAGATACTCCAAGTTCAAGAGCAGCCTGTTTCTGGCTTAAGCCCCGTTCTTTTCTCAGTAAAGTAACTATCCTTGAAAAATCGCTGTTCATCTTTTGAACCCCTTGACATTAAACGTTCAAAATTATATATTATTAAAGGTTCTGATTTTCAGAACTTTAAACCCTGACCTGATTTAAAATATAAACAGTACGTAAATTATATAACATTTAAAACAATTTGTAAAGTTATTTTTTATTTTTTTCGGGGTCAAATGCTATTTTTTGACAAAAAAGGATGAATTTCAAAATGCAGTCATACACACTTTACTTCATAAGGCACGGAGCAATCGAAGAAACTCTGAAAGGCAGGTATATTGGCAGCACAGACGCTCGTCTGTCAGAAAAAGGCAAACGCTCACTTAAGCAGATCTCAGAACAATTCGGTTATCCTTATGCTGAAAAAATATATTCCGGTCCGCTTTCAAGATGCATTGAAAGCTGCTCGATAATTTATCCGTCACATGAAATCAAAACGGTAGGTTCGCTGAGTGAATGCAGCTTCGGAGAATGGGAAGGTAAAAGTGCCTCAGAGCTTGCAGGCGATCCGGCATTTGCCTTATGGCTTCAGAATTCTGACAAAACTCCTCCTCCGGGCGGTGAAAGCGGCAAGCAGTTTGCTTCAAGAGTTTGCAAAGGCTTTGAACGTATTGTTGAAGACATAATATCCTCCGGCACTAAAACAGCCGCCATTGTTACCCACGGCGGCGTTATTATGACAATACTTTCTGTATTCGGACTTCCTCAGGCGGAAAGCTATCGTTGGAGAATGGACAACGGCTATGGCTTTGCAGCAAGAATAACACCTATGCTATGGATGCGTGACCGTGTTATTGAGGTGTTTGACACCGTTCCGTTCGCACCTGAAAGCTCTGTCAGATAAATCAATTTATCCATGCCAGCTTAAGATATTCGGCAACACCGTCTTCATAGCTGTTGCCGATTACAATATCAGCCTGTGCTTTCACCTCTTCAACACTGTCTCCTACTGCAACGCCAATATCTGCATCCCTTAGCATTTCAAGATCATTAAGATTATCTCCGAACGCAACTACTCTGTCAGCATTTAAAAGCTTTTTCAGCTTTATTACTCCGGCAGCCTTTGTTGCATCAGAACTGAATACCTCAAGAAAATACATATCAGAATAATTATCTCTGTATAACGTCGGCTTTGCCCCACTCAGCTTTTTTATTTCTGTATATATCGGGTGAAGCCGACTGTATTCGTCAACCATTGTGAAATATATTGCCTTTTCTTCATCACTTACGGTTATATTGTCAATCTGTCGGAAGCTTTTATAATCACTGTTCTTTCGTACATCAAAGAAATTTCTCTCAACTTCATTAGACAGCTTTTCAAATTCCACATTGATTCCGCAGTCAGAATCAAATTTATAGACAAATGACATTCTGTCAAAGCTTTTCAGTATTTCTATTATCTTAAGGGCGGTTTTTGTGTTCATGGGAGTACAGCCAATATATTTTCTTTTTTTAAAATCATACATCAGAACACCGTTAAGATGAACACTGGGGATATTTATATCAAGCTGTTCAAGAATCTTTACTGCCGACTGACTTCTTGCAGTAGCAACCGAAAACAACATTCCCTGTGATATAAGACCTTTTATCAGCTTTAAAGAACGCTCGCTTAAACACGCATTTCTGTCAAGAAGCGTTCCGTCAAGGTCAGAGATATATAATGTCTTCACAGTGCACCTCCATATTTCGTTCAAACACCTCTATAGTAATATGTAATATCGGCAAGTATCATTGTTCTGCAATCTGCAAGCGGCTTTGTTGAGAAAATGCCCTTATAAACCTCTCCGCTGTTCATATAGACAATCCCCTCTCCCTCAGGAGAACCGTCTGCAAATCTGCCGGTATAGCGATGATCCGAATAAAGTATCGTACCCCTGCCGTCAGGCTTGCCGTTTTTCAGTCTGCCTGTATATATTCCCGAAGAATCAGACGCCGCTATGCTCTTTTCAATTATATATTCAGGCGTTGTCCGGTAAAGCTCATATTCAGTATTTTCAAGCTCTGCACATCTTGGCAGCTCTGCAAGCTCTCTGAGCGAAACCTTCATAGCCTTATCAGGTTCACCGTTTCTGAATATACCCTCAAACTGCTTTTCGGCAGACTCAATAAAACTGCAGCCCATACCGTTTCTCAGATTACCGCTCATATTTCCATAGTATACAAGCGAACCGTCCTTTGAATACTCACAGGTATATGTAAGCTCTCCGTGAGAATAAAGTGACCTTTTTATAACGCTGCGTCCGGATATTTCATTGATTCTTCCGTTCATTTCGCCGTCATCAAATATTCCTGCAAAACGCGGCTCGCTGTCTTCAAACAATATTCCGCAGCCGTTATATTTGTCATTTTTCCACATACCCTTATATATCATTTCATTGTTTTTATATTCTATACCAAAACCTTCACGTCTGCCGTCCTTAAAGCTGCCTGTATAGAATGCATTTCCGTCCTTATAGAGCTTGCCTTCACCATTATAGAGTGAATTCACAAATTCACCCTCATAAAGCTTTTCGCCGTTTTTATATTCTATGCCCCTTCCGTTTCGGTGCATATCTGTCCACTCGCCGCAATAAACAAGCTTTTTATCACAGTTATATTCATTGAATACTCCCGTTGGCTCTCCGTCAACAAACCTGCCCTCAGCATATCCTCCGTCATCATAGAACAGTCTTCCGGTTCCGTTATATACATCGTCAATATAACTGCCGATATATATTATTCTGCCTTCTTTATCAGTAAGGGTACATTTTCCGTGTGCCCTGCCGTTTCTGAAGCTGCCCTTCAGGGTTGTGCCGTCTTCAAGACAGAGTGTTCCCTCTCCGTTATAGAGATTGTTCCTCCATTCACCCTTATACAGCACACTTCCGTCTGAATTATATGATGTTCCTTTTCCGCTGCGGCTGTTATTTTTATATTCACCGGTATAAAGCAGTTCACCGTCAAAGCTGAACTGAGTGCCTGTTCCCAGAAAATTTCCGTCTTTATATTTTCCCACAAAATAGGTCTTATCATTCTCGTTATATGTTACACCTGCACCGCTGCGTTTTCCGTCGGATATTCCTCCGGCATAAAGCATTTTTCCGCTGCTGTCAAAGCTTGCACCAACGTTTATCTGAGAATCATTTTTCCATTCTCCGACGCTTACACTGCCGTCTGATGATGAAAAAGAAACGCCTAAGCCTTCCCGTTTATTCTGTTTCCAGTTGCCTGTGTAACAAAGCATTCCGGTTTTGTAATAATATACTCCAAAGCCGTCACGCCTGTCGTCAAGATATTCACCCTCATAAGCCGTATCACCGTTTTTCATAACGGTTCTTCCTCTGCCGATGCGTTTATTATCCTTAAGCTCTCCGAAGTAATAATACTGTCTGCCGCCTGATTGTATGATCTGTTTATCTACGGTTTCATATGGACACTCCCCGGCAAATTCACAGCTAAGCTCGTGAACAGAAGGTATATCTCCTTTTTCATATTTTAATCCTGAAAATTCCGTAAGATCTGCTGCCTCCTGAGTATTTTCTTCTTCGTCAGCTGTTTTGTCATCTGACGATGGCTTATCATCAGAAATCGATTTATCAGGTTCTGTATTCTGCTGTTCATCTGCCGTTTCATTATCTGAAGAATTATTGGCACCAGACTCCTTTTTGATTTTCTCCGGCTTATCATCATTTGCTTTGTCAGCTTCAAGGCTTTGTTTAGCAATGCTTTCAAGCTTTCCAAAAAAGTCTTTATCATCATTTTCTGTCTTCTCATCAGAAGTGACATTTTTATTTTCGTCAGATGATTCCATATAGCTTTCATTATCGCCATCAGCATCAGGCTTGTTCTCTTGCTCATCAATGTATATTTCCCTGCTGTTTTTCAGGTCAAAGCTTTTTTCTCCATTCATATAATTTTCTGCATTAATAACGAACGAAGGTGTTACATCCGGCTTTTCACCCTCACCCTTCTGATGAAGGGCGTCATCATTTTTCTTTTTTTCCAGCAGTTCTTCAAGCAAAGCTCTTCTTTTCTGACCTTCACCTTCTCCGCAGAAATAAAAACTTCCTGCATTTGTAACACAGAAAATTGAAGGTTCTCCGGAGATAATATTCAGTTCTGAGGTTATCTCTTTATCAAACGTGATATTAAACGGATATAGTATTCTTGTCCCTGAAGCCGTTTTTACCGACAAAGCCGGTTTATCATTATCAGTAAGCGGAAAGATCGTCATATAGACATTATGATCAGTCGGGGAATAATACTCCGTTCTGAGCCAACTGTGACGTTTGTCACAATACATTCTTTTTACAGTCTTTCCGGAAGCGTCAAGAGTTTCGATATAATAACCCCCGTCTGACTCAACTGAACGCTCAGCAAGATGACCTCCCTTTGTTTTTTTATATTTCAGAACCGCTGCGTCTTCTATTGTATAAGAGTAGCTGTATACACCAACATCAGTTTTTATCGTACTGCGTTTTTTCTGCTTTATTCCCGTTTCAAAAAATCTCTTACGTGCAAGGCACATAACGTCCTTGCCGTCCCACATATCGACAGAGGTATTGTATACACCATAATACAAAAGCTCTTTATCCGTATCCTGAAGCATTATCTTATCCATTATAACTATCCCCTCTCTGCCTTTGTATTATATAATACAATAATTCGACGTATTTTGCAAACATATTGATAAATTATTTATGTTAGTGTAAAATACTGATTAAGATAATTGAGGCATAAAATAAAATACATCAGGTGAACCCGGCGGCGGTTCATATTTTTCATAATATTATTTTATAATTTCCGGAAATGTGCTATAATTATTCATATACAGAAATTTTACGGTAAAACAATTTGATAAGGATGTGTGGTTATGTATTTTTTACCTCTTGATCAGTCAGAAGCAGCTCAGTCCGTAGAAGAAAAATTATCCCTTGCACAAAAATGGCTCGACACGGCATATAGTTGGTTTATTGATTTTTTACCAAGGCTTATCTCAGCAGCAATCATCTTTCTGCTTGGCTGGTGGATAACAAAAATAATATGCAGAATTATAACCAAGGCGATGAACAAGGCAAAAGCTGATTCAACAGTGATAAGCTTTCTGCATTCTGTCATCAATTTTTCTCTTAAAACCATTGTTGTCATATGCGTACTTTCAACATTGGGATTTAACGTCACAACCATTATAGCGACCATTGGTGCTGCTGCCGTAACAATAGGTCTTGCCCTGAAAGACAGTCTTGCAAACGTTGCAAGCGGAACTCTTATAATACTTAACCACAAATTCAAAATAGGCGATTATCTTGAAACCGAGGGACTTAAAGGAAAGGTGGTAAAAATAGATATGATGTATACCACGCTTTGTACATATGACAACAAGGAAATACTCATCCCTAATTCAAGACTTACCTCGAATAATATAGTAAACTATTTTGTTCAGGAAGAAAGACGTATTGACCTTATAATCCCCATTGCATACAGCGAGGATATTCAGAAGGCAAGAGAAGTTATTATGAAGCTTATCAATAACAACGATAGGGTAATACAGGAAAAATACAACCGTGTTGCGGTACAGACGCTCAATGAAAGCAGCGTTGATCTGAGTGTGTGGATATGGTGCAGATCTGAGGACTATTGGAATATGCTTGAGGAAATGCAGGAATCCATAAAGAACTCACTTGATGCAAACCATATTGCTATCCCATTCAATCAGCTTGACGTACATATTATAGAAAATCAGAACAAAAAGGAGAAATCATTATGATTCTTGCAATAGACGTTGGAAACACAAACATTGTCCTTGGAGGAATAGAGAACGGTAAAACCTCTTTCATTTCAAGGCTCAGCACAGACCCGGGCAAAACCGAGGATGAATATGCAATTCAGATAAAGATGATAACTGAGCTTAACGGCATATCTACAAAAAATTTCAGCGGAGCTATAATATCCTCGGTAGTACCTCAGATCATAAGTACATTGCAGGCAGCCGTAAGAAAAGTAACCGGACACACCTCTCTCATTGTAGGTCCTGGTCTGAAAACAGGACTTGATATTAAAATTGACAATCCCGCACAGCTTGGAAGTGATATTGTTGTAGGTGCAGTTGCCGCAATTGCCCTCTATCCCAAACCGCTTATGGTGATTGATATGGGTACTGCAACTACTATCTGTGTTGTTGACAAAAACAAATGCTATCGCGGAGGCGTTATTCTTCCTGGCGTTAAGGTCGCTATGGAATCGCTTACAAAAAATGCAGCCCAACTCCAGAGTATAGGCTTGGATGCACCTGTAAAGGCAATCGGCACAAACACAGCCGACTGTATGCGTTCCGGAGTTATCTTCGGAAATGCTGCAATGATTGACGGTCTTATTGACCGTATGAGCACTGAGCTGCCATCTGAAAATGATGACTGCTCAAAAACAATGACCATTGTTGCTACCGGAGGACTTGCTCCTAAGATAATTCCATTCTGCACTCACAACATAATTATAAACGATGAGCTTCTTCTCATAGGTCTTGAGATCATATTCAACCTGAACAGCCGTCACTGACTCTGAGCAATGTCAGGTCTTTGCCCTGAATCCCACAAGGACTCCTTGCCCTTGACCCCCGGCAGGGACTCAGCCCCTGCACCCGGCATAAAAACAGAATGTTTTTCGTTTATTTCCGAAGTTTATAACACCCTTATTTCCGCAGTGCTGCCGCCTGTTATATGTTTTGTTACAATAATCTGCTTTTCTATTTTTTCCTTAAGCTCGGCTACATGGGAAATTATTCCTACAAGCCTGCTGCCTTCAGAAAGCTCTGAAAGTGCCCTTATTGATTGTTCAAGAGATTCTTCATCCAGTGAACCGAACCCCTCGTCAACAAACATAGTATCAAGTCTTATTCCACCTGCTGAGGATTGTATCTCGTCAGATAGTCCAAGTGCAAGAGATAATGATGCTTTAAAGGATTCTCCGCCCGATAGCGAGCTTACTTCCCTTTCGCTGCCGTTATAATGATCAATTACATTAAGCTCCAAACCGCTCTGGCTGCGTAAATTTCCCGGCTCTTTTCTGCGTTTAAGCTCATATTGTCCGCCGCTCATTATCATCAGCCTTATATTCGCTCTTTCAATGATTCTGTCAAAATACGTCATTTGTATATATGTTTCAAGCATTATCTTTTCCTTGCCTGTTATACTGCCGTTTGCGGTATCAGATAATGCCTTTACCCACTGACGTTTTTCCTCTGTTTTCTTCATATCTGAAAAGCTTTGGGAAATATTTTTGAGAACATTTGTATTAGCTGAACGTCTTGCCGAAACGCTTTTGCTTTTTTCTGTAAGAAAAGTTTTTTTATTCAGAAGCTCAGCCTGTTTTTCCTTCTCTGCTTCAATATCAATATCAGTCTTATCCTGCATACCGTTTTTCAGTTCCTGTGCAGCCGCCTTTAATGCGGCTGTCTTTTTTTCAGACGTTATAAACTCATCCTTTGCCTTTTTATATGAGTTTTCAAGTGTTTGCTGATTATCCTGAAGTTTTCTGATCTCCTGTTCCGCTTCTTTACCGGAAGAAAATTTAAATCTTGATTTAAGCTCTGAAAGTCTATTCTGTATATTTTCCTTTTCTGTTTTGCCTGCTATAAAATTCTTTTCAAGCTCATCAAGCTGCTTGATGATTTTATCAAGCTGTTTTTCCTTTTCAGGAAGCTGCTCTGAAAGCTGTTTTTTTCTGTTAAGTCCTGATCTGACAGTTTCTTCGTCTTTTCTTAGTTTATCCGAAAGATACTTGTTTTCCTGTTCTTTATCATTCAACAGTTCGGCAACACTTCCGTATTTATCTGTTTCAAAGGTCTGTTTTGCAAACTTAAGGGCTGCTGCCTTTTTTTCTTCATATGCTGTTTTGATACTGCCCGCCCTGCTGTTGGCTTCAACTGCCCTTTTTTCTGCTGCTTCGCTTTCACTTTTCATCTTATCAAGCTGATTTTCTGAGGGAGCTTTTGAAGACTTTTGTGCAGGTGACGGATGATGAACAGATCCGCAAACAGGACAGGGTTCATTTTCTTTCAGCTCCTGAGCAAGTATTCCTGCCTGCTCGTCAAGATACAGCTTATAGCCGGTTTCATATATTCTACGCTGTTTTCCGGCGCTTTCGTAAAGTGATAGATATTCCTTCTGTGCCGATGAAAGCTCAGCTTTCAAGCCTTTTATCGACTTTAACTCACTCTTTAATGTATCAACAGCCTTTATACGCAAAGAAAGTTCTTTTTTTTGTGCTTCAAGTCTTGCCTGTTGTTCACCGCAGCTTTCAAGTTCCTTAAGCTCAGGCTTTATCTTTTCAATGTCGTTCTTTAGTATATCAATATTCTTTTTCTTTTCGTTTATAGAAGTCAAGGTTTTTGATATGTTTTCGTCAAGCTTTACAAGCTCGGCTTGTTTACTGTCAGCTTCTGTATAATCCGGTAATTCCGCCTTAAGTTCTGCTATGCTTTCTGAAAGCTTTTTTATTTCCGGCTGTCTTGCCTCTTCCTGCTGTACTCTTGATTTAAATTCAGATGATTTTACAGTTTCTTCAACAAGCTGTGCTGTAAGCTTTTCAAGCTTCTTTTCATCCTCTTTGTAACGTTCCGCTTTTGTCAGCAGCTTTGTTATATCATTATACCTTTTGTCAGCCTCAGCGTATTTTTCGGAAAGCTCCTCTTCATATTTCTTATCATTCATTATCAGCTTTTCGAGCAATATGTCAGTTTCTTCAGCTGTACATTCACCGTTCTTTGCCTTTCTCACCTCAATCGACAGTACATTGTCATCATCACAAATTATTCCGTTTATGTATTGGTCTATACTTTGTCTGAGGTATTTATATTCGTTTTCAAGCCGGTTTGCTTCTTCACTGAGCTTCTTTTGCAGAATTGCATATCCGTTTGTGTGAAAAATCTTCTGGAATATTTCCTTTCTTTCAGATGTTGATGCAAGCAGAAGCTTTAAAAAATCTCCCTGTGCAATCATTGCAATTTGTCTGAACTGTTCTCTGTCAACTCCAAGTATGTCGGTTACTGCCTTGTTGACCTCCTTAAGCTTTGTTACAACAGTACCGTCAGGATAATAAAGTTCTGCATTTGCCTTTTTTACAGCCAGTCCATCTCCCTTGAGCTTTGGACGTATATACTCAGGATTACGCTTTATACGGTAACGCTTTTCTCCGTATTCAAATACAAGTTCTACCTCTGTAGTGGTTTCAGGCAAAGCATATTTTGAACGAAAGGTTGTTGAGGTTCTGTTATCTCCACTGGCTTCTCCGAAAAGAGCATATGTTATTGCATCAAAAATACTTGTCTTTCCTGCACCAGTATTGCCGGTTATAAGGTAAAGTCCGCTCTTTCCAAGCTTATCAAGCTCCAAAGTTACTTTTCCTGCATATGGTCCGAACGCAGACATTGTTAATATGACAGGTCTCATAGCATTTCCTCCCATATTTTTTCAATTAAATCTTTTACTAAATTCGTCTGTTCATATGACATAGGCTGTCCGTTTTGCTTCTCATAAAAGTCCGAGAACAATTCTATGGGTGTTTTCTTTTCAAGCTCTTCTGCAAGTGCCTCAGGATTCTTTTTATTTCTTGTACGTGTATTATCGTAATCAAGCTTCATAAGATTCCGGTATATAACTCTGAGCTTAGCCGATGCATCGGGAACATCATTTTCATCTGTAAGTGTAATATGTACATAGTCCTGCCTATATGAAGTATTTTCATAAAAGCTTTTACTTACAAGCTCCTCATAGCTGCCTTTTATCTCCTTCATATCACGCAGCGGTATAAGCGGTATTGTTCTGACTTCAATATTACCCTTTTCAAACAGTTCAACTGCCGTAACTGATTTTTTATGATTAACCTCAGAAAACGAATACTTAAGCGGAGTACCGCAATATCTTATTCCTTGTGAGCCTATATTCTGTGGTACGTGAATGTGACCAAGGGCAACATAGTCAAAGCATTCAAAAACCGTTGAATCAACATTATCTGTACCTCCAACCGAGATTTCTTCGGACTCAGATCTCACAGCACCTGTTACAAACTGATGTGTTATCAGAATATTGCGTTCTGACTTATCTGCATTCATAGCTTTTATCGCTGCTCCAACAGCGTCGGTATATGAAAGAATTTCATCATCCTCAAAAAAGCCGCTCACATTAGCCGGCTTTACAAAGGGCAGCATATATATATTCACTGTTCCATATTCATCCACAAACGAGATCGGCTTTATAACTCCGTTATATACAGGAGATATATGTATTCCGCTGTTCTCCATAAGCCTCCCCCCAAATGACAGACGTTCAGGTGAATCGTGATTTCCGCTGATAATATAAACCTGAACATTTCTTTTTGAAAAACTTACAATAAAATCATCAAACAATTTTACAGCCTCAGCAGGCGGTATTGTCTTATCATATACATCACCTGCAATAATCACTCCGTCAGGCTTTTCTTCATCTACGATATTAATTATCTTTTTCAGAATGTACTCCTGATCTTCAATCATTGAAAAACCATTGACTCTCTTTCCAAGATGAAGATCAGAAAGGTGCAGCAGCTTCATAAACTCCCCCCTCTTATAAACATAAAACAAATCTCTTATAAACGTAAAACAAACTTCGTTTTCCGTTATGAATCTGATGAAAATATTATTTCCATTATAATTTTTATTATATCACATTTATTGGCACAAACAAAAATTGGAATTCCGATTATCATTCTTATTCCGATTATCATTCTTTGATTTTATGATAAGCTCATCCAATTGGCATTTGAAAAATCAAATTATTTTTCAGAAAAAAATCTCTTCACAGCCACCCAGTTCTGACATAGCAACTACTTCCGTATCGGCAACTATAAAATGGTCCAGTAATACAACTCCGATAGAACGAAGTGATTTTTTTAGCTTTAACGTCATCTCAACGTCACTGTTTGAGGGAAGGGCTACTCCGCTGGGGTGATTATGTGCAATGACAACACCTGAAGCCTCATGCTGAACACATAACTTCAGAATTTTTCTTAAGTTTAAATCTGATGACATTGATGAACCCTTACTTATAAAATCACAGAAAAGCTGATCTCCTTTTGAATCCAACAGCAAAACCAGTACATTTTCTTCATTCTTTCCGATAAAATTTGTAAGAATAAAATCTGAGATAGATTCGTTGTTTTTATTTCTGTACTCTTTGCCTGATCCGGAATATTTATCCTGATAATACCTTAAGCATACGGCAGGAATAAGCTTGAGTAAAATAGCAGCATTATAGCTTATACCGCATTTCTGCAATGATTCAACAGGAGCTTCAAATATTCCGGTTAATGATCCAAAACAGTTCAGAAGACGATGTGCTGTCTCGTTAGTGTCTTTTCGTGGAATTCCGTAAAACAGAAGCATTTCTACAACCTGATGATCAGAGAATTTTTCAAGTCCCTCGGTTTCAAAACGTTTTCTTAAACGATCACGATGTCCGACGTGAAGTTCTTTTTTTTCATTCATATCTATCCCCCCTAATCATCAAGTACATTATAACAGCTTTGATATATTTTCTCAACCAAATTTTTACAATATTCATATATTTTCTGTCGTATTTATAAATGTAAAATATCTGAATCAAAAGATCAACATTACACCTGAGTTCCGCAGCAAATTATATGGTATATAATGACGGGTGCAGTGACTTTGTTCCTGCCGAGAGCTGCAAAGGGCGATAACCTAAGCCCCAAGAAGAGGATCTGAAAGCGAACACTGATTGGCTGTTTTAAGTTATGCAAAATGTAATTAAGCTGAAGCCCCTTGGTGATTTTCAGTGCAAAGCACTGACCAAAAAAGGGACGACACATTGCTGTATCGTCCCTTATATCAATATTCGTTTGTATGAAGCAGAATATTTGCACGTTCAATCTGTTCATCTGTGGGAACAGGAACACCCTCTAACGGATAAGGTATATTCAGGTCTTTCCATTTTGCAATTCCGAGTGTGTGATAAGGAAGCACCTCTACTTTTTCAACGGTTTTTAACCCCGATATGAATTTATGCATTTCTGTAAGATCGGCTTCATCATCAGTCAGACCGGGTACAAGAACGTGTCTTATCCAGAGCTTTTTACCGTTATCGGAAAGATATTCAGCCATATCAAGAATATTTGAGTTATCAACTCCGGTAAGCTCCTTGTGCAAAATTGGGTTCATTTCCTTAAGGTCAAGCATTATCAGATCAGTTACACTCATAAGCCTGTTAAAGCGTCTGAGATATTCGGGATCTCTTCTGAAAGGCTCTCCGGCTGTATCAAGTGTTGTATGAATATTTTCAGCCTTTGCAATCGAGAAAAATTCAGTTACAAAATCCATCTGAAGCAAAGGCTCTCCGCCGCTGACGGTAATGCCACCGTTGTTCTTCCAATAGCTTTTGTATTTTCTCACGTGTCTGAAAAGGTCGCCGGCTGTCCATTCCTTGCCGGCAATGCTCCACGTATCAGGATTGTGGCAGAACTTGCACCGCATTCTGCATCCGCTTAAAAACACTACAAACCTGACTCCCGGACCGTCCACAAGACCGAAGGTTTCGAGCGTATGAACATACCCCTTTATGTTTGCGTCAATATTCTTTATCATAACATCACATTGTCTTATGACAGGTACGTGCGATAACGTCAAGCTGCTGCTCTTTTGTAAGATCTATGAACTTTACAGCATAACCCGAAACACGGATAGTAAAGTTAGCATATTCTTCCTTCTCAGGATGTTCCATAGCATCAATAAGCTTTTCTGTACCGAATACGTTTACATTCAGATGATGTGCACCCTGATCAAAGTAGCCGTCCATAACCTGTACAAGATTGTCAATACGCTCCTGTTCCTGGTGACCAAGGGCGTCAGGGCTGATAGTCTGGGTATTTGAAATACCGTCAAGTGCCCAATGATAAGGCAGCTTTGCAACTGAGTTGAGTGAAGCGAGAAGTCCGTTCTGCTCTGCACCATAGCTTGGATTTGCACCCGGGGCAAGCGGAGCACCTGCACGTCTTCCGTCGGGCATATTGCCTGTTGCCTTTCCATATACAACATTTGATGTAATTGTAAGGATAGATGTTGTAGGCTCTGAGTTTCTGTAGGTATGATGTTTCTTAACCTTTTCAAGGAATGTCTTGAGAAGCCATACAGCAATATCGTCTGCACGGTCATCATCATTGCCGTAACGCGGGAAATCGCCCTCTGTTGCAAAATCAACGCATATACCGTCATCATCTCTGATTGCCTTTACCTTAGCATATTTGATCGCACTGAGTGAATCAACAACGTGTGAGAAACCTGCGATTCCTGTTGCAAAGGTTCGGCGCACGTCAGTGTCAATAAGCGCCATTTCAGCTGCTTCATAATAATATTTATCGTGCATATAGTGAATAAGGTTAAGTGCATTTACATAAAGACCTGCAAGCCAGTCCATCATATCCTCATATCTTTCAATAACCTCAATGTAATCAAGATATTCAGATGTTATCTTTCTGTATGCAGGACCTACCTGCTCACGTGTTTTAGCGTCAACACCACCGTTGAGAGCATAAAGCAGGCACTTTGCAAGGTTAGCTCTTGCACCAAAGAACTGCATTTCCTTGCCTGTCTGTGTTGCCGATACACAGCAGCAGATAGAATAGTCGTCTCCCCATACAGGCTTCATAACATCATCATTCTCATACTGAACAGAGCTTGTATTGATAGAGATCTTTGAAGCATACTTTTTAAAGTTTACAGGAAGTGAGGATGAATAAAGAACTGTAAGGTTAGGCTCAGGCGACGGTCCCATATTTTCAAGAGTATGGAGAAAACGGAAATCATTCTTTGTCACCATAGATCTGCCGTCACAGCCTGTACCTGCAACCTCAAGAGTAGCCCATACTGGGTCTCCGGAAAACAGCTGATTATAAGAAGGAATACGTGCGAACTTAACGATCCTGCACTTCATAACAAAATGATCAATAAGCTCCTGAGCTTCTTCTTCTGTAAGAGTTCCTCTGTCAAGATCTCTCTGAATATATATATCGAGAAAGGTTGAAACTCTGCCCACGCTCATTGCTGCACCGTTCTGTGTTTTTATTGCTGCAAGATAACCAAAATAGAGCCACTGAACAGCCTCTCGTGCATTTTTTGCAGGACCGGAAATATCATAGCCATACTGTGAAGCCATTTCCTTCATACCGTTAAGTGCTTTTATCTGCTTTGCGATTTCTTCACGGAGTCTTATAACCTCATCGGTCATTGTACCGTCTCCGCAATTTGCAAAATCCTTTTTCTTTTCCTGAATAAGATAATCTATACCATAAAGCGCAACACGCCTGTAATCACCCACAATTCTACCTCTTCCGTAGGTATCCGGAAGACCTGTGATTATTCTGTTATGACGCACCTTTTTCATTTCGGGGGTATATGCGTCAAACACACCCTGATTATGGGTTGTTACATATTCATTGAAAATTCTGTGAAGCTGAGGATCAGGAGTATATCCATAAGTTTCACAAGCCTGTTCAGCCATTTTAATGCCTCCAAAGGGCATAAAAGCGCGTTTCAACGGCTTATCGGTCTGTAAACCTACAACCTTTTCAAGATCTTTGTCATCGCTTATATATCCGGGGCCATATGCTGTAAGACCTGAAACAACCTTAGTTTCCATGTCGAGCACTCCGCCCTTTGCTCTTTCTTCCTTCTGAAGCTCCTGAACGATATTCCAAAGCTTTTTGGTAGCCTCTGTAGGACCCGCAAGGAATGCTTCGTCACCATCATACGGACGGTAATTTTTCTGAATAAAATCTCTTGTATTTACTTCTTCTCTCCATATTCTTCCTTCAAAGCCTTCCCATGCTTCAATGTTTGCATTGTTCATTTAATTACCCCTCTCATTTTTATTTAAACATAACCTTTAATAAAAATAATTTTATAAGCTATGTTATGCTTTATTTTTAACATATCCTAAATATATAGCTGTTTTATATTTTTGTCAACCTTTTGAAATGCTTTAAATAAATTATCGTTTTTATCAACAAAATATAGTAATAATTATTATTTTATATGTACGGTTTTATTTGATAAATTTATAACAATCGCAATATATAGTAATCATTTTCGGATTCTATTCTATTTATTGTGCCTTATAAAATTTGCTGTATATTTTTTTTAAATAAATATGATTATTGAATCTTATAAAATCTGATTTAAGAAACAGAATTTTGACTTGATTATTTAAGGCAGGAATACTATAATATATTATGTACTGCTATGGCGGTTCTTTGATTTCTTTATTAAGCGAGGTGGTATTGCCGTGGGCCCTGATCCTTATGTCAGATATACAGAAATTTTTTATAGAAACGGGACGCACGGTTATTCTTTATGCGTCCTGAAAAGAAAGGACGCTTTTTATGATAAGCTTTTATAAAACCGTTAACGGAAAAATAGAAGAGATCAAAGAATATGAACAGGGATGTTGGATCAACTGTATAGCTCCGGAAGAACGTGAAGTGCAATATCTTCTTGAGTTTTTCTCGATACCGCCTGAGCTTCTGCGTTCTGCACTTGACGAGGAGGAATCGTCACATATAGACAGCGAAGACGGAACAACACTCATAATCATCGACGTTCCTGTTGTTGAAAAAGCTCAGAAAAATATAACCTACTCAACAATGCCTATCGGTATTATGATAACCGACAAAAACGTTATAACGGTCGCACTTAAGGAAAATACCGTTCTGAGCGAATTTTCCGAAGGTGTTGTCAGAAACGTTATGACCGGCTATAAAACACATTTCGTTCTGCATATTATGCTTAGAATGGCGACAAAATATTTGCAGTACCTCAAACAGATTGACAAAATCAACAACCGTATTGAACGTGAGCTTCGCCGCTCTGCTCAGAATCAGGAGCTTCATCAGCTTCTTGATATTGAAAAATCACTCGTATATTTTTCTTCATCTCTCAAAGCCGATGAGCTTACACTCGAAAAAATAATGAGGGGAAGATATATAAAGCTTTATGACGAAGATCAGGATCTTCTTGAAGACGTTCTCATAGAAATAAAGCAGGCAGTTGATATGGCGGCAATACACCTTAACATCCTGACCGGAACAATGGATGTTTTTGCGTCAATTATTTCAAATAACCTTAACGTTATTATGAAAATACAGGCTTCTCTTACACTGCTTGTTTCGGTGCCAACGGTAATTTCAGGCTTTTATGGTATGAATATAATAAGCGGACTTCCGTTTGACAAGGCATGGTGGTTTCCTGTTGTGCTCTCAGGTATACTGATGATTGTGATGTACCTGATACTAAAGAAAAAAGGGATGTTTTAATCTGTATTTACAGAACTGTCCGGCTATGACTATATGCTGAAAATCTCTTTGGGAGGGCAGAATATGAACGAGGAAAAAATGTTTCATATAGGCATTTCAAAAAACGAGGGTGCAAGATATGCTATACTTCCGGGAGATCCGGCAAGAGTAAGTCTTATCGCGAAATACCTTGATAACGCAAGACCGCTCGCCTCAAACAGGGAATTTACTTCTTGTTCCGGAGAACTGTGCGGAGAAAAAGTTATTGTAATGTCTACCGGAATCGGAGGACCTTCTGCCGCAATTGCACTTGAGGAGCTTTGTATGACAGGTCTTAAATATGCCATAAGGATAGGCACGTGCGGAGGAATACAGGAAAACGTTATCCCCGGAGATATTATCATCCCCACAGCAGCCGTCCGTATGGAAGGCACTTCAAGGGAATATGCTCCTATAGAATTCCCTGCCGCCGCAAATCACGAGGTGGTATGTGCACTTGTTGCGGCAGCCGCTAATAACAAACTGCGTTTCCATACCGGTATAGTGCAGAGCAAGGATTCGTTTTATGGACAGCACAGCCCGGATACGATGCCTGTAAAGGATGAACTAAAATATAAATGGAATGCTTGGATAAAGCTTGGGGTGCTTGCCTCAGAAATGGAAACAGCCGCATTATATACAGTTTCCGCAGCAAGAGGCATCAAAACAGGTTGTGTACTCCACGCTTTATGGAATCAGGAAAGAAAACGGCTCGGCTATGAAGACAACAGCATATCTGATACTGACGCTGCCGTCAGAACTGCCGTTGACGCCGTTAAATTGCTTATAAATGCAAGGTGACATAAATGAAAGAAAAACAAAGGCTGATTGCCGTTCTCGGTCCAACAGCTTCCGGAAAAACTGATCTTGCTGTTAAAATAGCAAAAAAGTATAACGGAGAAATAGTTTCGGCGGATTCTATGCAGATATATAAGGGAATGGATATTGCAACGGCAAAGCCTACGGAAAAAGAAAAGGAAGGTATCCCCCATCACCTGATGGATTTTCTCGATCCGGGACAAAGCTTCTCGGTATCTGATTATGTAAAGCTTGCAGCAGAAGTAACAGACGATATAATCTCACGAGGAAAACTGCCTGTTCTATGCGGAGGCTCAGGACTTTATGTCAGATCGTTTCTGGACAACATTACTTTTTCTGAAGAAGAACACAATGAACAGCTCAGAAACGAGCTGAACGAAAGATATATAACAGAGGGCGGAGAAACACTCCTTAAAGAACTGGCACAGTTTGATCCCGAAAGTGCGCAAAGGCTCAATCCCTCTAACGGCAAAAGAATAATAAGAGCAATAGAAATTTACAAAACAACAGGAATAACAATGACAGAACAGCTCAGACTTTCAAAAGCAAAACCCTCACCCTATGACGTTACAGCTATCGGTCTGACATTTTCAGACAGACAAAAGCTTTATGAAAGAATAAACAGACGTGTTGATTTAATGCTTGAAAAAGGTCTCCTGAAGGAGGCAGAACAGTTTTATTCAGAAGCAAAAGGAATTACTGCCTCTGCTGCAATAGGATATAAAGAGGTTAAGCCTTATCTTGAAGGAAGAATATCATTAGAGGCAGCCGTTGAAAAGCTTAAAATGGAAACAAGACGTTATGCAAAGCGTCAGTTAACGTGGTTCAGAAAGGATGAATATATCCGCTGGATAGAGGCTGACCGCTGCAATGATGTTTTTGAAGAGGCTGAAAAAATAATCGCAGACGGAGGAAAAATATGGACAAATCCGCAGCTTTAAGAAAGGTAATTATGACAGTGCTGACGCTGCTTGTTATTGCATATGTGATATATGTAATATGCAGGGCAAGCTTTACTCAGGTGAAAACAGTAACTGCAAAAGAGTCAACTGCATATAACGCAATAACAACAAACTGTTATATAATTCGTGATGAAACATTGATAGAATATGGCGGTAAAGGTGTTATTTCCTACAATGTTGATGACGGTGAAAAGGTATCTGTAAACGAGGCTGTTGCAGGTGTTTTTGACAGTGTTGATTCCGCAGGTACAAAACAGGAGATTTCCCGTTTGAAAACACAGATCGACTCTCTTACTCAGCTCCAAAAAAACTCTGACGCACTTTCACAAAGTCCTGATGAAATAGACAAAGCAATTGGCTCATATCTCATTCAGGCAAATAATGCCGTAAAAACCGGTGAGCTTTCTGAGGCAAGAAATAATTCCAACAATATTTGCTATTATATAAACGAACGCCAGCTTATCACCGGCAAGTCTACGGATTACAACGACAGGATAAATCGTCTTCAGACAAGACTGAACGAGCTTGAAGCATCATCCTCAAAACAAAAAAAGAGCACTGATATTAAAGCTCCGGCAACAGGATATTTTGTAAGCAAAGCAGACGGATATGAAAATCTGTTTACCACAAAACAGCTTGATGAAATAATGCCCGGCGATACAGATAAAGACAAACTTAAACAAAAAAGTCTGTCAAATAAGGTAATAGGAAAAACCATCAACGGTGTATATTGGTATGCAGCGTGCAGGGTGAGCGCCGACGATGCCCTTAAAATAAAAAATGCAGGTCAGCTCAGGCTTGACATTCCAACTGTTTCGGCTGAAAAGATAAATGTAGAGCTTTATTCGCTCAACCAGAAGAACAAATCCTCAGAAGCACTTGCAATTTTCAGAGGTACATTTATGAATGACGAAATGGCTTCACTCAGGTGGGGTGAGATCTCAATAATACTCAGTGAATATCACGGAATAAGTATCCCTAAATCAGCCATACACGAAAAAGAACTCACTCGTACGGATGAGGATAAAAACGGAAAGAAAACAGAAGAAACAAAAACCGTTACAGGTGTATATGTAAAGATGGGCAACGAGGTGGTATTCCGGCAGATTGTACCGGTATATTCGGGAGAAAATATCGTTATAAGCAGTCTTGACAAAAATGAACAGCCCTTCTCGGAGGACGTTAACATTCTGGAATTATATGATGAGATAATAGTGGAGGGAGCAAATTTGTATGACGGAAAAATTATCGGCAGAACTGCTTGAGATATTTGATAATGTAAAACGTAATTACTCTGAAATAACAGAAAATATTTACGCTGCTGCAGAAAAGTCCGGCAGAAAGCCTCAGGATATTACATTCCTGGCTGCAACAAAAACAGTTGAACCAAAAATAATTAATTATGCTGTATCCTTAGGTCTAAAATATATTGGAGAAAACAAGGTTCAAGAGCTTTTGTCAAAATATGATGAATATGACCTTGAAAACTGCGACCTTCAGTTTATAGGTCATCTTCAGACCAATAAGGTTAAACAGCTTATCGGAAAGGTATCTATGATACAGTCCGTTGACAGCTTTAAGCTTGCCGGAGAAATTTCAAAGCAGTCTGTTAAAAACGGCGTTACAACAGATATTCTTCTTGAGGTAAACATAGGCAGAGAGGAAAATAAATCCGGTGTTCTTGAGGAAGGTCTTCCTGAACTGCTTGAAAAATGTGCCGCGCTTGACAATATAAGGGTGCGCGGACTGATGACTATACCGCCAATATGCGACAATAAAACAGAAATTTGTAAATTTTTTGATAAAATGAACAAATTATTTATTGACATTTCGGCTAAAACATTAGATAATGTATCTATGGACTTTCTTTCTATGGGAATGTCCGAAGACTATCAGGAGGCTATACTTTCCGGCGCAAATATGGTAAGAGTCGGTTCAAGACTTTTTGGCGCCAGAATATACAGATAATTTGGGAGGAATTTTATTATGGCAGGACTTATGGGAAGATTTAAAAATATTCTTAAACAGCCCGACGAAGAAAATGAGTATGAGGATTACTACAGCGAGGAAGAAGAAGAGGAACAGGCTGAATCTGATTCATCTGCTGATGATCAGTTTGATGATGAATTGGATGACGGTGCTGATAACGAGGATAATGTTATCAATATCCACGACACCACAAAGGTACAGTTCGTACTCTTCAAGCCCGAAGCCTTTGATAAGGATATAACCGCAATGGCTGACGAGTTTATAAAGAGAAATACAATTATTCTCAATATGGAACAGACAAACAAGGACGTTGGCAAACGTATAATCGACTTCCTCAGCGGTGTTGCATATGCACATAACGGCAAGATCAGCAGGGTTGCAGAAGACACATACATCGTTATGCCAAGTCACGTCAAGCTTTCGGGCGAGGATGTTATGGATGAGGTTGAGAGTGACAATATCTACTTCTGATTTGTTGCTCCGGTTAAGCCGATAAGATATGCCGTGTATTGCTGACTAAGAAAGCACACGGCGTATATAGAGAAAGGAAAGAATTTCAATGCTCACATTGGAAGAAATAGAAAACATTAGCTTTCGCAGATCGGGACTTGGCGGCTATAAAATAGAAGATGTTGACAGCTTTGTTGACGGTGTTATTGAAAAGGTAAGAGATCTGGAGCTTGCAAACAAAGAATTCGAGCTCAGAATAGAACAGCTTAACGAGCGTATACTCAAACACGAGGAAAATGCAGACAGCGTTCAGGATGCTATTATTACAGCTGAAATAACGGCAAAGAAACTTGTACGTGATGCAACTCAGAAGGCTGAGTCAATACTCTCAAGTGCTAACAATGAAGCTGAGACTCTTGTTAAAGAGGCACGCGAAAAGGCTGAGGCAACACTTTATGAGTCGGAAACCAGAGCCGAAACTATTCTGAACAGTGCCCTTACAAGATCTGCCAGCAGTATTGATGAAAACAACCGCATAATAGAACAGCAGAAACAGCACATAATTCAGATACAGTCTGAAGTAACACGCTTCAGGGATGCACTTATTGACTCATATAAGAATCATCTTAAGGTGATCAACTCGCTCCCCAAGGCCGATGAGTTCAAACAGTATCAGAGTAAGCTTCAAGAAAGCTATCCGGTTGCTTCTCCTGTAACACCTGTGTCTGTTGAACAGGATATAAAGCTTGAAGCGGATAAGGCTGTTGAGGCTGCTAAAAAAGAAAAACGCCAGATCAAGGTGGAAATGATAAATGTTGAAAAGGTCAAAGAGATCTCTGAGAAAATCAGACACAACACCAAGGGTCAGGCGGCAATAGAAAAAGAGGATAATGAAAGCTCCGAAAAGATACAGAACAAAAAAAATGTATCTGAAAGCAATGAGGAATTTTCATCAGATAAGAAGGCAGTGAAAGAACAACCGTCCGACAAAAAAACTGAGGACAATTTTACGCAAAAATCAGATAATGATGTATCTGATGAAAACAATCCTGAAAACGAAGACAGCAATGCAGAAGAAATAAAGGCTGCTGCAAACTCGGATAATCCGACAGCTGTAAAACAGGATGAACCTAAGCCTACAAGCATTGACGAGCTTGATGATGGTGTCATTTTCAGTTCCACGGAAGCAGAAAAAACCTTTAAGTCTGAAAAGAACAAAAGACAGGCAATAAAAATCGATGACGAAAAAAACAGTAAAAAATTCGATTTTTTGAAGCTTAATGATATTGAATGATTAAAAAACGCATTATTCAGCCATAAATTATCCGACACTTCAGTGTGTCGGATTTTGGCTTGTATATTATCTTTTTGAAAGAGGAGAGAAAACCTATGCCGCAGGATTACAACAGTACCCTTAATCTGCCTAAGACAGACTTCCCTATGAGGGCAGGTCTTCCTAAATCAGAACCAGAAACTCTGAAACGCTGGCAGGAAAATAAGGTTTATGAAAAGCTTATGGAGCATAATGAGGGCAAGCCCCTTTATGTTCTTCACGACGGACCGCCGTATGCAAACGGAGATATTCACCTTGGTCACGCACTCAACAAGGTCCTCAAGGATATTATTGTAAGATATAAAAATATGACGGGCTTTAAAGCACCATATGTTCCCGGTTGGGATACTCACGGTCTGCCTACAGAACTTAAGGCAAGAAAAAAAGCAGGTGTAGGCAACTCAACCTCTATATCTGAGGTTGAACTCAGAAAGATCTGCCGTGACTTTGCACTCAGCTATATTGATGATCAGCGTGATCAGTTCAAACGTCTTGGCGGCATTGGTGAATGGGATAATCCATATATAACACTCAATCACGAATATGAAGCAAAGCAGATAGAGATATTCTCAGAAATGGCATGTAAGGGCTATATCTACAGAGGACTTAAGCCTGTATACTGGTGTCCTGACTGTGAAACGGCTCTGGCAGAAGCTGAGATCGAATATGCAGAAGATCCATGTCACTCAATATATGTAAAATTCCGTGTTACAGATGATATGGGCAAGCTTGCAGCAATGGGTGCTGATATTAAAAACACATATTTCGTTATATGGACAACAACAACGTGGACGCTTCCTGCAAACGTTGCAATATGCGTTGGTCCCCGCTTTAACTACAGCCTTATCAAGTGTGACGGTGAATATTATGTTATGGCTGAGGAACTTTATGTTGCTGCAATGGAGGCTGCCGGTAAGGAAAACTATGAAGTTATCGGAACAATAAAAGGCTCTGAACTTGAATATATGAAGACTGCTCATCCGTTTATTGACAGAACATCAATGGTCATTGTCGGCAATCACGTAACTCTTGAGAGCGGTACAGGCTGTGTTCATACAGCTCCCGGTCACGGTGTTGATGACTATGAGGTTTGCAGAAATTATCCTGAACTGCCGATGGTTGTTCCTGTTGACTCACACGGCAGACTTACAGAAGAAGCAGGTATGTTCGCAGGTCTTCTGACAGAACAGGCAAATAAACCTATAGCTGAACACCTTGAAGAAACAGGTGCGCTGTTTGCACTTAAAAAGATAATCCACCAATATCCTCACTGCTGGAGATGTAAAAAACCGGTTCTCTTCCGCGCAACAAAGCAATGGTTCTGCTCTGTGAACGCCTTTAAGGATGAGGCAGTTAAGGCTATCAAAAATATTGAATGGCTTCCCGGATGGGGTGAAGACAGAATTACATCTATGGTTCGTGAACGTAAGGACTGGTGTATCTCACGTCAGAGAAAATGGGGCGTGCCGATCCCGATCTTCTTCTGCAAGGACTGCGGCGAGCCTATCATAGATAAAAATGCAATGCAGGCAGTTTCAGAACTGTTTGCAAAGGAAGGCTCTGACGCCTGGTATGCCAAGGATGCCAAGGACATTATTCCATCTGACATTACATGCCCGAAATGCGGCTGCAAGGAATTTGATAAAGAAAAGGATATTATGGACGTATGGTTCGATTCCGGCGTATCTCATGCAGCTGTGTGTGAAGCACGTCCTTACCTTAAATGGCCGGCAGACCTCTATCTTGAGGGTGCAGATCAGTACAGAGGATGGTTCCAGTCTTCCCTGCTCACCGCTATTGCAACAAAGGGTCAGGCTCCTTATAAAACAGTTGTAACTCACGGATGGGTTGTTGACGGCAAGGGCGAAAAAATGTCAAAATCAATGGGCAATGGTCTTATGCCTAAGGTAATATTCAACCAATATGGTGCCGATATTCTTCGTTTGTGGGTTGCTTCAAGCGACTATCATTCCAATGTACGTATTTCTGAAGAGATCCTTAAGCAGCTTTCTGAGGCTTACAGAAAAATAAGAAATACCACAAGATATATTCTTGGCAACATAAGCGACTTTGATCCTAATACCGACAAGGTAAGTCAGGAAAAACTCCTTCCGATTGATAAATGGGCGCTCTTCAAGCTTGATGAGCTTAACAAGAAGGTTCGTGAAGGATATGATAAATTTGACTTCCATCAGGTTTATGCGGCAATACACAACTTCTGTGTTGTTGATATGTCAAACTTCTATTTCGATGTTCTTAAGGACAGACTCTATACCGAAAAGAAGGACGGTGAACTAAGAAGAGCAGCTCAGACAACCATATACACCATCCTTGACGCTATGGCAAGAATGATTGCACCGATACTTGCATATACATCAGATGAGATATGGCAGTTTATGCCTCATGACAGTAATGCAAATCCTGAGAACGTTATGTTCAACGATATGCCTGCTCTTACAGGAATTCAGCTTGATGAAAGCTTTATCTCAATGTGGGATAAAATACACGAAACAAGAGACATTGTTAAAAAGGCAATTGAAGTAGAGGTTAAGGGTAAGACTCTGCGTTCTTCACTTGAAGCAAAGATTACTTTGAAATGCACAGGCAAACAGTATGACTTCCTTAAGGACGCTGAAAAAGAACTTGCAAGCTCCTTTATTGTATCTGACGTTGAGCTTGTTAACGAACCTACAGATTCGCTCAAGGTTGATGTTTCACATGCTGACGGCGAAAAGTGCGAACGCTGCTGGATTTACAGTAATACAGTAGGTCAGCATCCTGTACACAAAACACTCTGTGCAAGATGTGCATCCGTTCTTGAGCAGGATTGATCCCTGAATTCTATAGTTTATAAATGATAAAAAGGGAAACCATAATACAGGTTTCCCTTTTTTAACAGAAATTTTAATTCTGTCCCGATAACAAAGGAGTGATAATATGGTGCTTGCAGTAATTCTTGCCTCAGCAGCAGGTATCGCGGCAATTGACCAGATCATAAAATATTTTATTGTAGAGTATCTTGCACCTGTCCATACTGTAAGTGTGATAGATAATCTTCTTTCCCTTGTTTATGTTGAGAACAGGGGTGTTGCATTCGGTATGCTGCAAAACCACGTATGGATATTCGCCGTTATAACATTTCTGCTGATTGGTGCAATGATATATCTTATCGCTGCAAAAAAATTTAAAGGAAAGCTTTTCGCTGTATCATCTTTTCTGCTGATCGGCGGTGGCATCGGAAATCTGATTGACAGGCTGTTCCGCGGCTATGTTGTAGATTATTTGCAGTTGTCATTCTTCCCGCCCGTATGTAACTTTGCTGACTACTGTATAACTATCGGAGCGGCTATCTTTATTATAGTAATGATCCTCTCACCAACTGGTGAGAACAAAAAAGTCAATGAAACATCTTATGAGCTTACAACAGACGATGATAGTAATCCGGATTCCCCTGAAAGCAATTCATCAGACGGAGAATAATTATATGGAAAAAAAACAATACGATGTTACAAGTGAATTTTCGGGGATGAGAATAGATAAATTCCTTTCTGAGCTTGATGAAGGTCTTACACGCTCTGCTGTTCAAAAGCTTATTGAAAACGGCTGTGTCACAGTTAATGATAAGACACTGTCTAAAAATTATAAACTCAGAGAAAAAGATATGGTTTGTGTCAGTATTCCCGAACCTGTCTTACCTGAGGCTGTCCCCGAAAACATTCCTATTGATATTGTTTATGAAGACGATGATCTTCTTGTTGTAAATAAACCACGTGGAATGGTAGTACATCCTGCCGCAGGAAACTACAACGGTACACTGGTAAATGCCTTGCTTTATCATTGCGGAGATTCACTGTCGGGGATAAATGGCGTGCTTCGTCCGGGAATAGTACACAGGATAGATAAGGACACAAGCGGATTGCTTATCGTTGCTAAAAATGATTTTGCTCACAGACTCCTTGCTGAACAAATTAAAGAACACAGCTTTACAAGAAAATATCAGGCTGTAGTTTGTGGAAACGTCAAAGAGGACAACGGCACAGTTGACGCACCTATAGGCAGACATCCTACTGACCGAAAAAAAATGACGGTAACAACACATAATTCACGTAATGCTGTCACACATTTTCGTGTCATATCACGCTATAATGGCTATACACACCTTGAACTTACTCTTGAAACAGGCAGAACCCATCAGATCAGGGTACATATGGCATATAAAGGACATCCCGTTGCAGGTGATCCTGTTTACGGTGGAAAGAATTATTTAAAGAATCTTAACGGTCAATGTCTTCACGCATACTATATTTCTTTCAAGCATCCGCGAACCGGGGAAACTATTACACTCTCTTCCCCTCTTCCTCAGTATTTTACGGATTTTCTTAATACATTATAATACTATATCATACGGATAATCTCAAACATCTCCAATATTTAGCGGCAAACTTTCGCACTCAGTTCGGGGTAAGTCTGCTTGCTCTCATTTTATCTGGCTGAAAATCAACTGCTATGCCGCGAATATACTTCTATAATGATTTACACTAACAATACTGAATATCTGAATAAAAAAACACAGTAAACAAAACAGTCTACTGTGTTTTATTCGTTATACTTTTTAAACGAATATATATAAGATTATATAATCATACAACAGATCTTTAACCATCGTCATTTATATACATCGGGTTTAATCATCGTTGTCAGACCATACACTATAATTTGACTTCTGATTTTTCTTAACGGTATAGAGTTTGCTGTCAGCGTGCTTAAGAGCTATATTCATAGATTCCTGATCATAGCTTTTCATATCGGCAATGCCTATTGAACACGAAACCCTGTGGTTCTCAGGAATATTTACAGACTCGTGCACAGAAGCTTCTATATCATCTATAAAATTACGGCATCTGTCGATTTCACGATAAATCTCCTTTGCTAACTCTACACCCTCTTCAAGCTTATGATCCGGCATAACTATCAGGAATTCATCTCCGCCATATCTGACAATGTAGCCCTTATCTTCTGTCACCCGTTCAAAAAGTCTTGAGAATGATTTCAGTATAACATCACCCACATCGTGTCCGAAGGTGTCGTTACAAAGCTTGAAGTTATCAAGATCAATATAAAGCAAAGTGGCGCATATACTTTCCTTTTTGCCCCTTTTGACAAGAGCCTCATAATCATCAATTTGCTTTGTAAAACCCTGACGGTTAAAAAGGCCCGTGAGAAGATCGGTAACTGCACTTTGCTGGAGCTGTTTGTTCATACGGCTTATTTCATCTCTTGCTTTAAGTCTGTATAAGGTATCATTCAGCTGACGCAGTGCAAACTTAAAGATAGTTATATCATTACGGTCAAGAAATGTTATAAAGTTTGTCATATTATCGTGAAGCTCTATGGCTGCAATTATATAGCTTGAAAGCTCATCATCAACTGAAAGCGGAACACAGCAAAACGATACAATATTATTTATTCCAAATATTGAAGTGATAAACGAATAATTATAGAATTCACGGTCATATCTTGAAGCTACAAATTCTTTTTTATGCTTTTTAAAATATGAGGTTATATTGTTAAGAATTTCATCGCTTATATTCTTACCGCCGCCGTTGAATCTGACTACAGGCTTTTTGTCAACAATTTCAACATATAGAACGCTGTCGATATTATAGTTATTCTGTAGGGTTGCCATAGAATTCTCTATTATATCATCCACCGTATAATTTTCCTTATTGATAAGTTCCTGCCATGCTACAAGAAAATCAACACCCTTGGTTTTGTCCGCAAGCATCATTTCCATTTCAGCAAGCTGTGAAAGTTCCTCAAGCTGATATTTATCAACCTCAGTAAGCGGCAGAGAAACGTGTTTTGTTATAAGTGACTGCTTATGCAGCCTTGCAAATATAATCTCTTCCTTGTGCTTATAGCCTTTGGAATTACAGAATTCCATACATGCCTCAAGTATCTCACAAGCCTTTTCAGGCATATCCTGTGTTTCATAAAGATCAGCCTGTTCAAGTGCAAACATAGTATACACAAAAAACTGAAGTCCGTCAGATCTGAGCATATGGAATCTTGCCCTATCAAAATATTCCTGAGCACGTTCTATATTTTCGGATTTTTCAAGCAAACCGCATACAAAATAGTAAAAAAACAGATCGTCATCCCAAAGGAAATAATTCGGCTCACCATCCGGCTTTAATATATGATGAAGCACCCTTTGCATTTTATTAAGATAGAAATGTGAATTATAATCTATTCCCATCTTATAGCTGCAATATGCAAGCATACCATATACCTTAGACATATTACAGATATTCATACGATTCTTTTTTATCGACTTGAGCAATTTGGTGCAATAGATAAGATCATTATATGCAGTCTCGTAATTATCGGCAAGAATCGCATTTGTTGCCATATTATAAAGCGTTTCGGCAACATAATAATATTGCTTTTTCCTGAAGAAAATATTGAGTGCCTTGTTGAAGTAATCGTTTGCAAGAGTAAACTGCTCACTTACGATACGGTTAAATCCCAGACCATTATATATATTAGCTTCTTCAACCGGATTGTTTTGTCTTTCGATTATTTCAAGACATCGTTTATAATAATAATCCACAGAGCCAAAGCAGCCATAGCCCTGAGCCATAAACACGTTTTTTCGCCACGCCGAGATTATAAGTCTTTCATTATTAAGCATTGAAGCAAGCTCCATAGCTTTCTTGAAATACTTTGTATCCTCAACAGCACGGTCGTTATTTACATAATTTTCCTTATCATTGCCACAGCCAAAAAACAGTATGTGTGCAAGGTGATTATATGCCTTATTTTGGATTGCTTTTTCAGCAAATTCATCTATTTCTTCACCCTCAAATCTTCTGTCCCAACGATACGTATTATTCCAGCTGTCGAGCGAATAAATATAATAAAGCATTTGTGAACGAAAAATATATTTCTCCGATCCCATTTTCTGAGCAATTTTCAAACATTTGTCGCCATTTTTTTTGGCAAGACTACGCTGTCCTTCAAAGCTTTCGCACAGGGAAAGAAGGTAGTAATATTTAAAAGCGTATTTAGGATCAGGATGTTTATTGTTAACATTCTTAAGCTTTTCGCACATTATAAGCGAATTGGTAATATTACAATCATAAAGAGAAGCCGTTGCATAAAGTATATAAAAATACGCACGATTTTTCGCACTGATAGTTACCTTTTCGGTCGATATTTTATTATATAGTATTTTCAGATAATACACAGCCTGCTTGATAGCAACCGTTTGTATCATATTGTTTATCATTATCAGATAATCCTGAAAGTCGTTTATCACCGGTTCAAAGCTTTCAGATATATTTGTATCTGTCTGTACATCCTGAACATTCCAGTCAAGCATATAGTTAAGGTCTTCTATCCTGTGCACAAGCAGTGACCATTTCTCCTGAGTATATGACGGAACAACATATGCTTCGTTATAATTTGCAAGCAATGATATGTTATCATATGTTTTTTGTATAAATTCCGATAGAAAGTTTATTGTTGAATTCTCAGCAAGATGAAGTCGGTTAAGAACACAAAAAAGGGTATGCTCCTTTGAAACGTAAGAAAATAGATTTGTAAGAGATTCTACAAAACGCTTACGTTCATAATCTGCTTCAACAACAATAATATCCTCGGTTCTTTTACATTTTCCTGTAAGAATATACGATTCCAATGCTGAACGGCTGAGATAATAAACATCAGCCTTTTCAAGGAATTCACTCACAGGTATATCATAGTAGAATTTAAAATAAAGCTGTTTTATCCAGCTAAGAAACGGCTCATATGCTTCCTGCATACGTCCTGCATTGAATTCGTGATATAAGAGCTGTATTTCACTGCTGCTTTGCGAAACGGCTGTCTGAATGTCATCCACAGGAACATTAAGTGTATTATAATGTTTAACAAAAAGTATACTGCTGTGCTTTTGCTCTAAGCCATGAATTATAGAATCCACTATTTTTTTGGTATAAAGCTTAGAATATGATTCCATACAATTACCTCCGAGCCGACTTTTATTTGTTTAGAATCTTTTTTGAATTTAACAAAATAACAATAAATACAATTAATATACATTTACACTTATACTATATTATCATAGTTTATGAGAGGTAAATATTATCAAATTGTTAATTTTATTTATATTATTTTTTAACAAAAAATTTGTTTATACGACGAAAAATACCGGACAAGAACTCAGTCTGTCCGGTATTTTTCTGTTACATAAGACCTGCCTTGCGGAGGTTTTCAAGATGTTCATCCATAGTTTTTGCATAGTATGCTACAGCAGCCTCTTCTTCCGTTGCAACCTTATGACAGAAGTAATAATAGTCTGTTTTTTCCGGAGAAAGAGCAGCCTCTATAGCTTCAAGTCCGGGGTTACATATAGGACCTGCCGGAAGCCCGTCATATTCATAGGTACTGTATTTACCCTTGAAGTTCTTTCTTTCGGCTGACGGAATCTCTGTGAGTGACGCATAAGGATAATACCTTGTTGAATCAAGCTGCAAACGTGCGAGTCCGCTTTCTCCGTTATCGTTTACACCGCCGTCTTTAATTGTATCCAGACGGTTATGCAGTATAGACGATACAATATACATATCGTCCTTGTTTGCCGCTTCTGCCTGAATGAGTGATGCCAGCGTAAGAACATCCTCCATTGTCATTCCAAGCTTTTCGGCACGTTCGGAAATTGTTACCTTCTTCTCGAATCCTTCGGCTCTTGAACGTGTACCATAAACCTTCCTTCTGTAGTTAGCAAGGAACTTTCTGATAACATCGTCCACATTTTCACCCACATAGAAATTATAGGTATCAGGGAAAAGATAACCCTCAAGTTTATAAAAACGACTTGACGAATTATTAATATTCTTGATAAACTCATAATCATCAAAATCAGATGAATTACATTTTTGAAGGAATTCATCCGCATTACACACATTACCGTTTTCAAGAAGCTTTGCATACTGCTTTAGGCTCATACCCTCAGTGAACCGGAGTGTGACAACGTCTGTTCTGTTCATATCGGACTGCATATAATTTATTATTGCCTGATAGTCCTTGTTTGTATCAATATCAAAAGTACCTCTTGTGAAGCCGGTGGTAGATTTAGTTACTGTTGCAAAAAGCTTAAAGGTCCATTTAATATTTATAACTTTATTGTCATAGAGAATGTCGGTTATCTCATCAATATCAGCGTCAGCAGGAATTGTTATTGTAACCTTTCCCTCGCTTCTGTCAACACCAAGAAAGTCATTGACACCGACTATAAGGAACTCACCGATCATTATGGAAACAAACAGCACCATTGTTATCCATACAGCTCTGAAAATAATACGGTTTTTCTTGGCTTTTTTCTTACGGCGTTTTTTATCGATCTTTTTAGCGTGTCTCAAGCTTTTTTTATCAATAGAATCCATATCAGTTTCTGGAAGACTGCTGTAGCTGTTGATCTCGCTGTCATCCTCTTCTTCATTGCCGCTTGAAATATCCGTAAACTCTTCACTTCCGAAAACAGTATGCCTATCGCCCTGATCATCCTCTATTCTTTCTGTTAACATCGAATCAGATAACGCTTCTGTCCCTTCTTCAGTGTTGCTATCTGAAGCCGAGCTACTGCTAATTTCGTTACTCTCTGCAATTTTTTCTCCAAAGTCAATTTTAAAATTTGCAATTTTTTCCTGTCTTTTTCTTTCAAGCTCATCACTCATAAGAGAAAGACCTCCTTTATTTTTATAACATCAAAAACCTGACACATTTACTTATCATTATGATCCTTAAGCAAATCAACATCAGTGTGACATTTTATGAATTTTTCTGAAAAAGCTTTCTGTTACAAGAACATCCACCGCTTTGTCAAATCTTCCACGCGGCAAGCTCCATTTTACACAACAGCTATAGCATAATCCCACAGCCGCACCCTCATAATTCAGCAAAAAACGGTCATAATATCCCTTGCCATATCCAAGGCGGTAGCCGTCGGAATCGAATGCCATACCCGGAACAATACACATGCTGTTCTTAAACTCCTCAACCCTTTTACAAACATCAGTCATAGGTTCAAGAACCCCGAACGTTCCCGACTCAAGCATATCAAATCCGGTTATGTAATAAAATTCCATACTGCGTGTGCCGTCAATACATTTAGGAACAGCAACCTGTTTGCCGTCTTCCAATGCTTTTTTTATCAGCTTAAGCGTATCAACTTCTATGTCCTTTGAAACATATGTCAGCACAAGCGAACTGTTCTTATATTGATACAGAGATATGACATTTTTTAAAATATCCCTGTCATACTGTTCCTTTTGTTCAGGTCTGAATGACAGTCTTTTTTCCCTGTAATTTTTTCTCAGACGGTCCTTTACAAGCTTTATATTTGTCATGGGCACTGTATTGAGTTTCTTACGCTCTCTGCAGTTTCAGCACCCTTAAGAGCCGCAAGAAGTTCCAATCCGAAGTCAACAGAAACGCCCATTCCCTTTGCCGTTATAATATTACCGTCACGGCAGACAAAATCATCGCAGGGTATAACTCCCCTGAGTTCCGTTTCAAACGACGGATAGCATACTGCTCTTCTGTTATCAAGAAGACCAAGGTGTCCCAAAACTGACGGTGCAGCACAAATCGCACCTATCACCAAATTATTTTCTGCACAATATTTTACAGCATTAATCACCGTTTCACATTTTTCCAGATTAAGTGTTCCCGGCATACCTCCGGGCAGAATTGCTGCCTCTGTATTTGTAAGGTCTTTAAGCTCACTGTCAGCAATATCTGCACTCACACAGATTTTATGTGAACCTGAAATATTCCTTTTGCCCACACCTACGGTTATAACCTCAACTCCTCCCCTGCGAAGAATATCTACGGGAGTAAGAGCTTCTATTTCCTCAAAACCATCTGCAAGAAAAACATATACCATTTTATTTCCTCCGTTCAGACATAAATTCTGATTTTAAGCATAATATTCAATACTAATATTAAAACTCAATTCTGCAATAATGTCAACCGTAAATTTTAAAATCCCATAGAAATCAATTTTAACAGGACAATTACATTTTGAAAAAAGTTATTGCGAAAAAAGGGTTATTAACCTTACTCATTTCCTGAAACCGCAGATATAGCGGTTACGTCACAGCGATTTTACCTTTCTTACAGCAAGGGTTATAATTCCGATCAGAAGCAGCGAACCAATAAACACAACGGCATAAAATGGATTTTCCTCATCTTCAGTTTCCGACAGTTCATCATCACCCAACGAAAGCTTTTTTTCTTCAGCACCGCTGCTCTGTTCATCTTCCTCTGTATCCTCTTCAATATATTCTCCCTTAAATTCTGCCGTTTCTTCAACTTTATAATCCGGAGCTGTGTTATTTATTTCAAAAAGCTGGCTGTCTTTTTGCAGAGTGTAAAGCTGATCGTTATATGAGAAATATGCCATATAATATCCCGGCTGTATTTTATCAAAAACTGCTTTACCGTTTTTGTCTGTAGTTTTTTTGATGCCATCAAGATCTACCGTAATATTTCGTGCAGGCTTACCGTTCTGATCTGTAAACGTAAATTCAGCCGAACCGTATATTATAGTGTCCGCTGTTTTTGCATCAGACTCATTTCCTGCTTTATCAAGCGCCTTATAAACAATCTTTAACGTTGAACACTTATTTACCCAGCTGCTTGTTCTCAGCTTCAGGCTCACAAGTCTTAAGCTCAAGTCGGTTATGTCATATTTGTAAACGGTTTCTCCGTCAGAATTATTTTTTATGTCTACAAGCTCATATGCATCTTCTGACAGATAGCCCGCATCTATAAGCTCACTAAGCTTGTCAACATATGAATAATCTTTCTTTTTTTGGTCATAGGATGCAGCATATAATATAAAATTCGATATTCCTGTATTATCCTTTGCACTAAGCTCAAGATATATTCTGTTATTTTCGGAATAGGTCCTGCTTTTTATTTCCGAAGGTCTTACGCTCTCAATTGTAAGAGAATATTCTCTTACAAACGGTAATGAAAATCTTCCGTCAGAATTCATTGTTTTTGCAGATAGCTTATATTTATATTTACCATCGGAAAGAACAGAAAATTTTTTTTCAAGATCAATGCTGTTTTTCGTCAGCCTTTCATAAGGCCGACTGTCAGTATCCCTGTATGCACTCACATCACCAAGGTTACAGGTGAATATCTCACTGCCTTTACTGTCGCTTACTGTAATGGTAAGATCATATACATCTCTGGTAAAATAAAAATCAGGCAATATAAACGAACTTCCATATGAATTATTTTCCAGAACATTTCTGACAATATTTTTTGAAAAATATATTTCTCCGTCTTTTTCGGAAAGTTCACATCCGCTGTAGCTTGAACCGTTTTCAGCAACAGCAAAAAGCTTGTTTTCAAAGTATACTTCATCATCTGTCCTGTCAAATATCACACTGTTGAATGGATCAATATTCTCATCATCTCCGCAAAAGCCAACGAATGGTGCATTGAGCTTTACATCATCCTCACGGTTATAAACAAATATATACCCGTCAACATAAAAGCCATTTATAAAATGCTGAATCAGTTTTTTCTTTTCCTCTTCCGAAAGCTTTATTTTTACTTTGGCTCTTATTGAATCACCGCTTCTTACAGTTACAGCTCTTACAGATTTATCCTCAACTGTAATTGTAACTTCAGTTTTTGAGGCAAGCGAATAGGGCTTAAGTGTATTTACTGCCTGTCCGCTGATGTCAGACTTATATCTGTCTGTCTGGAGCACATAAGAAAGCTCATAGGTTTTGTCACGGTCAGAAACATTATGTATTACAAAATCAAATTCATATTCCCCGTCTTTACTGCTGCCGATATTTTCGGCAAAGGGTTTATTATTTATATCGGTTATGAAGGCTCCCGAATTGAAAGCATTTTCTATATTCACTACTCCAGAACCTTGCAGCCTTGGAGATATATAAAGCTGCTCATCCATAGCATTCCTGCCATATCCGAGAGTGTCTGATGTACTCAGCAAAACAGAACTTACTGAATCTGCATTCATTTTCACCGTATATGCCGCACTGTTTTCATTCATATATTGCTTCATCAATGCACAAGCACCCGATACACCCGCTGCGGCGATTGAAGAACCGCTGAAATAGCCCGCACCTCCATTTGCTGATGCGGAATATACCTTTTCACCGCAGGAAAGTACGCGTGAAGATAGCTGAGGCAATAATGCCATACCATAAGAAGTATTGACAGCCGTTGTTTGTTTATCATTTTCTGATAAAAGCCTTCCGAATTTGTTTATTTGTGCATATCCGCCCGGATTCTCCTGAAAAAATAAAGCATCCTTACTATCAATAATTATGAACGGTATTTCTCCGCTGTTTGAATTGAGAAGATATTCTCTGCCGTCTCCATTATCTATTACTGCAAGTGCAGCTGCACCATAACTCAATGCAACATTATAGACATCATCGGCTTCAAGCTCACTCTTATTTATTATAACAAGTTTCCCCTCAGTATCAGCTTCCTCATAATCCTCTCTGCTGCCGTCAGCGTCCAGCCAGATATACTGAACTGTACCATTATCTGAATCATTAAGATCAACAAAATTCTTTTCAGATATATCCGTATAAAATACTTCCCTGCTGCCTGCATTAAAATATTTCTTTTCATAGACTATACTATTTGTTGAACCTACGCATATTACACCATCTATACCCGAAAGATAGTTTTCTGTTCCATAATCAATATCTGCTGCATAAGGATATTCCACACCTGTAAAAGATGAGCCGTTAAAGCCTCCGTTTCCTGACGCACATACAACATATACCCCGATTTTGCTGATTTTCTCTATAACAGGTCTGTATATTTCCTTGTTTACACTACTTCTCATATCTCCGAAACTTATGTTTATAACGTCTGCACCAAGCTTAATAGAATCATCAATTGCTGCAATAACATCCGGTACCTCAGCATATATTCTTCCCGATTCGTCACGGTCTTTTGCTGCCTTCATAAGGATAAGCTGAGAATCATATGCAATACCTTTATATTCATCAATATCATTTTTTCCGTTATTGCCTGCCGCAGCTGCAGCAACGGCAGTTCCGTGCTCCAGCTTCTGATCAGTCGTTACGGCATTGTCATGGGCATAGTCATACGCAAACGCTATCTTAGAGCTTATAAAAAAGCTCTCAGCATCATAATCCGAGTTTGTATTAAAGGCAGCCTTACTGTAAAGGCTGTTAAGCTCCTGACGACTTAAAGCAGTATCCGGAGGAGCTGCTGAGAAAAAGCTGTGATATACATTGAACTCACTGTCTATAACCGCGATCAACATACCTTTTCCGGTATAACCTTCACCATGGATCACGTCTGCACTTATTACAGAACGGAAACTCCCGGAAAGAGTTGAAGGGTATGCAGCCTCATAATCCTTATGTTCATCTTTATATTCATCATTAAAAAGCTTCTGAGGTGCTTCCGAGGACACCTCTGACGGAATCTCACCGGAAACAGAGCTGTTATTTTCGTCCACAAAAAAATAATCCTTTTCCACAGCAGCCGTAACAGCTTCTACACCGTTGATCTTCTTAAGCCTTTCATATGCATCAGCAGGTGCATTGACAGTAAATCCGTTCATAACGGCTGAATATGTCTTGCAGCCTGTAAAATCCGAACCCGAAACAAGCTGCTGCACACTTGCCTTTACTATAGCCTGATTTTTCTTTATAGCATCGCAATACTGCTTACCCTCCTCAGAAAGGATAAGCTCATTTACACTTTTATATTTTCCTCTTGAAGCCAGGACTGCATCTATCAGCGAATCATCCTTGAGTGTTACAATATATGTCACATTTGCATTTGACGTGATTTCAGGAGACTCGTTGTTCTCTTCATCATCGGTTTTCTTAGATACAATATTTTTGTTTGCCTTATCAACAAATTCTGTTGATGATGTCTCTTTATATGTCATCCTGTAATTAACAATCGGCAAAACAAAAACCGCAGTTATCAGAAACAAAGCAAGCAATGTTGAAAAAATTCGACGTTTCATTATTTTACACTCTCCTTTTGGAGCTACAGGTCCTGCCGCAGAACATACATAATACTCTGTTACGGCAGTATTATTTCTGCCGCCAGTGCAATAAGCTCTCTTGTTGTGAAGCTTGCAGATAAATACATCGGTGTTTGTGCAGGCACAGCCCCCGTATTATATCCCAGCCTTCCTGCTATCATTGCGGCTCTCATTTCGTGGAAACCGTCAGTAACGATCGCAAGCTCTTTACTGAGTCCTTCTGATTTGATGATCTCTCCCGAAAATGATATGTTCTCGTCTGTATTTGTTGATTTATCTTCCTTATATATCCTTGAGGGAGATATTCCCTTTTCCGTAAGCCATCTGTACATACATTCAGCTTCGCTTATATCCTCGTGATTGCCCTTACCGCCCGATACTATACACCCTGCATTTTCGTGATCACTAAGGTAGCTATAAGCGGCTTCAAGTCTTTTTCTGAGCATAAGACTCGGTGTTTCTCCGTTTACCTGGCAGCCCAGAACAACAACTGTTGCCGTTTCGGCAGGCTTTCTTGCGGAATAGTATTTCATCATACACAGAATAGTTATAACAAAAACCATCAATATTGCAATAATCACAGCTGCAGCATTGGTTATGAACTTCCACACTTTATTTTGACGGAGTTTTTTTATAAAACCAAGAATATTATCAAAGAACAATGCTGAAAGTCCTGCTGCAAGAAAAAATAAAATTCCGGCAACAGTACCTATATTCATCATATTAGAAATGTAATACCACCATATCATAACAACGGACAAAGCAGCTGTTAACACTCTTACAATATTTTTTACTATAATCAAGCTTATTACTCCCTGTACTTTAAAATCATCACTTAAAAATCATCACTTTCCATTTAAGATTTTATCATTTAATACCTATAAAGTCAACCATACGGGAACCTGCCGGTGCGTGACCTCACGGGACAATCCATGTTTAGCGGCAAGCTGCCACACCAGTGCTCACGACTGTGTTCACTAACGCTCATTCTGATCTTGTAATAATATACCAGTGTCCACTATTCTCTGCCCAATACGCCCATTACGGTGCGTTTATGGACGGTCGCTGTTAAAAGGACAGTATATCTGACCGGTATATAATTTTTAAATTACAACAACAATCCGTAAGTCATTCTGCCTTTATCATAAAAATGTAAAAACTGAGGCGGATAAAAGCTGCAAAAAAGTATGCAGGCAAACAGCACTGCGAACGATACCATTATCGGAACAAAAAACAATTCATACCTGCATTCTGACCGATACATAAAATAAGCCAGAACCTGTGCAATAAAAAGGATCAGAAATATTAACCCTATACTTACCATCTCATCCTGTATAAAACAAAGAATACTTGTTGACGCAATTGTAAACATATGAAGCGACAATATTTTTGTACACACGAAATGAAGCAATGACGGACGAAGAACCGACATCTCTACAAAACACCACATAATATATACAATAACAAATGGCTTTACCAGCTCCCAAGGGCTGCTGTTCACACTTGATACTATTAAACTCCACGCCGCTGCACCTGACAGGCTATATGACATATGCAACACATAACCACAACTGAAAATTGTCACTGTACTTATAATTACAAATAATTTTTTCAGAAAATCACCCCATATAAAAAAGCCATACCGCTTCATTAATATGAAGAGATACAGCTTTAAATTACAGAGCTAAGTCATAAAATTATCAGAATATCATTCCAAACAGCAGCGTTAAAAGACAACCTGCACCCGCTGCAACAAGCGTATGCAATAAACCCTTCCACTTATTTTTTCTGACTTTTACAGCCGAGGGTGCATCAAGCTCAGATAAAAGCCTACGCGCTTCATCTTCAAGCACAGCTCTTTGAACCGACGCATATTCCGGTCTTACAATAAGAAGTGCACGTTCATAATATTCATTACCTGTTTCGTTCAGTTCTATCATTGTATGATTTATTCCCTTGATCATTTTATGCCTCCACACTTTATTTTATAAGTCAAGCATTGGCAATCACCTTTAATTATATTCAATAAAATAATTATTTATCAGCATTATACTTTCCGTAAATGTTGAAAACTCAGTTTAAAACGTGGAAAACAACGTTAATAAGTGTTGAAAACTATGTTGAAAGGGTTGAAATATCTAAGTTTCTCAATGTTAAATAAATTTAAAGTTTTCAACATTGATACATTTTGTAACTTTTTGTAACAATATGGAATAAAAAATAACAGTTTGTATTATTTAAAAGTCAAGAATAAATTTTGTGAAATTCAAAAAAAATTTAAGGAAAAGCTGAAAAATGCAAGTACATTTCTCGGAAAGAATTGTACCTGCATTTTGTGTTGTTAAATCGGTCTTATTCGGTTTTCTTTTTGCGGAAAACAACGATTGCCGTACCTGCTGCAAGCATGACAACGACAAAAATCCATGCGCTGCTGTCGCCGGTTTTGGGGATGTCGACTCCGGAAGTGACGATCGGTTCTTCCTTGGCAGGCTCTTCCTTGGTGGGTTCTTCCTTGGTGGGCTCTTCCTTGGCAGGCTCTTCCTTGGTTGGTTCTTCCTTGGTTGGTTCTTCCTTGGTTGGTTCTTCCTTGGTTGGTTCTTCCTTGGTTGGTTCTTCCTTGGTGGGCTCTTCCTTGGTGGGCTCTTCCTTGGTTGGTTCTTCCTTGGTGGGCTCTTCCGTCTTGCCGTAGAATTCATCCATCATTGCACCGATGGCGTTAATATCATAAAGACCGGTGTAATCGACTGTTTCGATACCGTCCTCGGTGGTTTCGGTTTTGGTCAGATCATAGTTGACTGGGGCACCAATATCTGCGTCTTCACCTTTTGCATTGACAAATTTATTAAAGCCGGAGAAGCTATAGAAATGTTCTTCGGGAGTCTTGAACACGGTGAGCATACAACCGCCGCCGCCGCTGGTCTGGCCGAAGATGGGAATTCCGCTGTCCTGTGCCAGGATCGGAAGAAGATTGCCGCATGAGAAGGAAAAGTGGGAGGTAATGAGGGCGTAATCAAAATCATAAACAACCTCATTGTCCAGCTCGTCAAAGCTTCCGTCAAGATTCAAGTCCATAGCATAGTGGGTGCTGTTGTAATTTCCTGTAAAGGTATTGATGCATCTGAGGGCTTCAAGGTTGGAGTGATCCTTGGCGTTTGTCATTATACCGATCATATACATAACAACCGCGCTGTTTCCGCCGGTATTGCAGGAAATATCGACGACGAACTTCTTGATGCCGTGAGCTGCCGCGTAATCCAGAGACCATTTGAAGGCGTCAACTGCTTCATTCCGGAAGGAATCAAATACAAACACACCTGTTTCGCCGTTCTGGAAATAGCAGGAAGCTGACTGATCATCCCAGGCTTTGATCAATTCATACTCTTTGTAGAGATTTGTTCTTTGATCCTTCAGTACCTGCAATCCCTGAATTACGACATTTGAGTCTTGAAGCGCCCGGAGTACTTCCAGACTATTTTGGTCTCTGCTTTGTATCTTTTCCGTAAGTTCCTTGCCTACGTTGGAAGCCGGATATGTCTCCAGCAACGGATACACGCTGAAAAAAAGATTAGTGTGTCCGCCATCTTCAAAAGCGTCTCTCAGTTTGCAAAGTCCAGTCATAAAATCAACGATATTGTTTGATTTCAGAAGCTCTTTGGCTGTACGGGTATCATCGCTGAATTCGTCCAGTGCTTTGTCAAAGCCCTTTTCACTCACAAGCTTGGAAATACTTCCATTCAAGGGGCGGCCGTAATAAGTGTCTGCGACAAAACAAAGCTCGTTGTAGGTATAAGAGACCATCTCGGGGCTGCGTTCGGAGGTTTCATAGACAGAAGACAGGTCAACATAAGAGCTTTCTGTTTCATTCATCATGTGAACAAAGTAGAGATTGCCGTCCACATATCTGGCATTATTGTAGGTGGAACAGAAAAGGTCGCTGATCGTTGTCAGGGGGAAGTAAACCTTGTTGTTGTCGGTAATGATGTCAATATTGTATTTTCCGAGGTCAATGGTGGTGTTTTTGCGGTCTCCTTCAATGACGACATCAAGTGTTTTACAGTAGGGCGAATCCAGCGTGGTTCCTTCGGATACTCCCTCCAGATTCATGAATTCTTCAAAGGAATCATAGGTAACGGTGTCATTTTCGGGATTGATAAACATACTGCCGTTTGGCCCGGTCAGTGTAAAGGTACCATCATTATTCTTTGTTTCGGTAAACTGTTCTTTGTAGACAGTTCCTACATAATCGGACGCCTCAATATAGGGAACCTCAGGCAGTGCCGAAGTGAAGATACACTCTATTGTTTTAGTGTCCTCCATGTTAAAAAGATAAGCAGTCAGTTCGTGCTTTTCGATAGCGTCAGTTTCTGCAGCAAAAACAGTCGTGGTTGCCGCTGCCGACATGATTAATGACGATGAAATAATGACACTGATCGTTTTGAGTGATTTTTTCATCTTGTTCTTCCTTTCCGGATTACACAATGGGATAGTACAATTATATCATCATGATGCTAAAAATGTAATACTTTTTTCAAAAAAAAGATTGAAATTTTTGTTTTGGGAAGCACTGAATCAATCCGGTACTCCTATCGCATAGTCGGATTTTTCGTCAGATTGTATCAAATGAGCGCCGGAAACCTGACGGTTTTCAAGCGAATTTAGTGCAGGATGACGGAAAACAGGCAAGCGAGAGGGGTATGGGGCGCTTTCACAAGGAACTAAGGGAACACACAAGCTGAATGTTCTGTTTGCATGCACGAATTTACTCATGTATGCGTATGCAAAAAAACACTCTATTCAAACTGTGGGATAAGTGCACCCTTTTGAGGGTATGAAACCTCAAAAATCACTGATATAGTGTGTTTTTTGAAGTACAATTCGCTTGATTTGTGAATAGACTTTGCTATGTATCTTTTAGATCAGTATAAGGCGCTTTATTCAGCGTTTCCTTAAGAATATGCTGATCAATATATAAAAAGCATTTGCCCATATATACAATTTATATTATATTGATTTTCAGAGTACAAAACAAAATAATTTTTTTATTTTTGAAACAGTTTATGCTGTTTATAACGTTATACATTATGAAATCAGTGATCATTGAAAAAAATAAGGAGGTATATACAGTTGGACGATCTGATTCTTACAGAAAGATTAAGAAATAAAGATATTGCCGCACTTGAGGAAATCATCGACCAATATACAAAACTCTTAACAGCAGTAATATGCAATATTGCCTGCGGAAATCTGACAAAACAGGATGTGGAAGAAGCTGTACAGGATACATTCCTTTCGCTCTGGTACAACGCTGACAAAGTGGAAAACGGAAAAATGAAAGCTTATTTATGTCAGATAGCTAAAAACAAAGCCCGTGATAAGTTGCGCACACTTAGCCGGAACAAAACGATATGCATTGATGATATGGTCTCGGACGGAGTTTATGTATCAGATGATATTGAAGAAAAAACTCTTAGTATGGCAATAGACGAGGCATTGTCTGATTTAGGAGAACCAGACAGAGAAATAATTATCAGACGATATTATTATTATCAGTCTTCAAATCAGATAAGCGAAATAATGGGAATAAACTCCCAAACCATACGTACTAAGCTTGCAAGAGCAAAAAACAAATTAAAAAAAATATTAACTGAAAGAGGTATCAAAGTATGATAAAACAGATATTTGATATGTATGATAAAATCCCTGAGGGCGTTGACACAGATTCGTTAGAGCCTGAAATGAATATAGATCCGGAGGATATTAAAAAATCGGTTTTAGCTTCAATCAATAATCAAAAAAGCAGCAGTAAAAAGAAAGCTTTCAATAAGAAGCTTACATTAACACTCATAGCAGCTGTTGTTGGTATTTCAATATTGGGAACAGTAAGTGCAGCGGCATTTGGAGGCTTCAAGAAAATATTCGGTGAGAGATTTGCAGGCAATGAAGTCAGCAATATTATATATCCCGGCGAAAATGCGGATCTCAACACAAACAAGAATATAAAAGCAGAGCTTATCGGAATAATAGGAGACAATAATGAAGTAATGGCGGCTGTTTCTCTGACTAAATCAGATGGATCTGCATTTGTTGATTATAAAGATACGGAAAACACTATTTTAACTCCGTCACTGACTATGAGGTGTGTTAATGACAAGGGTGAAATTATTCAACCGCTCCCTTATAATTTTTATCACGGTTATGATATGGAACAGAAATACAACGGCAGCGACGAGGATTATATAAAAGCATCGATCTCAGATAAGACAAAAGCTCAATTTAACACTACTAATCACGCATACATCGGCACCGGCAATGATGGTACAGAAGTTTGTCACGATGATCCTGATTATGATATGCGTCTCACAGATCAGAAAACAGCTAATCTAATCTATGATATAAAAAGAGAATACTTCTCGTTAAAGGGTGAAACAATGAGTGTAAAACAAGATTTTCTCTATATTCTTCACAAGGATGAAACGCTGCTTGAATGCACCTGGAACTTATATGATGTACACAATGACAATTTAGAAAAAGTTACAGATGAAGTTATAGAAGTAATCAATCAAAGAAAAGATGCATTAAAAGAAAATCAGACTATCATTATGCTGACAGACAGAGTCCGTAACGACAACATCAACAGTTGGAATTCTTTTAATGTAAAATGTACGCTTTACATGGTAACCACAGAAAAAATAGACATAGATTTCAAAGGATCGTGGAAGCTGGATTATGAGCCTAAAACAATCGAAATGAAAACAGCTGATAACCTTAATTTCGATGGAATAAACTTTAAAGTCAGCAATCTCACTGCAGGTTCATTGGGTACTGAAATGACAATTTCTACAAATGAAGATATAACATCCTTTGGTGAGGAAAATCATACAAATCTTTGGATAAAAAAGCTTCTTACCGGCGATGTTGAGATAACGCTCAAGAACGGCAAAAAGCTCAAAGGTCTCTTTTATACAAATCAAGCTATCCCTGAAGACTATTTCGCCGGAAGAAAAAACGGAACATCCTTCAAAATATATTTGTCTTATTATAACTACAATAAATACAACAATATGAACATATGGACAAGTCTTGATCCTGATGAAATAGAATCAATCACTATCGGCAGTCAACAGGTTACTTCACCCGACTTATCCACTCACTAAATCTGTTGATGTATAATTTGGTAAGTTAATAAAATTAACGGCGTATGGAGATTTCGCACTCTGCAGAGTGCGCCAAAGGCTTGCGGGAAACTTTGCTTATTGTGAAGAGAGAGAGTAATGATGAATTCCACAAAAAAGTGAATGCAATTATTAATTATTAATTGTTAATTGTTAATTGATATGTTATAATGTGGGTGTCAGATTAAAGCGTAGATAACTTTGAAACTGACATATATTAGCGCGAAAGGAAGAGGCATTATGTTCAATGCGGAAAAAGTCAAGAATGATTGCGTTGAGTGGATAAAAAGCTTTTTTGAACAAAACGGAAAAGACTGCAATGCAGTTGTAGGCATTTCAGGAGGCAAAGACAGTTCTATTGTTGCTGCTTTATGCGTTGAAGCTCTGGGTAAGGATAGAGTAATCGGGGTTCTGATGCCGTGCGGCGAACAGCACGATATTGATATGGCTCAACTGCTGGTTGATACACTCGGAATAAAACACTATATAGTAAATATCAAGGATGCAGTTGACGGTGTGATTAAAAACATTCCCTTTGAGCTTAAGCCTCAGAGTCTTACAAATTTACCTGCAAGAATACGTATGTCAACACTTTATGCTGTTTCTCAGAGCAATAACGGCAGAGTTGCAAATACCTGCAACCTTTCTGAGGACTGGGTAGGCTATTCAACACGATATGGAGATGCCGCAGGCGATTTCAGCCCCTGCTCACATCTTACCGTAAATGAAATGAAACAGATCGGCAGACTTATAGGTCTTCCTGACGTTCTAGTTGATAAAGTTCCGATAGACGGTCTTTGCGGAAAAACAGACGAAGACAACCTTGGCTTCACTTATGCAGAGCTTGACAGATATATCCGCGAGGGTATAATTGATGACGATGAGAAAAAGAAAAAAATCGACAGAATGCATAAAATGAATCTTTTTAAGCTTGAAATGATGCCTTCCTTCAAACCTGAAATATAAACAGAAACACAGCAGGTACGGTCACTCAATCGTAAATAACCGTACCTGCCCTTTTATTGATGATCAGAAACGTCCTGACCTTATAATATTTTTAACAGCTCATAAGGTAAGCAGACTATCCGGTCACAGAGCCTTCTTTCATCCTCTGTCCCAAAACCGTAAGCACAGCCTATCGTTTTTATTCCGTGAACCTTTCCTACACGAAAATCAGACGCCCTGTCTCCGATCATAATATAATCGGTGTCGGGGTATTTATTTATTATATCGTAGAATATTTTTTCTTTTGGGATAAAGTTGTAGTCCTCAGCACAAAAATAGTCATCAAACCATCTGTCAAGCTCCAGTGCTTTTCTGTGTGCCTCCATATAGGAATGGCGACAGTTTGAAAGTATAATCATACGATAGCCTTTCTGCTTAAGACCCGTAAGAACGTCAGTAATGCCATCAAAAAGCAATGCTTTTCCTCCAAGCACACCTTCAATCATCTCCCTGCCTATGATCATACTTGCACTATTCTTTACCTCATCCGGAAGTTCAGGCATAAAATCATTCCACATATCCGGTGCATTTACACCAAGATACTTTGACACATCCTCATCGGTATATTCCCGTTTTTCCGCATAGCCCTCATCCACAAGCATTGAATATGCCTTGCGAAAGGCACAGCCGTAGATATGTTTTGTATTGTGAAGGGTACCGTCATAATCAAATACTAATGTCATAAATCACAGCTGCCCCATAACGTTGACCATCTCAATTGCACCAAGTGCACAGTCATAACCCTTATTGCCTGCCTTAGAACCTGCTCGTTCAATTGCCTGCTCGATATTTTCTGTTGCGATCACACCGAAAAGTACAGGAATACCGCTCTTTAAACCTGCCTGTGCAATGCCCTTTGTGGTTTCGTTTACAACAAGCTCATAGTGTGATGTAGAGCCTCTGATAACTGCACCAACACATATCACTGCGTCATACTTACCGCTCTCTGCCATTTTCTGTGCAACAACAGGTATTTCAAATGCACCCGGAACCCATGCTGCATCAATATTTTTTTCTTCAACTCCGTGGCGGACAAGTCCGTCAACAGCACCCTCAAGCAGCTTTTCTACAATAAAGCTGTTGAATCTTGAAGCAATAATACCAACCTTCATACCCTCAGGGGCTACTACCTTTCCCTCTAAAACATTTATATTCATACTCTTACCGCCTTTACTCAAATTTTATATCATTAAAAATGTGTCCCATACGATATTTTTTTGTTCTGAGATAGAACTCGTCATATTGACCGGGCTTTATCTCTATCGGCACACGTTCCTTTATGGTAAAATCAAAACCCTCAAGTCCGTAAATTTTACCCGGATTATTTGTCAGAAGCCGAAGTGATTTAACTCCAAGATTTTGCAGTATCTGAGCTCCGTTCCAGTATTCTCTAAGATCGGGAGCAAAGCCAAGCTTGATATTGGCGTCAACAGTATCATAACCCTGCTCCTGAAGCTCATATGCTTTTAGCTTGTTTATAAGTCCGATCCCTCTGCCCTCCTGACGCATATAGAGTATTATGCCTCTGCCCTCTTTTTGTACCGCCTGCATAGCACAGTGCAGCTGCTCTCCGCAGTCGCAGCGTGACGATCCGAATACATCACCTGTAAGACACTCAGAATGGACTCTGCAAAGTATATCCTCTCCGTCACCTATTTCACCGCAAACCAATGCAATATGGTGTTCACCGGTTATATCGTTTACAAAGCCGTATATTCTGAAATCACCGTAAGCAGTCGGCAGTTTTGCACAAGCCTGCTGCTGCATATGATTTTCGTGACGTCTTATATAGTCCTGAAGCGCCTTTATTGTAATGAAGCATAATCCGAATTTTTTTGCCATCTCCCAAAGCTCGGGCGTTCTCATCATTGTACCGTCATCACGCATAACCTCACAGCACAGACCACATTCCTCAAGGCCTGCCAGACGACAAAGATCAACAGTAGCCTCAGTATGTCCGCTGCGGACAAGAACCCCGCCCTTTCTTGCGGTAAGGGGAAATACGTGTCCGGGACGTCTCAGCTCATCAGGCTTTGTTTTTGGATCGGCACAAGCACGGCAGGTATAACCTCTTTCCTCTGCGGATATACCGGTTGTTGTGTTTATATGGTCGATAGATACAGTGAATGCCGTACTGTGATTATCTGTGTTTTCCGACACCATCTGAGGCAGGGAAAGTCTTTTTGCTATCTGCTGTGACATTGGTGTACAGATAAGCCCTCTGCCGTATTTTGCCATAAAATTAACATTTTCCGTTGAAGCAAACTGAGCTGCACATATAAGATCGCCTTCATTTTCCCTGTCTGGATCATCAGTACAAAGAATGAGTTTTCCATCTCTCAGTGCCTGCAGTGCCTGTTCTATCGTATTATATTTATATTCCATTATTATCCGTTTACCTCCTTTTTAAAATATCAGATAAAGCCATACTTTGCAAGAAATTCCTCGGTAATTTCAGATTCCCTCTGAGCTTCCGGTGCAGGCTTCATCAGGTGCATTACATATTTTCCTACAATATCGTTTTCCAGATTGACTATATCTTGGGGCTTCTTTTCAAGCAGCGTTGTATGTGAACTTGTGTGGGGTATTACAGAAACCGAAAAAGCCCTGCCGTCCACCTTAGCAACCGTAAGACTGATTCCATCTATTGTAACAGAGCCTTTCTCTACAATAAGCCTTAGTATATTGCTTTCGGCTGAGATCTTTACCCACACTGCATTTTTTTCACGCTTCATATCTATAATCGTTCCTGTGCCGTCAATATGTCCTGATACGATATGTCCTCCGAAGCGTCCGTCAGCAGGCATTGCCCTCTCAAGATTCACCCGGCTGCCCTTAGTCAGACCTCCTAAATTTGAACGTCTTAGTGTTTCGGGCATAACATCTGCTGTAAAGCTGTCCGAAAACAATTTCGTAACTGTAAGACATACGCCGTTTACGGCAATTGAATCGCCCGTTTTTGTTCCATCAAGCACTACATTTGCACTGATTGTAAGCTCTCCCGAAGTCGTACCGGAAATCACACTTTTCACAGCTCCGGTTTCTTCAACAATTCCCGTGAACATTGGCAATTCCCCTTTCAACATCATATTCAAGCAGAAGATCCTCACCAAGTTTTGTAAGCTTCATATTTTTCAGCACTGCACATTCATCAGGTGAAGCCGCACCAATACCTTCCACCGGTGTTTTTGCAGAAGCACCCCCCATAAGCTTTGGTGCAATATATGCATATACGTGGCTGACCGCTCCGCATTTAAGAAATGCTTCGTTTACAGTACCGCCCCCCTCAACAAGAACACTAGAAATACCTCTTTCTCCCAGCAGCTTCATAAGTTCTTTTATATCAGGTCTGCCGTCTTTCTCCGGAAGTATACACACCTCTGCTCCCTGAGCTTCAAGTGCTCTCTTCTTTTCCTCTGAAAACCTACAGCAGACTATCATAAGCGGATAATCCTTGGCACTTATACAAAGCCTGCTGTCAAGAGGTATTTTAAGCTCTGAATCGAGGATTATTCTCAACGGCTGGTGCATATCTTCAATACGGCAATTAAGCATTGGATCATCCGCAAGAACCGTTCCTATACCCGCAAGTATTGCACTGTAATATCCTCTTAACAAATGTACATTCTCTCGTGCTGTCTCGCCCGTTATCCATTTTGACGCACCGGTATATGAGGCAATTTTCCCATCAAGCGTCATTGCAAGCTTTATTGCAGTATAAGGTGTTTTTGTCGTAATATAATGAAAAAATACCGGATTTATTTCATCGCACTCCTCACGCATAAAATCCTCAGTTACTTCTATACCGTGTTCTCTCAGGATTTTAGCACCCTTTCCCGATACAAGCGGATTTGGGTCACGTGATCCTATATACACCCTTGCAATTTTATTTTGAATAATCGCCTCCGTACACGGCGGCGTTCGTCCATAGTGACAACAAGGCTCAAGCGTAACATACATATCTGCACCCTCTGCACTCTCAGTCAACGATGCAAAAGCATTTCGTTCAGCATGAAGTCCTCCGCATATTTTGTGATAGCCCTCACCTATTATTTTACCGTTTTTAACAATAACAGCCCCCACCATCGGATTAGGCGCAGTGAAGCCCTTTCCTTTTGTTGCAAGCCCGATTGCTCTCAGCATATAGTCCTTTCTTTCCGTACCGATCCCCCCTTTTATGAAAATATTTCTTAAAAACAAAAAAGCCCACGGAAAATCCGCAGGACTGATTATCTCATTACAGATGCACTATCTGACACATTACAGTAACCGAAAACCTCTTTTATCCGGACTATACCGTCGGCTTCGGAATCTCACCGAATCAGCCTGAACAACTCAGGCAGGCGGGCTATACCGCCGGTGGGGAATCTCACCCCGCCCTGAAGCTTTTGTTTAATACATTATATCACACTGAGTCCCTGTTGTAAATACCCTATCCGAACAAATACAGGAAATAAATTTTAATGGGGCAGTTACGCGTGGCAAACCATTTTCCGACGGAAAAAGGGTTATTCACCATACCCCTTTCCTAAAACCGCTGAATTGTTTTCGGCTGTAAATATGAAAAATAAACGCAGTGAGAAAATATAGCAAATAATATTTTCAGGTTTATTTTAATATAATATATCTATTGATGAAACGAATACTATATGTTAAAATAGACGTATAAATTCAGCTTTGGAGAGGATATTATGTCAGCAAAAAATGAGGAATTTCAAAAACTCAGAAACCAGTGTCTGAGCTGTACGGCGTGCGACTTATGTCAGACACGCAATAATGTTGTATTCGGAGTAGGTGTAGATGATGCTGAGGTTATGTTTATCGGAGAAGGTCCCGGAGAAAACGAGGATCTTCAAGGTGAACCGTTTGTAGGCAGAGGCGGTCAGCTGCTCGATAAAATGCTTTCATCAATTGATCTTGACAGACATAAAAATATTTATATAGCAAATATTGTAAAATGCCGTCCCCCGAAAAATCGCGATCCCTTTCCTGAAGAGCAGGAGCAATGTATAAAATGGCTAAGAAAACAGTTTTCTATACTTCGTCCGAAAATAATTGTCTGTCTTGGAAGGATCTCCGCTGCTAAAATAATCAAACCTGATATTAAAATTATGAAGGAGCACGGTATTTTCTTTAAAAAAAAAGGAGTGCTTATGATGCCGATACTTCATCCTGCTGCACTCCTCAGAAATCCTAATAATAAACCCGCAGCTTATCAGGACCTTCTTAAACTTCAGGAAAAAATCAAGGAGATCTGTGACCATACATATTAATCATTGCCGATAAAAGTAACTGTATTTGCTTTTATCGGTTTTATTTTTTGGTCCTGTCAATTGAATATACTCTCCAAAAACGGTACATACTAATACTGTACAAAATTTAAGGAGGATCATTATGACAAACAAGGAATTGCTTTATATTGAAGACGCCCTCGGACATGAGCAGTATTTTCAGAGTCAGTGCTGTCAAACAGCAAACCAGCTTCAGGATGCAGAGCTTAAAAGCTTTGTTCAACAGCTCAGTCAGGCTCACAGCTCTATCTTTCAGAGTATTTACGGATTACTTTAAGGAGGCATATATATGAACGACAGAGATCTTATGGAAAACCTTTTGCTTCTTGAAAAAGGTGTATGCGACCTTTTTATGCATGGTACAATTGAATCATCAAGCAGTGATGTACAGCGTGCCTTTTCAAGCTCACTGAATTCGTCACTTAATATGCAGTCACAGATTTATGATAAAATGGAATCACGCGGCTGGTACACTGCCGACAATGCAGACCAGAGCAAGCTTAATTCAGTTAAAATGAAATACAGCTCTAACTCCTGACGGAATAATATGGTCTGTTTTATAAATCAGAATTATTATGAGCTTTAAATTTCTTCTCTTTTTAAATCCAATACAGATAACTTAAATATCACGGACATAATATTTTTATTTCAGTATAAAAATATTATGTCCATTTTTTTATGAATTGCCTGTTTTCGTCAAAATCATCTGCCGTACTATGCTAATATTGTTTAGGTAAAGCATAAGGTGTTGACAGCAAGGAGGTATGATACTTTGATAAACAGGGTCAGCTTCAATGAAAACGAAATGACTTACCGTCTTTCGGGAGAAATAGATCATCACTCAGCTAAGACAGCAAGAGAGCTTATTGATTCTCTTATACAACAAAAAAAACCATCTGTCCTGAAGCTTGATTTTTCCGATGTCAGCTTTATGGACAGCTCAGGAATAGGCTTGATTATGGGACGCTACCGTATGATGCATCTTTATGGAGGAGAGCTTTGTGTTGTAAATGTGCCTGATCAGCTTGAGAAGATTATGTTTCTTTCGGGATTAGGTGCACTTGGCGTTATTGAAAAGAAGGGAGAAGCTTATGAAACCGTTGAATGAAATGGAGCTTTGGTTTGAAAGCCGGTCTTCAAACGAAGGCTTTGCACGCTCTGCCGTGTCTGCCTTTATCGCACAGCTTGATCCTACAATAGGTGAGCTTAACGATATTAAAACCGCTGTTTCTGAGGCAGTTACAAACTGTGTGGTACACGCATACAGAAATACTATCGGAAGAATATATATTAACGTCAAAATAACCGAAGGTGCTGTGGTAATTATAAAGATAAGGGATAAGGGAATCGGTATAGAAAATGTAGCACAGGCAATGGAGCCACTGTTTACGACCGCTCCCTCAGAGGAGCGTGCCGGGCTGGGATTTGCTGTTATGCAAAGCTTTACTGACAATGTTAATGTTCGCTCATCTCCGGGAAAAGGCACAACTGTTATATTGAAAAAAAGAATAAGCCGGAGGGTATATAATGGATGAACGCTGTATATCGGTTGAGGAACATCTTGGACTTGTTCACTCCTGTGCGAAGCGGTTTAAGGGCAGAGGTATCGAATATGACGACCTCTATCAGGCAGGCTGTATGGGACTTGTCAAGGCTGCCGATAACTTTAACAGCGAACTTGGTTATCAATTTTCCACATATGCAGTGCCTGTTATAATAGGTGAAATAAAAAGACTCTTTCGTGACGGCGGAGCCATTAAAATTTCAAGAAGTCTTAAAGAGCTTTCACTCAAGGTGACAAGAGAAACACAGAAATTTAACACCGAAACAGGCAGGGAGCCTACTGTCAGTGAGCTTGCACAAAGACTTTCCGTATCCGCTGAACAGATTACAGAAGCCATTGCTGCATCAGCGCCTCCCGTTTCACTGACCATAACAAATGATGACGGTGATGTACAGAGCGATATTCCCGTTTCATCACCTGATGAAAATATAACTGAGATCATCTCATTAAATTCAGAACTGTCACGTCTGGAAGAACGTGACAGAGAACTTATAAGACTGCGTTTTTATCAAAATCTAACACAAGCTAAGACTGCCAAAATACTCGGTATGACACAGGTTCAGGTGTCCAGAAGAGAAAAAAAGCTGCTGTTATATCTGAGAGACAGACTAACATAACACTTATTGTTTGTTATGGCTCATTTATTATCAGAAATTACATTGACTTAAACAAAAGAAATACCACAGCCCTGTATATAATGAGCTGTGGTATTTCTAAGGAGATATGTTTATTGTGAGAAATATTATAATCAGATAAGTTCAGCAACACTTGCCTCAAGCTTTTTCATATCATCTGTTGGCTCAAAGCGATCAACAACATTACCGCTGCGGTCCACAAGGAACTTTGTAAAATTCCATTTTATATCAGGATTGTTCTTATAATTTTTATCAATACTCTTACACATCTTATCCATCGCAAAAGCCTTAAGTCCCTTGCCAAAACCCTTGAATCCCTGCTGTTCTTTAAGATATTTGAAAACAGGAAGTGCATTTTCTCCGTTAACATCAGACTTTTTCATCTGGGGAAACTGAGTATTGTATTTGAGTGTGCAAAACTCGTGTATTTCTTCATCTGTTCCGGGAGTCTGACCTGCAAACTGATTACAGGGAACATCAATTATTTCCAGACCTTTATCGTGATATTTTTCAAAAAGAGCTTCAAGATCCTTATACTGTGGGGTAAAGCCACAGCCTGTTGCTGTATTTACAATAATAATAACCTTTCCCTCATAATTTTTCATAGAGATCTCTTCACCGTTTGTATTTGGTATACTATAATCATAAATACTCATAAATTCTGCCTCCTTGTCTTCTGTTTATACTAACAATTTATATTTTATACAATTAAATTTTATCATACTTTTTTTATTTTGTAAAGCACTTCAGATTTTATATTATATTATTTCTCACATTCTGCATCCGTCTGTCAAGAGAAGCACTGACATTTGCACAATCAACAAGCTCTTTTGTAAGCATTTCCAACTTATCGGGAGAAATATCCTTTTTATATTTCAGCTTATGCTCAAGACTTGCCCAGAAGTCCATAGCGATAGTTCTCAGCTGCACTTCAACCTTAACATCCTTTTTCTCATTTTCAAGAAATATAGGTACAGAAACTATCAGATGAAGACTTCTGTATCCGCTTGGCTTTGGATTTTGTATATAATCCTTTTCACGGATGAGGGTGATGTCATCCTGCTGCAAAAGGCACTTTGCAAGACGGTATATATCATCCTCAAATGAACATATAACTCTGACGCCCGCAATGTCATTTATATTTTCTTCAATAGCTTCAAGGGTATGAGGCAGTTTTTTTCTTATAATTTTTCTTATAATGCTGTCATAATCCTTCACTCTGCTTTTTATTGATTCTATCGGATTACCGTCATATTTAAGTGAAAACTGCTCGTTGAGAACCTTAAACTTTGTTTCGATCTCCATAATTGCACAGGTATAATTAGCAAAAAACTGTTCTACAGGAATGATACTCTCCTGAACAAAGTCGAGCAATGCTTCTCCATCAAAATTAATATCACGTGAAAATTTTACAAGCTCCTTCGCCACTTTATCTGCCTGCTGTTTAGCATCTCCGCCGTTTACAAATTCTATTTCAGTCATAATGTTCATCTCCGAATCTTATCAGCATTTATTAACAACTATAATATACAAATTCACTTCTCTTGTCAACTGACAATTATGTATATATGATTATTTTATAATAAAAATTGACAGCAAATTTTTCTGCTGCCAATTTTATTGTCTTATTCTATTCCTACAACCTTATAATCCTTATCTTCAACGGCTTTTTTAAGAACCTGGCTGTCAACCTCTTTTGAAAGGGTGACAACAGCCTTATTTTCAGTATGACTTACCTGTGCACCTTCAACACCGTCAACAGACTCAAGCGCCTTTTTAACAGCAGCTTCACAGTGCTGACACATCATACCTTCAATTTTCATCGTCTTTGTCATAAGCTTCTCCTCACTTTCATTTTTTTCTTTATTAAGATTAAGGCAGGACAAAAGCTCACTTACATTTATTTTAGCTTTTTTTGCCTTATCATATCCGGTATCATAAATTTTAAGCAGATTGAGCCTTAGTGCATTTGTAACAACAAACACACTGGAAAGACTCATTGCAGCAGCTCCCCACATAGGATTCATAGACAGTCCTAGAAAGCTGTATGCTCCTGCTGCTAATGGTATCAGCAGTATATTATATATCAATGCCCAGAAAAGATTTTCCTTTATGTTTTTATAGGTTTTTCTTGAAAGTCTGACAGCTGCCGATGCATCCGTAAGCCGGCTTTTCATAAGCACAACATCCGCAGCATCTATTGCTACATCAGTTCCTGCACCTATCGCTATACCTACGCTTGCCCTTGTCAGTGCCGGAGCATCATTAATTCCATCACCAATCATAGCAACCCTGCCTTTTTCAAGCAGTGTCTTTATAACAGCTTCTTTAGTGTTCGGCTTTACATCAGATATTACAAGATCAACGCCTGCCTGCTTCCCTATTGCATTTGCAGTATAATTGTTATCTCCTGTAAGCATTATAACATATATTCCCATATTTTGCAATTCGCTGACTGCCTGTGCCGAATCATCCTTTATTGTATCGGCAACAGCGATAAGTCCGATAAGATTATTGTTCCTTGAAAAAAATATGGGAGTTTTTCCTTCCGCCGAAAAGCATTTTGCCTTATTCATCACTCCATCAGGAATACTTACCATTTGTTCTATAAAATCAGAATTACCGGCACACAGCTTTTCACCATCAACCATGGCAGTAATACCACTGCCGGAATGTGCTGTAAATTCTGAAACATCACAAAGCTTAACGCCATTGTTTTTTGCATAATCATTTATTGCAGCGGCAAGCGGATGTTCACTTTTACTTTCAACAGAAGCTGCAAAACGCAGCAGCTCAGATTCATCAATGCCTTCAGCAGCAATATCAGTAACAACAGGTTTTCCGCTTGTAATTGTACCTGTTTTATCAAGTACAGCTATATCTATCCTGCCTGTTTCCTGAAGAGCCTCTGCATTTTTAAAAAGTATGCCATTTTTTGCACCAACACCGTTTCCTACCATTATAGCAACAGGAGTTGCCAGTCCAAGTGCACACGGACATGATACAACAAGAACGCAAATTCCCCTTGCAAGCGCTGTTCCTGAAGATGCACCAACTATCAGCCATATTACAGCAGTAATGATTGCAAGAGCTATTACGGCAGGAACAAATACTAATGATATTCTGTCGGCAATTTTTGCAACCGGAGCTTTTGTAGCCGCAGCATCACTGACCATTGAAATTATCTGTGACAGTGTTGTATCCTCACCTACACGTGAAGCCCGGCATTTCAGAAAACCGGATTTATTGATTGTAGCCGATGAAACAACACTTCCCTCGTTTTTATCAACAGGAACACTCTCACCTGTAAGTGCCGATTCGTCAACGGCACTGCTGCCCTCAAGTACAATTCCGTCAACAGGAATTTTTTCTCCGGGTCTTACAACAAAAACATCCCCCTTGTTCACATCATCAAGCCTGACAGTCATCTCAATATCATCACGTATAACATTTGCTGTTTTCGGTGCAAGATGCATAAGACTTTTCAGTGCATCTGTAGTTTTCCCTTTTGAATACGCTTCCAACATTTTTCCGACCGTTATAAGCGTCAGTATCATCGCCGCAGACTCGAAATAGAATTCATTCATAAGGCTTTTTACATATTCGTGGTTTCCTTCAAGCTGTGCCGATGTCATAACAAACAGCATAACCGTACTATATATAAACGCAGCAGATGAACCCAGAGCTATCAGTGTATCCATATTAGGTGCACCGTGAAACAGACTTTTGAATCCGCTGATAAAAAATTTCTGATTTATTACCATTATTATGCCTGAAAGCAGCAACTGCACAAGTCCCATTGCAATATGATTTTCCTGCATAAACCATGGTACAGGAAAGCCAAACATATGTGCACCCATAGAAAAATACATCAATACAAGCAAAAAAACAACAGAGAATGCAAGTCTTTTTTTAAGCTTCGGAGTTTCCTTATCTTTTAAGGCTTCCTCCTCTGACGCTATTTTATCAGCAAACGAGCTTTTTTTTGAACTTTTATCCTTACGCTCTGCACCATAACCTGCATTCTCAACGGCAGAAATGACTGCATCATCACTTACTGTTCCTTCAACCCCCATTGAATTTGTAAGAAGGCTGACTGAACAAGATGTAACACCGTCAACCGAACTGACAGCCTTTTCTACTCTTGCCTGACAAGCCGCACAGCTCATCCCCGTTATCTTATACTGCTTCACTCTCTCATCACTTCCGATACAAGCTCTATACTTTCTTTACAAACAAGGCTCTTATTGCATTAAGCACAGCAATTACCATAACTCCCACATCTGCAAAAATTGCTATCCACATATTTGCAAGTCCGATTGCCCCAAGCATAAGACAAAGCAGCTTTATTCCTATTGAGAACCATATATTCTGATTCACTATTCTCAGACATTTTCTGGATATTCTTATTGCCTTTGAAATTTTCAGCGGATTATCATCCATTAAAACAATATCCGCTGCTTCTATTGCAGCATCAGAACCCATTGCTCCCATAGCTATGCCAACATCTGCACGAGACAACACAGGTGCATCGTTTATACCGTCTCCAACAAATGCAGTAACGCCTGAACCCGGCTCACTTATAATTTTCTCGAGCTTCTGCACCTTATCGGCAGGCAAAAGCTCACTGTATACTTCGTCAATTGACAGCTTTTCTGCTGTATTTTCCGCCGCACGCTTTGAATCTCCCGTGAGTATAACCGTCTTTTTTACTCCGGATTTTTTTAATTCACTTATTGCTTTTTCAGAATCAGGCTTTATAACATCAGAAATCACAATATGCCCCAGATATTCACCATTTCTTGAAATATGAACTGTTGTACCGCTGTGCTTGTGTCTGATACACGAGCTGCATTCGCTTATATCTGCACCGGCGGCTTTCATCATCTTTGCATTACCGACACATATAGTATCACCGTTTACCACAGCTTTTACACCGTGACCTGCAGTTTCTTCAACATCCTTGATATTACAGTCATCTGCTTCATCAGGATATGCTGCTTTCAGTGAGGCTGCAATAGGATGTTTTGAATAATGCTCAACGTGTGCAGCAAGGTGAAGGAGTGTTTTTTCGTCAACAACATCCGGATGTACAGCGGTAACCTCAAACACACCCTTTGTCAGCGTACCTGTTTTATCAAATACTACAGTTTTTGCTTTTGACAGCATTTCAAGACAATTAGAGCCTTTAACAAGCACACCCTCACGGCTTGCTCCTCCTATACCTGCAAAAAAACTCAATGGTATACTTATAACCAATGCACACGGACAACTTATAACAAGAAATGTCAATGCACGGTATATCCACGTACCCCATTCTGCGCTTCCGCCTGAAAGCATCATAATAAAAGGCGGAAAAACAGCAAGCGCTATTGCACTGAAAACTACAGCAGGCGTATATACTCTTGCAAATTTAGATATGAAATTTTCTGACTGCGACTTTCGTGAGCTTGCATTTTCAACAAGATCAAGTATCTTTGATACAGTGCTGTCTTCAAACTGCTTTGTTGTTTTCAGTCTTAAAACTCCGCTCATGTTTATACAGCCGCTTATTACCTCGTCGCCCTCTTTTACATCCCTTGGCAGACTTTCTCCCGTAAGTGCACTTGTATTCAGTGAAGAGCTTCCTTCCATAATTATACCGTCAATAGGTATTTTTTCTCCCGGCTGCACAATAATGACCGAGCCTGTTTCAACCTCTTCCGGGTCAACCTTTTCAATTTTGCCATCAACCTCAATATTTGCATAATCCGGACGAATATCCATAAGCTCGCTTATATTTCTGCGGCTTTTTCCCACAGCATAGCTTTGAAACCATTCTCCTACCTGATAAAAGAGCATTACAGCTATCGCTTCGATGTAGTCGCCATTTTCTATAACAGCCACAATTATTGCGCCAATCGTTGCCACTGCCATAAGAAAACATTCATCAAAAGGCTGAAGGTTCTTTATACCCTTTGCAGCTTTTATAAGTATGTCATACCCGATTACAAAATATGGCACAAGAAACAGCAGCAGCCTGTATATACCGCTGACAGGCACAAACATAAACCCGACCATAAGTATTGACGCTGCTATTATTCTGATCAGATTCTTCTTTTGTTTTCTTGTCAAAGCCCACACCCCCTGTACATAACCTATAACTCATCACACCAAAAAGTTTCCGGTTATACCTATATTTTATTACCTTAAACAATAGATATAGTTAGTACTCTGCCCTGAAACCCACAAGAGTTCCGCCCCTTGACCCCGGCAGGGACTCAGCTCCTGCACCTATCAATTTATTTATGCTGTAATTATTTAAGAAAAATTTCGCAGTCACTTTCAACCTTTTTACAGTTTTTCAGAACACTCTGCATCACTTCCTTGGGATCTGCACCTTCTTCAAATTCCACCGACATTTTAAGCGTCATAAAGTTTACAACTGCATCCTTTACACCCTCTGTATTTTTTGCGGCATTTTCCATTTTGTTTGCACAATTTGCACAGTCAACATCAATCTTATAAGTTTTCTTCATAATATCTTCTCCTTCACAACAATTCAACGATTGTTTAATCGTTGAATTTATTATAACACCTTCTTGAAAAAATGTCAATAGTTAGTCTTGTTTAACATAAAACTGACGAAACAAAATTTCCTGAATAAACTTCGCAATATTAATCAGCTTTGCAATAATTTTGGTTTTGTATTCAGACTATAAAATTAATTTTTAACCAGATCTTAATAAGATATACAACCGTATGACAAAAATAATTTTCGTTTTAGTATAATCCGCGTCTATTCAGTTACGAACAAACGCGGATTATAAAACTTCCTGTATCAATTAATAATTAGGGCAACACCGCATAATTGCGAAGTCATTGAAAATATGATATAATAAAAACATGAACAGACAGATGACACTGGCAGAAATGAATGATGAGTTTGGTGCAG
>CADACB010000002.1 GCA_902786345.1 uncultured Ruminococcus sp. | reverse complement strand
TCTTCTGTTTCATCCGTAAAGTCTATTACAGGAGACTTCGGTTTTTCTTCTTCTGTCTCGTCCGTAAAGTCTATCACAGGAGACTTCGGTTTTTCTTCTTCTGATTCATCTTTCTTATTACTTTCCTCTGCTTTTTCATCCAGTGTAACAACCGGCTCTGCATCGGCATCAAGTACATTACCGTCATCCTGTTTTTCCTCGTCATTTCCGCTGAAGAAGTCAAACACAGGCGCTCTGTCGGGATTCGGTGTTTCCGAAGAACCGGTAAATACAAGATTGCCAGAGGAATCATCCTCCGTATCATCCCATGCACCCTCCGGGCTTCCCGATCCAATAAGCTTAGGACCGGCATTATCATTGATATTTTCCGGCATCTGGTGCATATGTATGTTCGGAGTAATACCAAACATAGGAACATTCCAGTCAAGTGCATAAACAAAGCTTTCAACAACATAGCACGCCCATTTTTCAGCCATACAAGCGTCTGTTGTAAGTACCTTTATAGATTGAAGTATCGCAATACATTTGTCGATCTCTGGTTCATCATGTGCAAGATACAGGGCATTACATACACCCTGTTCATACGCATCAAGAAAAACCTTTCTCTCCTGTTTAAGATCCGGAATAAACTCATCAAGCAGCGCTCTGAGCTGGAGGCCGTCGATCATCACATCCACTCCGTAGGTCTTAACGATATACCGCAATGCTTCTTTGGCATCCTGAAACGTAAGCTTGTCTTCTTTTTCTTCTTCAAGCTCCGCTCCGCAGAAAGGGCAACGTATTATAAGGCTGGCACGGGCATTTGTTTTCCACTCACTGCCGCACTTTTTACACTGCATTGTATATCACCGCCTTTTGTTGGATCTCACATGTCAATGAATAAATCATGATCAAATAAATATCCTCTCTTTGTCATATTACTATTTAACTATACTAAATTTTAAAAAAACTTTCAATAGTTTACACTAAATTTTTTAACATTTAACCAATTGTTAACAATTATGCATAAACCAATTTCCTAAAAGTATAGTCAAAAATAAGATGTTTTTTAAAAAACAGACTCCTCCGTTTTTCAAAAAAACACCTTAAACGCTTCGTAAAACATAGGTTCACGAGAGTATTTACATAAATATTATACTAAATTACCCGGTTAAATTCAATAATTTTTTGCGATTTTTATAAAAATAGTGCACGAATTTTAAAATGTTTTTTTAGCTACTTTAACAATCAAAGATCTTTTTACAGCTTACTTCCGTTAATACACCTTATCTCATTCTTATGATAGGCTTATACGATATATTATGCACCAGCCATTTTGATAACAAAACACGGCAGACGCCGAGTTATCTGCCGTGTTTTTAATATTATTCGCTGCCCTTACAGCATTCTACCATACCCTTGCCAACATTTGAATCAAAGCTGTATTTCACAGGTATTCTTATACACACCTTCTGTATCAATATAAGATGGCACGTATCCGGCTTGCCGCCGTCTGCACATACAACTACCGGTTCACCGCAGCATTCGGTCTCTATCCTGCCAACGTTTGCCTTCGGCATTACATCAACGGGTATATTTATATCCACATAATGCTTTACCGTTTTCTTGCTTTCATTGCCCTTGAATTCCTCAGGGCATTCAGGATACTGTTCATACATATTCTTCATATTTTTCACCGCTTTTTTATTATATCATTTTACCGCAGGAATTTTCCCCCTGCATTAATATAATATGATTAAAACAAAAAAGCGTCACAGAATTATATCTGTGTTATTTCGAAGCTATACATCAGAAAATCCATTCTTTGAAATATATTCAAAAACAATATCCGCAAATCTCTCGTGACTGCTTTCATTCATATGCACACCGTCTGTCTCGTCGGCGTTTACGTAATCACACATCGAAATAAATCCACATCCGGTTTTTTCTGCAAGCATTTTGTATTTGTCCCTCAGAAGCCGGGAAACTGCAGCACTTCCGGCATCAAATTCGCACGACATATTTCCTTTACTGACGCTTTCGGAAATAAACGGCGGGGCAATAATCAAAATATAGGTGTCACTGTTATAAAGCCTTATCTGAGAAATTATAATGTCAAGTCCTCCGGTTATCATATCCTCATTGGCGGCAAATTTTTTCTTACAGTCATTTGTACCAAGCATTATTATAAACATATCAGCAGGATCATACTGCCTAAGAATTTCTCCCAGAGCCTTACTTCCGTTTCGCAGCGGAGATTTTTCGTCATCAAAAACAGTTGTCCTTCCATTCAAACCGCACTCAACGATCTCATATGCGGGCAGCATATTTCCAAGACGTGACGTCCATCTTATATTCTCGTCATATCTTCCGCCCTCACCCGGAATGTAGCCAAACGTATTGGAATCTCCGAAGCATATTATTCTTTTCATTTAAACTCCTTTTGTTATATGCAATAGTCATTTCCGTTAGCAGAAGGACTTTTATCAATAAGCTCCTGCAAAGTTATACCGTCAAGATAATCAGTTATAACTTTATACAGTCCCTCCCAGACAGGCAGTGTCACACAGTCTGCCGCCCGGGCGCAATCGTTCACATCCTGTTCAAGACATGCAACAGGTGCAATACTGCCCTCGGTTATTCTGAGTATTTCTCCGACTGTATATTTATCAGGAGTCTTTGCCAGCATATATCCTCCCTGATAGCCTCTGTTTGCCCTTAACAGTCCTGTTTTGCTCAGCAGCGGCACTATCTGTTCAAGATACTTCTTTGAAATATCCTGTCTGTTTGCAATATCCTTCAATGCAACATAGCCGTCATTTTTATGCAAAGCAAGATCTATCAGCATCCTCAATGCATATCTTCCCTTTGTAGAAATCTTCATGGTTCCTCCCGTCCGCACATTATCCGAAATCTGAATCCATTCAATGCACTCTGTTGTCATCCGGCTCATTTTTCCGCTGAAAACAATCAAAAACTCCGGCATATCCCGGGGCTTAACCATTCCATTACAAAGTGCAGCAATCACGTGCATATTAATCTTTAACCTATTATAACATAGGTATTGTATGTTTTCAAGCATATTATAAAAGCAAAGCCGTCGAAAAACATAAAAAACAGCAAACAGAAGTTTCACAAATTACAGACGGCCTGCCAAGTCAGGCTCAAAAAACTTCTGTTTGCTGTATCAAATATCCCGTATAAAGCTTGTTTTAAATTGAATTTTACCGGGATCAACAATTTCTAAGACAAACGTTATTCAACCGTTCTGCCAAGCTCAGAAAGCATAAGCGCTATATTTTCCATAGCATATCTAATGTCCGGCTGTCTTATTACGAAGTTAATAACAGGTGCTTTTGTGTGGGAAATCGTGACCCATCTACCCTTGTTTATCATAAAATTTATATCCTTCATCATTTCGTGTCGCTTGAAGGTAACCGAATAATTTTTATTTTTTTTCGCAAACTCCATAACCTGACGATTATGCTCAAGATATTCATCATAATTATAATAAATATCCCTGTCAAACGAACCGTTAAGTATCATCAGCCGTTTTGGAGCTTTCTTAAATTGCTCCTCAGACACTGTAAAAATATCCTCGTGTATTTTTGAGCCTGTTTCAACTAAAGTTTCCATACCGCGTTTTCCCTCTTCATACAGTTCAAGAACAGTAATACGTTCCTCTTCTGTCAAATCGTTATGACTAAACACAGACTCTAAAAGCTCCCTGCTCATAAAGCATAAACTGGCACCGGCGAACACTCCATATCTTTCTCCGTAAGTATTTGAATCCGCATAAAGAAAACGTCTGAATACATTTTCGCTTTCCTTTTTATACATATTCATAAGCGGTCTTGTTTTTTTCATCATCAGCCGGACATTATTTTTATAGTGTTCTACATCACTCTTTTCGCAGCTGATACGGCACATTATATTTTCCGCAGCACCATATATACCGTGTCCCAACATTACTGTACCGTCAATAAAATAACACAAATGATAATACATATTATTTTTTACGCCCGGTATATAATACGACATCAGCCTTCCTGTCATATAAATCGGCAAAAGACGCCGCAGCCCCATAAGCAAATCTTCAAATGGTTTATCAATATTATGTACCAAATTTATATTTATACCCTTCTGTGCTATACAAGACAACATATAGAGCCACTCTTCTGTATATGTGTCATTTTGAGCCAATATATTATACGGCATTTCACTGAACATATACAATTCCTTAGCGTCTGAATTCAGAACAAATCTGAAAAAGTCTAGCTCACCTCGTCGCATCTCATCTATGCCTCTATATATTCCGGTGCTGGCTGCAAATGACAAATAGTGTGACCCCGATTGTTGAAAATGTGTTTTTCTCAAATAGTCATCAGAATCAATTTCCTTAAGAGTCTCAGCAAATGGGAGTATAATTTTTTTGCTGTTCAGGCTTCCCGAACACATCCAGTTTTTTACTAATGTTATATATTCTTCCCTGTCCTCCGGTAACTGTGCCGTACCAATAAAATCAGCAACTATTTTGTCATATTCCCTACTGTGATACTTCTGATACAAAAAACTGGCTATATTTCTTGCAAAACCATTGGGATCTGAAATTCCCCTTTGTCTGCTTTTTACCCTCGATATAAGCGAAGGATCATAGCTACAAAAACGTGCAAATTCACTCATATTCATATCAAGAATGGCCGTAAGTATATTAAATTTTCTTACAAGCAGTTCCTCATCAGGCTTATCTTCTTTCAATATGTTAAACAAGGTTTCGGGAGCAACATCATTTCCTTTTTCGTGTAAAAGAGCAGCAAACCCCTCAGCAAGCTTGCTCATCTGTTCTGATGACGGATGACGTGTTCCGCTGCGGTATCTGCTGATTACCGAAACTGACATTCCTGATGCATCCGCAAGTTCTTTCGCCGTACAATCATATTTTTCGAGCAGTGTATTTATCTGTTCGGAAATTTCCATAAGCTATTGTCCACACCTTTTATAAATTATTATAATACTAAAATTATTTTTTTACTTATCGTCCGATCTTCTACCACATTAAACAAGTAATATGGGTATATAATTGGACAAATGTTGACAGTTCGTCAATGACTTGCCGTCAACAATTTACAAAATTCAGCACAATTATATTATAATGTACTTAGATAAAATTGTTTTTTGTAATGTTTTGAATAATAATTCTTTAAAATATAAAATTTTACGGTTATAAGTTATAATTTGTCTATAGAACCCCCCAATGTGAGCAGATACAAGTTATCTGCTCACTTGGCTTTTATGGAACAATTTATTATAATAATATGATGCTCTGCAGCTGATCACCTTGTTTTCATGTGTTGTTTTGGTCTTCATTTTTAATATTACGTCAAAGCTCAATGCCCCGAAAATGTTGCAGAGCACTGATCGGCTGTAAGTCTTCTTCCTGAAACAATGCAAGCGATCAGCTTTATAGAAAACTCCTCAGCTATATCAGCAAGCTCAAAAAAACTTTCATTATGCTCCTTCTGTTCAGTTTGTGAGAACCAAAGGCTATGGCTCAGATTTGCATAATCCGGCATAAGACGCGGATGATCCTCTCTGAACATAGGCGACAACATTGGCTTAAGTCCTATTGCCTTTTCCGCTTGTATGACAGCTGTTCTTTTAATATAAGTTTTATCATTTAGCAGTGCAAGTGAATTGTGCCAGTCACGCTGAACAACCATAAGCTCTGAAGCATTTACATTTACTTTATATGCAGTCCTCAGATACTTACAAAGCACAGCCGCTATTGAGCGGTTGACTTTTTTATCCATCGGGGCTGCTTTTTGTAGTTTTATGCCGGATATTTTGACGTTCTTTTCATATCTGAGAAAGAGAGAATCAAGAGCCGCCTCTATTTCATTATGACATACAGACTGATGCTTGCCTTTATTCTTGTAAGCCATCTTGTCAGAAAAATACAGTACAAAAGGATGAGCTATTGAATCGAAGGCATAATGTGTAACGAATCCAAGGGCATAGCTCATTGCTATGTCGTCGTTATTAAACCTTGCATAATCAGCAAGAAAATTCAGGATCTTATAAGCCGGATCATTGTGGATAAGACTTCCATAACGGCTCAGGCTTCTTTGTCTGCACCAAGGCATAAGTCTGTGACAAAAAAACGGATCCGGTCCCGATGCCCCCCACAAAAAAGCATTCCGGTTTATCTTAAGCTGCGGTCTTATATCCTCCAGCCCTTCTTTTACTCTTTCCGCCAGAATACAATGAGAAATAACAGCAGGCATTTACTTACGATCACCTCTTCATAAAACCTCTATTAAACAATTGTGTTCCAATATTAGAATTACTTTACAATTGAGTAAGCTTTGCAAATGAAGCCATCAACTTTTTCGTACCAACAGTATCAAAGGCTATTTCAAGTAAAACATCAGACGCCATAGCCTTTACGGAAATTATAATACCCTCACCAAACGCCTTATGACGCACTCTCATTCCTACTGTGTATTCAGTCCTTGACTGGTGCTGCAAAGCTGCTGATATAACGCGACTTTTTGCTATATCTGCTCTGCGGGCCGCTCTTGGCTGAGGTATCTCTATGTTCGGATTCGGCTTATATTCACGTTTCTTTTTTTCCACTATCTCATCAGGCATTTCATTAAGAAATCTTGACGGACGGTTTCTGTTGCTGTGTCCGAATATCATACGATTCTCGGCATTAATTACATAAAGCATTTTTTTTGCTCTGGTTATGCCAACATATGCAAGTCGTCTTTCCTCCTGCATATCCTCAGCCGACAAGGTTGACTGAAAACCGGGGAAAATGTTTTCTTCCATACCCGGTATGAATACCTCAGGAAATTCAAGTCCCTTTGCCGAATGAAGTGTCATCATTACAGTTTTATCCTCATCACCGGCATATGAATCTATATCCGTCATAAGAGCAGTTTCTTCAAGAAAGCCCTGCAAAGAAGCATCATCACCCTGTTCCTCCTCATACTGAGAAATACTGGATGTTAACTCGTGTATATTTTCTACCGCTGTATCCCCGTGATCACTCACCTTTACAATAAAGCTTTCATAGTCAAGCTCTTCTATGAGCTTTTCATACATTTCGGAAACAGAAGAATCTTCAAGCACATTTGTATAACGATCTATCATATCACAGAATGCAATAAGCTTTTCACTGCTTTTTGCAAGTGCCTCAAACTGATCTGACTGACGCATTGTTTCAAACATACTCTGTCCGAGTGTGTCGCTTATTTCTTCAAGACTGTTTATTGTTTTATCTCCAATACCTCTCTTGGGGATATTGATTATTCTCTTTAATCTTATGTTATCATCATGGTTGCTTATTACACTAAGATAAGCCATCATATCTCTTATTTCACGACGTTCATAGAACCTGCGGCCTCCTATTATCTTGTATGGAACCCCTCCTCTTACAAACGCACGCTCTATAGACTGTGACTGCGAATTCATTCTGTAAAGTATAGCATAATCGGAATATTTCTTTCCATTCTCAACACCATCTTTTATTGTCCTGACAATAAACTCACTTTCCTCACGCTCATCATATGCCGTGTACCAAATGATCTTTCCGCCGTTCTCATTTTTTGTCCACAGACTTTTTTCCTTACGCTCATAGTTGTTTTTGATAACACGGTTAGCTGCCATCAGAATATTTTTTGTGGAACGGTAATTCTGTTCAAGCTTTATCACACGTGCTGCTTCATAATCATTTTCAAATTCAAGTATATTCCTTACGGTTGCACCTCGGAATTTATATATACTCTGATCATCATCGCCCACAACACATAAATTCTTATTCTTATCCGACAGCATTTTTACAAGCTTATACTGTATTGTATTAGTATCCTGATATTCATCTACCATTATATACATAAACTGATCCTGATATTTCTCAAGTATATCCGGAAATTTCATAAAGAGATCAACTGTATTGAAAATTATGTCGTCAAAATCCATTGCATCACTTTCAAGAAGTCGTTTCTGATAAAGATTATATACCCTTGAAATTGTAATGAGTCTGTTATCGCTGCCCGCATTTTTCTTGAACTCAGCTGTGCTTATCATAGAGTTCTTGGCATTTGAAATTTCATACATAATACTCTTTGCCGGTACGAGCTTTTCATCTATTCCAAGAGCCTTTATGCAGTCTTTAAGCAGACGCTTCTGATCATCGGTGTCATATATTGTAAAGTGACCGGTATATCCAAGTCGATCGCCAAATCTTCGCAGTATTCTTGTACAGCATGAATGGAACGTAGACGCCCAAATGTCATTACCCTTTTCTCCAACCCTGCGGCATATTCTCTCTTTAAGCTCGTTTGCAGCCTTATTGGTAAAGGTAATTGCAAGTATTCTCCACGGATATACTCTTGATACTGAAAGTCTTTGTGCAAGCTCTTCGGAAAGATCCGATGAAGCTGCAGCAGCATTTTTTATTTCCTCAAGCTCACTTTCACTGTAATCTCCATAGAGCGTATTGCTTTCATAAGACTCGCCCCATCTTAAAATATTTGCAATACGGTTTACAAGAACCGTAGTTTTTCCGCTTCCTGCACCTGCAAGCACAAGCAACGGTCCGTTAACAGCAAGAACCGCTTTTCTCTGCATATCATTAAGTGCAGAAAATTCATTTTCGATAATAGTTCTTCTCAGCTGCAGCAATTCTTCCTTTTGTATTTCATTCAAAGCTTATTCAACCTCTCATTGTTAATATATTATTTTCATTGTTGATATAAATATTTTAAACCAATTTTATAATATTAAAAAACAGTTAACTCATTTCTGCCTCAGCTGCATTTGCAGCCGTCCGGAAGCATAATAGTAAAATCATATGAACAAGAGCCTTAAGAATACGCATTTTCATCTGCCATATAATTTTAACTCAAAACAAAAAAAATATCAAATATAATAATAAAAACTGTATTGATACTAAAATGTCTATCATATATATGATATGGGGTAAAGGAGATTATTTACTCATTTTTATTGACAAAAATTAAGTGATATGTCCAAAAAGCTCCTTTATAGTTGATGGATTTTTTACCCCACTTTCTTATGGAGGTTATATAATGGCTGAGAAGAGAGGCATTGATGTTTCCTATGCACAAGGAAACATTGACTTTGGAAGAATTGACAAAAACGAAGTTAGCTTTGCCATCATACGCAGCAGCTACGGATGGGAAAACGGACAAAAAGACAGCAAGTTCGACAGAAATATAAAGGGCTTTCATGAGCTTGGGATACCGTGCGGAGCTTATCACTATTCATACGCACAAAGCAAAGAGGACGCTGTAAAAGAAGCTGAATACTGTATATCCTGCATAAAAGGGCATAAGCTTGAGTTACCTGTTTTCTATGATCTTGAGGACAACAGTATTGCACGGCTCGGAAGGCGTACGTGTACGGATATTGCAAAAGCTTTTTGTGACCATATGAAAAAAGAGGGGTATAACACCGGACTTTACAGTAATCCAAACTGGCTTGAAAACTACCTGTATAAAAATGAACTTATAGGAAAGTATGAGCTTTGGCTTGCACAATGGGGTTCTTCAAAGCCTGCATATAAATGCTCAATATGGCAGTACAAGGTCGGAAGAAGCGGCTCAATAAGAGGAATAGACGGAGAAGTGGACCTTGATTATATGTACACTGACATCAGGCACGAAGATGAAGATAAAGACAAACATAAAGACGAACACAAAGATGACAGGAACATAAAGGTGGGGGATATTGTTCGTGTGCTTGATCCTATAAATTATGATACCGGAGAAAAATTCACGATTTATGAAAATGCAGTTTATTCTGTAATAGAGGTAGTACGCGACAGAGTTGTTATAGGTATTGACGGTCAGGTCACTGCTCCCATAAACAAAAAATATCTTGAGGTTATTAGCTCTGATGATAAACACTCTTCACGTAAAGAAAAAACCTATCAGTATATTATCCGTCCCGGAGATACACTGACCGCTATAGCAGCAAGGTATCACACAACTGTCAGAAAAATAGTCGAGGAAAATCATATACAAAACCCCGATCTTATATATGCCGGCCACATATTAAAAATTACCGTATAAAATTAATTTTCTCCGCTAAGCTCACCAATCCGGCTTGGCGGCTACATATTATCATAACAAACTCAAGTCTGATATATTGCTTTCTGTGTTTTGATAATCCTGCTTCTTTTCTTTGGTAAACCGTTAATATAATTATGGTAAATTTCATAAAATTCTTGACAATATGACAGTATTCGGTATAAAATATGTTATAGGCAGAATCGTTTAATTTTGCTTGTAATGGGGGTTTTCCTTATTTACCTTTTTCATCTCAATGATGCCGTTGAGATTTATTTATATATCTTTTGTTTTTTGAGATATTCAATCAATTATATTGATCTGTTACTTATTTAAAATCGGGTCATAAAATTATTATCCGACAAAATTTGTACTAATACCGATCACTCAGTCCTGGCTGGTCTGACGGATAAATTATCGGTGCAGAAGGAGATCTTGAAGAGTTAAAAAGTAAAACATAATAAATTTAATACGGCACTCTTGAGCTGATTTTTGCCGGAAACGGCAGTATAAAATGAAATTTAAAAAATCAATTTAGGAGGTGTCAATTCAAAATGGAACCAATATGGACGATCATCATAGTTATTGCTGTTTCGATCATTGTCGGCGTTGCCGCTTTTTTCATAGGTATCCAATACAGAAAAAAGGTCGGCGAAAACAAGATAGGCTCTGCGGAAGAAGAAGCTAGACGAATAGTTGAAGAAGCACAGCGTGAAGCTGAATCAACCAAAAAGGAAGCTGTTATTGCAGGCAAAGATGAGGCTCACAAGCTTCTTTCAGATGCTGAACACGAAATAACAGACCGCAGAAAGGATATGCAGCGACAAGAAAGACGTATTCAACAAAAGGAAGAGTCTGTTGAAAGAAAGCTTGAAAACCTTGAAAAAAAGGAAGACAGCATAAACCAGAAGCTTAAAGCTGCAGATCAGCGTCTTGAGGAAGCTGAAAAGATCAAACAAAGCCAGTTTGAAATGCTTGAGAAAATTTCAGGTCTTACTCAGGAACAGGCAAAAACATACATTTTGAATAATCTTGACAATGAACTTACACACGAAAAAGCTGTCAAGATAATGGAATTTGAACAGAGAACTAAAGAACAGTCAGAAAAAACCGCAAGAGAGATCATATCACTTGCAATACAGCGTGTTGCTGCCGATCACGTAAGTGAATCCACCGTTTCGGTAGTACCGCTGCCAAGCGATGAGATGAAGGGCAGAATAATCGGCAGAGAGGGCAGAAACATTAGAGCAATTGAGACACTTACAGGCGTTGATCTGATCATTGATGACACACCTGAAGCTATCACACTCTCGTGCTTTGAGCCTGTCAAAAGAGAAATTGCAAGGGTTACTCTTGAAAAGCTTATATCCGACGGAAGAATACACCCTGCACGTATTGAGGAAATGTATGAAAAGGCTCGCCGTGAGGTTGAATTTATGATAAAATCAGAGGGTGAGCGTGCGATAATAGAAGCCGGTGTAAACAATATGCATCCTGAACTTGTAAAGCTGCTTGGAAGACTTCATTTCCGCACAAGCTATGGTCAGAATGTTCTTGATCATTCTCTGGAGGTAGCATACCTTGCAGGCATTATGGCATCAGAGCTTGGACTTGAACCTACAATGGCAAGAAGAGCAGGACTCTTACACGACATAGGAAAAGCTCTTGATCACGAAATTGAAGGCTCACATGTTGAAATAGGCGTTGACGTTGCACGCAAGTATAAAGAAAGCGAGCTTGTTGTTCACGCAATACAGGCTCATCACGGCGATGTTGAGGCAAAAACAATAATTGCATGTCTTGTTCAGGCTGCTGACGCAATATCAGCCGCAAGACCCGGTGCAAGACGTGAAAACCTTGAAAACTACATAAAACGTCTTGAAAAGCTTGAAGAGGTCGCTTCATCCTTTGAAGGTGTTGAAAGAAGCTTTGCAATTCAAGCAGGCAGAGAGGTACGCATTATTGTTAAACCTGATGTTGTCAAGGATGAACAAATGGTTCTTCTTGCAAGAGATATATGTAAAAAGATTGAGGATGAGCTTGAATATCCCGGTCAGATCAAGGTTAATATTATTCGTGAAAGCCGTGCTATTGAATATGCCCGATAATTTTAATTGACAATTGAACAATATTCAGTAACAACAGCATTGATTATATTTCTGCTTTATTCTGATTTTAAGCTTTTGTCATCACGGTTATTCAAAGCATTTTGGCAATATATAAATGAAACAGCAGGTAGAATACTCTGTAAGAGTTATTCTACCTGCTGATTTTTTCTGAAATTACATAATGAAAAATCTTATCCCATTTCAGAAAATGGCATATTGTATGTTTATAAACGACAACTTAGTTGATTGTTTCAAAAGAAAATAAACGTTGTACTTCAAATTTAAGAGCACGATGTCGCTTATCCTCAAGTTCCGGATCTGAAGAAAGTATCTCTGCTGCGGCTTTTCCGGCTGCCTCAAGTGACATCATATCTGTTAAACGTGCTGTTTTCAGTTCCGGTAAACCATGCTGACGTGTACCAAAAAAGTCGCCGGGACCTCTTAAACGAAGATCCTCATCTGCTATTTTAAAGCCGTCATTTGTTTTGCACATAACCTGTAATCTCTCAAGGCTGCTCTCTTTTTGTATATCTGAAATAAGGATGCAATATGCTTTGTCTTTACCTCTGCCTACACGGCCTCTTAGCTGATGAAGCTGAGATAATCCGAATCTTTCTGCATTTTCAATAAGCATAATAGTTGCATTAGGTACATTTATTCCTACCTCAATTACAGTCGTAGATACAAGTATATCAATATTTCCTGATGCAAATTCATTCATTATACGGTCCTTTTCTCTGCTTTTCATCTTGCCGTGTAAAATTTCTGTTCTGAATCCTGAAAGCACCGTTTTCTTAAGGCTTTCTGCATATTCCTCAGCCGAAACAAGAGGACTGTCGCCTTTTTCTACAAGAGGACATACAATATAACACTGATTACCGTTTTCTATATGCTTTTTTATAAAACCGTATATCCTGTGCCTTTTGCTTCCGTCAACAAGATATGTGTCGGTTTTCTGTCTGCCCGGAGGAAGCTCATCAAGCACAGATAAATCAAGATCACCGAAAATCATAAGTGCAAGTGTTCTTGGGATAGGTGTTGCTGACATAACCATAATATGGGGACTGTCGCCCTTTGAGATCAGCATTGATCTTTGCCTTACTCCGAATCTGTGCTGCTCATCAGTAACAACAAGTCCAAGTCGATTGAAGCTCACATCATCGGAAATCAGTGCGTGAGTTCCGATGATTATATCAATGCTGCCCGTTATAAGAAGATCATTTATCCTGCGTTTTTCTGCCGCTGTGGTTGAACCGGTAAGAAGAGCTATATGAACATCAGAAGCTTTAAAAAGCTGAGTCAGGGATTCATAATGCTGTTGTGCAAGTATTTCTGTAGGTGCCATAAACGCACATTGCAAACCGTTTTTTACGGCAGTATAGCAAACCGCAGCCGCAACTGCTGTTTTTCCACTGCCTACATCGCCCTGAATCAGTCTGTTCATCGGATGCTCAAGCTTAAGCATATCATCAATACATTCCCTGATAGAACGCAATTGTGCATTTGTCGGAACAAAGCTTAAAAGCTTAAGGAATTCATCTGTATAATCACGTTCTATTTTATGTGATACAGCACATATTCTGCCTCTGTTCAGCATAGCGATACCAAGCTGTAATATAAGAAGCTCTTCAAAGACAAATCTTTTTTTTGACCTGACAGCTGCATCATTATTTACAGGAAAATGTATATTTCTGATAGCAAAATCAAGATTGCATATACCATATTTTTCTCTCAGATCTCTTGGAATAGGATCATTTGTTTTTTCCGGAAGCATTTTTATTGCCTGCTGCATTGCATTCTCTATTTGCTTGCTTGTAAGCGTACCTACCTGAGGATAGATCGGGTGTATAACACTGCTGACTGTATCAGAAACAGCAGGCGAAGTCATTTCATAGCTGCCAAAATTATTTCTCACACAACCGTAAAAAAGAAACTCACCGCCGCTCCTGAGCTTTTCATAAGTATATTTCTGATTAAAAAAGGTGACGTTCATATGGTCATATTCATCAGCAGCAATGACTTTATATATTATCATATTGCCTCTTATTCGCGCAGGTGGACAAATCTTTTCAATTCTTGCCCTAACACAACAAACATCAGACTGTACAGCCTCCTCTATAGTTAGTGGATTGCTCCAGTCCTCATATGTTCTCGGGTATATTCTTAACAGATCACCAACACTTTCAGCACCGAGCTTTCTAAAAAGCTCAGCTTTTTTTGGTCCTACCTTGTTAAGCGTCTGTATGGGTATCTTATAAAGTGATGGCATTTCATCATCTCCGTATATATTATGACAATCATAAAACAAATAAGCAGGCACATTTTCCGAAGAAACAGTGCCTGCGGCTTTATGAAGTTATACTTATTCTACAGAAAGCATAAAGTAATATATAGGCTGACCTCCGTCAAGGAGTGATACCTCAACATCATTTCCGGCTTTTGCCTGAATTGCCTCAAGTGCGGTATTAGCCTGTGCTTCGGTAATACCATTACCGTAAATAACCGTAACATAAGAGGTTTCTTTTGTTATCATTTCTTTTGCAAGCTTGACAACTGCATGAACCGGATCCTTATCCTTATGTGTAAGCTTACCGTTATTAAGTGCTATAATGTCGCCCTCTTTTATTTTAGTGCTGCCAAACTCAGAATTTCTTGCAGCATATGTTATCTTACCTGTTGAGACGTGCTTTGCTGCCGTAAGCATATATTCACTGTTGAGTTCAGGAGTCGCATCAGGCGAATATGCAAGCATTGCAACAAGTCCCTGAGGAATGGTCTTTGTAGGAATAATGATAACATTTCTGTCATTTACAAGCGGTACAACCTGCTCTGCGGCAAGAATTATATTCTTATTATTCGGAAGAACAAATACAGTCTTCGCAGGAGTTGCCATAACAGCCTGACATATATCATCCGTGCTTGGATTCATACTCTGACCGCCGCTGACAATGTGATGACAGCCAAGATCCTTGAATACCGTTTCCAGACCGTCACCGCTTGCAACTGTAACAAAGCCGACCTCATCAACAGGCGAAACAGGCTTAAGTGACTCACGTTTCTTTGCTTCAGCTTCACTTCTTGCCTTTTCCTTTTGATATTCCTCAGCAGCCTTTCTGTGCTGCTCCTTCATATTTTCTATTTTTACCTTAAGAAGCTGTCCGAATGTAAGTGCTTCTTCAATAGCCTTTCCGGGATTTTCCGTATGAACATGCACCTTGATTATATCGTCATCCTCCGCAACAACAACACAATCTCCTATTCCTTCAAGGAATGTACGTAATTCAGACGGTTCCTTTTCAATGCTTGCATCTCTTCCTATGATAAATTCTGTACAGTATGTAAAATTGATTATTGAATCAAACTCAGCAGCCGCATTTCTGAAAAACTCCGCCGATTTATCCTCTGCTTCGGCAGCGGTAACAGTCTGTTTTTCAAGCTCCACCATAACACCGTCACGAAGCAGTGAAAGCATACCGTCAAATATAACACAAAGTCCTTTACCGCCTGCATCAACAACGCCGGCCTTTTTAAGCACGGGCAGCATTTCAGGAGTACGTCTTAATGCATCTCTTGCAGAAGCACAAACAGAACTGAAAACAATAACCGGGTCACTTTCAACCTCAGCTGCAACTTTTCCTGCCTCATATGCCATTCTTGCTACCGTTAGTATAGTGCCTTCGGTTGGGTTCATAACAGCCTTATACGCAGTCTCAACACCAAGCTTCAAAGCGTTTACAAAATCCTTGCCGTCAATCTCACCCTTTCCCTTAAGCCCGTTTGCAATACCCCTGAAAAGAAGGGAGAGTATAACACCTGAATTTCCTCTTGCAGATCTGAGCATAGCAGAAGCTGCCTCTGAAGCAATCTCATCAATCCTGAGAGCTGTGCTGTCTTTAAGGGCATTTGCTGCCGCCTCGATCGTCATAGACATATTAGTACCTGTATCACCATCAGGAACAGGGAAAATATTCAGCGAATTTATCTCATCCTTCTGCTTTATGATATTATTTGCACCGGATATTAACGCATTTTTGTAGTAAGAACCGTTTATCATTTGATCGCACTTCCTTTTAAAAGCAATATTAATAGATATATTATAACAATAATATTATCTAATTTCAACAATAAGCTTCATTGCGGTACGCTCAATACCGTCAATTTCAATACTTGTGAATGCAGGAATACATACAAGATCTATTCCCATCGGGGCAAGATAGCCTCTTGCAACGGCAACAGATTTAAGTGCCTGATTTGTAGCTCCTGCTCCAACAGCCTGAACCTCTACACAACCATAATCTCTTACCACACCTGCTATTGCTCCTGCTACAGAATTCGGTGCTGACTTTGATGAAACCTTTAATACTTCCATTTCAAATGATCCTCCCAATATAATTTACCTTATAAATATATAAAAACACATATATTACTATAATATATGCAAAATTTATATTAAACAAGTATTTTGTATAAAATATTTGTTAGTAATTTATGAATTATTTTTGAATATTATAAAAACTCCATTCTTTTCAATTCAGTAGTTTTTCCTGTTTTGTCATCAATGGTAAATTTTATACAATCAAGTCTGCATTTGCCGTCAGAAATCTCAAATCGAACGGGCATTTTTTCCTTGAACTTTTTTATGGCAAGCTCAGGCTTCACACCCAGAACTGATTCATAAGGTCCGGTCATACCAACATCGGTTATATAACCTGTTCCATTTGGAAGTATACGCTCATCAGAGGTCTGAACGTGAGTGTGTGTGCCAAACATCGCAGATATTTTTCCGTCAAGATAATATGCAAGGGCAAGCTTTTCAGCGGTAGCTTCTGCGTGAAAATCGAGAATAACTATTTTGGTTTCAAGCTTTTTGAGTATTTTATCTACAGTTGTATATGGGTCATCCAGAGGCTCCATATACATACAGCCCATCAGATTGATAACTGCTGCCTGCGTTCTTCCGAAGTCAAAAATCGTATAGCCCCTGCCCGGTGTCGTAGCATCAGGATAATTTGCAGGTCGAATAAGAAACGGATTTGTATCAAAAGTATCATAGCACTCACGGCGTCTGAATGTATGATTACCTGCCGTTATCACATCAACACCACTGCTGAATATAAAATCAGCCGATGATGGTGTAATTCCATTACCATCCGCAGAATTTTCGCCGTTTGCAATAACAAGATCTATCTTTTCATTTTTTTTGATAAGAGGAAGCTTTTTCCTCAGAAATTTACATCCTACTGAACCAACTATATCACCTATTGCCAGGACATTCACATGTATTCCTCCAGTACACAATTAATATGCGTGCTATTGCGATGCGGTGTCTGTACTTATTTCAATGTGTAACAATCCTTACATCTGTCACCGACAGTGCTTATTGTAATATTATTTTGTATCAAAGTCAATGATATACAAGTAAAAATGATAAAAAGTCAGATTTTTTTTACTTTTTACCCTTTACTTTAAAGATATAATTGTTTAAAATATAATTATATAAGGACTTATGTGCGGCATTTTGTCCGAAAAAATTACAAAGGAGAGATAATTATGTTTTGCCCTAATTGTGGAAAAGAAAACAGTCCATTCGCTCAATTCTGCGAAAACTGCGGCAACTCTTTCCAAGATGTTCCGGCAGATAATTTCGGCGTACAGCAAAATAATGTATCTGACCAGCCAATGAGCTACAATAACCAGCAGATGGACTTTAATCAGCAGCCTCAACAAGTAGGCTTTAATCAGCAGCCTCAGCAAGTAGGCTTTAATCAGCAGCCACAGCAAGTGGGCTTTAATCAGCAGCCACAGCAAGTGGGCTTTAATCAGCAGCCACAGCAAGTGGGCTTTAATCAGCAGCCACAGCAAGTAGGCTTTAATCAGCAGCCTCAGCAAGTGGGCTTTAATCAGCAGCCTCAACCGGCAGTTTATAATGCCCAGCCCGGTATCGGAGCAGAGGTTGAGTCTTCACGCTATCAGGAATATAATATGGGTGATGTGGTAGCACAAAAGAAAAGCCATAAGAAACTGATCATCATTCTTATATCCATAACCGTTGCTATATTGCTTGCAGTTGCAGGTTTCTTTATTTTCAAATTTATAAAAAGATCTATGACCATAAGCAAAATCAAGGAGCAGCCAACAGCCTTTCTTACAACTGCATATCAGTCTACAACAGAAGCAATCTGCTCTCAGGACGAGATATTGAGTATTGTTGCAGGCAAATCAAAACAACAAACCTTTAAAACAACCATTAATATGGGCAGTCAAGGCTCAGAAACAATGACATATGCCATTGACGCTGACAACAAAAAAGCTTATGCTAAATTGGACGTAGCTTCAAAATCAGGCAATATAAATGCTGAATTTTATTCAAATCTTGATCGTCACGTATTGAAAGCTTCTAACGGTGCAAACTCTCTTGATTTTTATTTGGATTCCAAGGATCTGAAAACAAATGCTGCAAGCTCTGCTTTTGGCCCTAATAATCCTAATGGCTTTGGTGTTGATCAGAAAACATATGATACATTTACGGATGTTTATGAGTATGTATATAATAACCTCTCCAAAGACGGAGACGATACATTCGGACTTAAGACTCTTGGTGAAAAAATTTGTGCAGATGTTGACAAATGCGGCAACGTTGAAGTCAAGGAAGATAAGGCCGACATATTTGGTCAGAATACAGACAGTATCGTAATCACTCACACCTTTAAAGATACAAGTATTGTAGATGCACTTTATGTAGATCTTAAGGACTGGGCAAATAACAACATCAATATCAACGCTGAAATCAACTCTGCTGTTCAAAAGGCTTTTCAAGAGATTGATCCGATGAAATTCAAATCATATCTTGGTTCATCAAACTTTGATGTCGTGATCCATCATTTTATCAATAAAGATACTTCCAAAATAATGAAAGTAGAAATCTCTGTAACAGCTGAAGGCAAAACAGTAGTACTTTCTGCAACATTTGGTGTAGATCCATCAACAAGCAACAAGATTACCTTTGAAGCTACTGCAATGGGTATTGGAGAAATCATAACCATTGAACGTCAGAGCGATTCATCTCAGGATAAATACAACATTAATTTCAGTGGTCTTGCACTTGTAGGTGATGTTACATTTACAAGAAATAAATCAACGGGCGAATTTAATGTTAACTCAACTGTAACCAGTCCTTTTGGTTCATCGGCCGGCAATGCGCAATTAGCTAACTTGTCCACATCCGGTAGTGATGTTGAGATTCAGAAAACAGGAAACAACTTTGCAATTCCAAGCGTATCCGGCAACCTGTCAGACTTTACCGGTACAATTAAAAGAGACGGTAACTCTGTAGTGTTTACTCTTATTCCAAAAAATAATTCAGATGGTATGTCTATAGAATACACTATTTCAAACACTGCTGAAATTACAGAGATTTCTTCTGAAAACGATATTCTCAAGGCAAGCCGTGATCAGATTGAAAACAGCTTTAAAAATGTTTTCAGTGCAGCAAGTGCATCTGGAACAGGTTTAAGATTTTAGTATGAACTGATTGTCAATAAACAATATGCTTTCATATCAAAAGCTTAAAATCAGCTTGAGATACAAATAAAAATATTACAGTTGATTATTTAAAAGCCGATGAAATTCAAAGTTTCATCGGCTTATTGTATTTCAATATTATTGTTTTTTAATTAAGAGATATATATTTCAAAGAAAACTTCACAAATTATGCGGAAGTTCTTCATAATGAGATATGTAGAATGCAGGGTATTGAAAGCCCTGCAGTTTTTAACAGTCTTGTAGGAAATGGTGGAAAACTCTGTCCTGTTTTCAGATTGGAATTACTTATCATCCGAACCGCATCCACAAGGCGGTTTCTGGTCGATTGGCAGATTTGCCGGAAAGAACTCATTTGTAGGAAAATCAATGCTGCTGAACAGCTCACACGGATCTTCAGAGCTTGAAACACATTCCTTATGAGGAATGCAGAAATCATAAGCAGGAATAAGCATTTGTACATTTCTTTCAAGCTGTACGATTGTGAACATACCTATGGAAACGAGAACCTGCTTATCAGCTTCGGCAGGTGCAAACTCTCCGCCGTATCTTCTGATAATACTTTCAGGAATTCTACAGGGCGGCATTGGCGGCGGATTTCTTCTTTCAACAAGCTTTGCAGACAATGGAATAGGCTCTGCAACCTGGACCACAGCCTTTGGACAATTACGTGTAGGGGAGTTTATTCCGTCAGACATCTCAGTTCCACAGTCTGAGCTGAATATTTTTACGCTGCCTTCGCTGCCAAACAATACAGCTCTTTTAGAAAACACTGCAAGTCCCTTAACCGGCATTGGCAATGCATTCGGTGCCATAAACACATCAAGACTTACATCAAAATAAAAAGTCATATCTACCGAATAGAAGCCCTTATGAAACGGAACAGACTGCAAACCAATTGCCACATTACATACATTCACATCATTCAAACGTACATTTGCAGCCTTATCAATCATACACTGACCCGGCTTTGTCAAAAGTACATTCAGATCCTCAAGACAGTCCTTATCCGAACACGAATCATAAATACGCGATGCATTAATGCACACGGCTTCTTTTATTTTATCGCTCGGATAGCAATCTTCGCAGCCATTACAAATAATATTTTCTGACATTATGCTTCCTCCTTATGTTTTCCTATACAACATTATATGTAGAAGAAGCTTAAATGTTCATTTAAAAAGAAAAACCGACACAAAAGTGTCGGTTTTTCTGATGCTATAATTAGTCATCGTAGGTCGGATTTACAAGATTTGACTTGCCTGTTGAATGACCGATGTTACCATTAGAGTTATTTTTTGGGAATACATGCTCCATACTCTTCCAATAATGTTTATCAAAGAGATTAGCAATGTAATCCTGATTCGGATCTTCCTTTTCAATGGTATATTCGCCGGCATAAATCGGGAATGTAACTTCTTCACCATTTTCCCAATATACAACAGTTACATCAGTAAGGAACTCAATATCCATTGTATCAGAACCAATCTTGTTAAAGAGGAACATATTCTTACCCGAAGACCTGTTTGTTCCCTTACCGACTACACCATTCACTATACCACCGTTAACACCAAATTTGATAGACTCTGCTGTAAGTGTTACCTTTGAAGTAGCCTTTAACTCTTCCTGAGCACTCCATCTGAAGTTCAGACCCTGAGTTGTACTGTATTCGTATGGATAGCTCTTGGTTATTGCAGCCATATCATCAAATGTTTCAAAGTTAACGTTTCTGACAGCCGTTCTGTTTGAACCGTTCTTAAATCCGGGATCCTGATTATCAGGAACGGTTTCATAATCATAATACCACTTCATATTCTGTGCTGTAGTAACATTTTCTGTATAATAACCGTAGTTTTTACTATTTGTGAAATATGCTTCCGCAGCACTGCTGAACAGATCTAATGAACCTGATGACATCGGACCTGAGTCTCCGTTTTCAAAAGAGTACTCACCTGCTTTTATCACATAGCTTGTTCCATTGATTCGTGTAACCTCTACATCATAATGGAAATTAAGAATCATTGTCTTAAGCGAACCTGCTACAGTTTTCATTTTGTAAACCATGGTATCAGAACTGCTTTCCTGCTCAATTTCAGTTGCATGTATATCTCTGTAATCCTCTGCAGAGTTAACTATCCAATAAGGATTTTCCTGTGTATCAACAAATACCATAGCTTCATCGTCTTTGGTTATCTTATCCTTAGGTGAACCAAGAGGTACGTTATCCGATCCTTGCAGGAATTGAACATCATAAATAGCATTTTCAGATGCAGTGGTCTTTATAAATATGATCGGGAATTTTTCCGGATTCTTATCTGTTACAGGAACAGTTATATAACTTCCTGTTGGAGAATCCTTATATCTGATCTTGAAACTTGTGCCCTTTGATACCTTCTCCTGTGCATCATAAAGAACTACTGCTATTTCGCCGACATCTTCAACTGACATTTCGCTTATTGCACGTCTGAGTTTTTTAGTAGCAGCCACTACAGTACTTTCATCGCCGGATATATAAGCATTTTCAGCATCTTCTAAACGATGTTTAAGAGTTGTCATAGAAGCAGTTGTATAGCTCTTTGCTGTATTCATAGACAGATATTCAGGATATTTGCTGTTTGTATATGCAGGGTGTTTTCCGTTTACAATCGGTGAACTGATAAATCCTCTTGCATCGCCCATTGCCTTGAACAAATCTTTGTACTCATTAATTATCCTGTTAATGTTTGTTGCAGCATTATAAGCACTGACTTCAGATTCACCCTCAACAGATTTAAGCTGATAAAATTCAACGCCATTACTGTTTATTTTGTTTGCATAACTTATGAAGCTTTGTCTGAGCTGATCTGAATAGAAATATGAGTCCTCACCGCGATCAACAACCTCACCGTTTTCATCATACTGTGAGATTATAACATCACCATAATACATACCCATTACAGTCTTAAGTGCTTCCTGAAGAGCATCCTGGTCTGACTGGAATTCAACCCAATCACCATTTCCGCCATTAGCCATAGGATCAAACTTGGTAAAGTAGCCGCCGCGAAGCGATGTTTTATATACCTGATCCTTACCGCTTGCGTCCTTTACTCTGAAGGTAATAAACGGTGTATTCTTTGAAATATTTGTAATAGCATAGATATTCTGGTTACCGGATCTTGTAAGACGATTACTTTCAGTCAATGTTCTTGTATCATTGCCGCCTGTACCGTGTGCTTCAATAACAAGATTTGACCATCCTTCAGGCATTCTGAAGTAAACAGCAAGCTTTTCAGTAATAGCCGGTTTTGTATCATCTTCCGGATCAAAAGTAAGAAGCTCTATGTTGGAATATCTGCCGCCTGACTTTGTAGAATTATCAAGCTGTGAAATCCATATGTCTCCATATGCGTCCTTGATCTGAACTGTCTTTCTGTTCGGATCATTAGCATTCATACCTGTAAGCTCAAATGTGTAATCTGTTTCCTTAGCTACAGGTATCTTATATTCATACCAATCATAGTATGCTGAAAGCTCGGATGCACCTATACGACCATCAGAACAAGCGTTTCCTTGATCTCCACCAAACATATATCCGCCGGGGCCGCCTTCGCTATCCATTCTATTATCATAATACCTTGAGTCAGTTCCTGAAAGAGCCTTATTGTTCATTGGCCAGCCAAAGTGGTTGGTCTTTTTACCTGAACCAAATATCTTATAATAACCCATATTCTGGATACGAACTTTAGTGCCGCCAACGTAACGAAGCGAAAGCTCTGTACCGTCCATATCTTCGGGAGCAAGATCCTCAGGTGTATCATCAATTACAGGAGCATTGTCATATGATCGTTTATTTACATTGAACTTATGTCCGCTGCCTGTAGGCTCAAGAAGATAATACTTATAATGATCTTCGCTTGAAGCTCTGAGGTTAATGTTATTACTTTCACCATCGCCTGAATAATGTGCTCCGCTCTGGTAGTTAACTTTGCAACCTATGACTTCAGAGCTTACAACGTGATAGTAGTAGTTAGTGTTCTTATATTTAATCATACTCTGTCCGGGCCAACCTGCACCCAGCGTACCACCGGCAGCGCCACCCCAGCAATAGATCTTCGGTGCCTGCCCTGCATTAGTAAGACCTGCAGCCTCACTTACACAATGTACTATGATAACCGACTGATTAGCTCCCAGCACAATATCACCAAATACTGTTGTAAGATTCTGGCTTGTGTCTATAGAACTGTCATCACTTGTGCTGGTCGAAATTTCTTTCCAGACATCAAAATAACCCGGTGTTGCTTTTGAGGTAAGAAGAACATATTTATAAGTCTGATCATAACTGTTAGCTCTTACAATTATATCCTGAGCAGAGAAATCATTATATTTCTTTGTTACCTTCAAGCCCTTGAAATTATTATTGAATACATAGTAATAATACTGAGGATTGCTTGACTTTTTCATTTCAGGTCTTGCGTCCCAGTTATTGCCTACCATTGGCTTACCACTGTGATCCCACGCATAGATTCTGGGATAACCTTCACTGAGAATACCCGAAGCTGAACCTGATGAGTCAAGAATTACACAAGTCTGATTTTCACCTACTGTAACGCCAGGAACATAATTTGCATATGATGTTGCCACGTCAACTATCTGATAATCATCACCATTATAAACAATTCCGCCCGGCGCAGGAGATTCAGGGTTAGAATTGTTATATTTCGGATATACAGATGCAACGTTTACAGAAGGTGTGTTTGTATTTGGATTTCCGGGAACTGCAACAAATTCGCCTGCTGTGAGCTTACCCATTGGATAGCTGTCATCATGAGTTGTTCCCGATGCATCTGTCCATTTTACATTTACCTTAAAGTCATTATTTGTTGTAAGGTATCTGAATACATAATAAGGAGCCTCATAAACCGGTTCAACAGGAGTTCCTCCGTTGTTGAGAGAAGCTGTTATACCGCCCTGAATTGCAGGGAAGAAGACTGTTGTAAATGTGCTCTTTGTAACATTGCCTTCCTCATCAATCACTATAACAAGGTTACCGTCAGCTGAATCGCTGAAATAGAAAGGATCTGAAAGTACAGTTGAACCGTCTGCCTTTGTCAGTTTGATAGCAACAAGTGTATAAAGGTTTTTATCAAGCTCAGAATAGTTGTAGCCTGCTGCCGTCATCATATCAATAGAGGTTTCTACATTAGGCTGCTCATCATCACTGTTAGCATATTTATAAAAATCATAAGCAAGTCCGGATTTATTAACTATCCAAACCTTGATCTTGTTCTGCTGTGCAAGATAATCATTAGATGTTTCCGGTTTTGTTACAGTAAACTTATCAAGCTTATCGCTGAGGTCGTTTACATATTCATCAATTTTCTGCTGATTCTGTGCACTGCTTGCATTACTTGAATTGTTGTATGCAGTCTGAAGAGCGTTATATGTCTGATCAGTGCAATTAATTTTTTCTCCGCTAAGCTTTTCCTGTGCTTGTGTACGAAGCTCATTGAGCACATCAAGGTTAAGCGGATTTTCAAGTGCAGCTTCTGTCTGATTGATCTGTGTAAGAAGTTCATCTGCTGCATCATTGATAGTTGACTGGGAAATATTAAGCTGATTATACACATTCTTTGCATTGTTAAGCTTTGAAGAAAGTGTAGTTCTTGCAGCCTGCTTATATTTGCTGTCATTTACCATAGACTCTGCTTTTGTAATATAACCGCCAAGCACCAGTCTGTTAAGTGTATTAGCATAAATATTATCAAGAGAGCTTCTGAGATTTTCAGTCATTGTTGTTACTTCTGATGCAGTTAAATCACTATTATTTTCAAGGGCATTTTTAGCTACTTTATAAGGTGAGCTGTTAGCAATGAAGCTTACATATACTGTATAATCATAGGTACCTTTTTCTTCCTGCTCAGCAACAACGTCATTACCCTTCCTTACAAGCTCGTCAAGTACACCAACAACTTCAGGGCTTGCATCGACTGGGTCTAGTTTTTCGAATGCTCTAACGATCTTGTCTACAGCCTCATCATATGCTTTATTGGCATTCTTCATCTTCTCTTCATAATCTGAACCCGTCTGATTTACTATAAAGTTCTCTGTGTTAAGAATTGTAATTCCTTCGTCAACAGCTGTCTTGAAATTCTGATAAGATTCCGGTGTAAAATCCGCCTCATTAACATCAGAAACTTCAACTATTTTATTACGAAGTCTAATCATACCTGCTGAAGAGTTCCATGATTCGCTTGAGTAGGAAAGCTTCGGATTTGCACCCTTTGAATAATCTGCAACCTTTGCGTGTACTGTAACATAATCGTTAACGTCTACTCCAAGATTATTATTTTTATCTTCTTCGGTATATGCTTTCAAACCATTTTCAATCGCACTTTTCTCTGTTGCATAAACATTCAGAGAACCGTCTCTTAAAACAATCCAGGTATCGTCCTGTGTGCTGGGTGATACACCGTTTGGTGTATAATAATTCTGGTTCTTATAACGTATTGCGAGATCAAACGTTTTATTTGTTTCAACATTCGCAACATACCAGCCGCAGCCTTCATATTCCATCTTAATATTATTATTTTTCTTATTCTGACCTGAATATATATAACTCTTTGAGCCTGTATTTATTGTTGATCCGTCGTGATTTACAACACTGGAGATCACAGGACGCTGAGAAGCCGGAACAGATGGTTCACCTGTTTTCTTGTTATCAACACCATATTCTTTGAAATGCACTGCGGTCTTCATATTCTTTACATAAACAAGAACCGTATCTTCAAGACCGTCTTTGCCGTTCCAGTTCTTACCTGTGTAATATTTTGTATAATAGTTTACACCGCCGGAACTGTGCAGCTTGCCTGTAAACTCAAAATAAATGTTCTTATCATCAGGATCAAGATACCAAAGATGGAACATCTCATTAGTCTGTGAATTATAGATATTTGAAACTGAATTACCGAGAACAGAACCCTTCTGAGCGAAGATAATATTGAACCACGGCACACGGTTCTTTCTGATTACATAGTCACCGCTGATCCATGAGTTATTTGAACTTGTTTTTGACATTATAGCCGGAGGTCCCTGCTTACCGTCTCCGCCGGCTGCCCATACACCGTTAGGCATTACTATATTATTTTTCATTGTTGCAGCGTTGAGCTTATCAACATTTACATGATAGTCATACTCAAAGCTGTTGTCGCCGTTTGATTCTTTATAATTCTGATATGCGCGCTCAGGATCCTTATATGTCCATACATAATAAGAAAGCTGGTAGTTCATATCCTTTGGCTGTTTTACATTCAACGTAATCTTATCAGAAATCTGAGAAGTTCTCGGATTCTGATCACGTGCAATAACAGTCAGTCTGCGGGGCCTTGTTCCTCCTATTATAAATGTACCTGAAACCGAAGCTGTTTTTGCTTTATTGCCGAATGCATCTGAATACTTAGAAAAAGCACGGAGCTTAAGCGTTGCAAAACCGTTTCCTTCTGCAGATTTATATTCAGCTATAACATAAGTTGTTGCATTTTTTGTTGCATTATCGTTTGTATCTATTCTTGCGCCTTGTGAAATTGAGCCGCCGCTGTCCTTCATAATAAGATACTGCGTACCAATGCTTGAATAATTTCCGTTCTTTTCATAATAAACTCTTGCATATTCAAGTGCACTTTTTGCATTCATATACGCCTGTCTGCCGCTTACATCTGAACTTGTTGTAGACAAGCTGTTCATTGCTATAAATATAAGAGATGACGATATAAGAATCATAAAAGCACTTATTGCAATTGCCAAAGGCAGCGAAAAGCCTTTTTTGCTCTTGTTTACCGTTGTTTGCTTCATCTTTACAATTTCTCCTTTCTTAATAAAGATTCATTTTAGCTTGACGATTGAACGCCAAACACTTTTCCATAAAGAGCAACTGCAGCCGAACTGTTAGTGCTTATAATTATAGGATCGTTTGTATCAGAGAATGAATTACTGTCTATACCGGTCATATCATAATTTGATGGTATACCGCTTACAACAACAGAACCCCTAATCACATATCCTTCTGTCATTGTAATTACATAATCAAGACACACATATGCGTTGTTAACAGAATCAGTCTTTGATTTTTTTTGTTTTCTGAGTGTAAATTCAATATTGTTTACTCCCTTGAATTCCCTTGTTGTAACAACAGGAGCATCTCCGGAATTATCAACAATATTTGAAACGGTTTTTATAACTCCGTTATCAGAAGCTATATACCACGCCTTGATATTATTTCCCTCAGGAACATCGGAAGGGTTTACCTGTTTGAATGAAGTTGCCTTTTTAGCAGCTGAAACAATAAAATTTTCTATTGCAAGTGCCGTATCCTGTTCTCCTGATGTTACGGATGCTGTAGAATAGTTTTTTATAGAATTAGCAACTATTCCGATTCCCATCATACTTACCATTCCGAGAATCGCAATCGTAACTACCAGTTCAACAAGCGTAAAGCCTTTTCTGGAGATTATTTTCTTTTTCATATGCGACCTCCTGTTAATAATAGGGAACATAGCTTGTATTTATATGCATACCCTTTGCTGATTTAGTTGCTGTCTGTATCAGAACATATCCCATACTAACATTGCTTCCTGTTCCTTCTACAGTGCTGATACTGTCTGTTTTTATTGTATACTGACAGTCCTTGCTGTTATCCGGAAACGATGCATAAGGTACATATTCAACAGAGCTGTCAATAGCAACCGCTGCTGAATGAACTGCATTTGAAGAATCTGAATTAGGGCTTTTTCCTCCGCCAAAGAAATAATTCTCACATTCTGTCTGACTTTTAAAGCCCTGTCTTACAACCGCTTCCATAATAGAGTCGTTGATTGACTTACTCAAAGCAGCTGATTTGTTTTCATCAGCATTGTAAAGAGTGTTGGTATAGCCTTGCGTCATTGCACCGAGAGTAGCACCGAAAACTATTACAATAATAGTTACGCCCACAAGAATCTCGACAAGAGTAAGACCTTTTTTGGATTTGAGCTTAGGAATATTTTTCCTCAGACGTTTACTCATTGTTAACTCCTCCTTTTGAATGCTTTTAGTCCGCATTAAAGCATTCTCCCACTTATATTTATACAATTACATTATACTAATAAATAAATTCCAATTCAAGAGTTTTTTCTTCTTTTTTTAAACAAAAATACATAAATAAGTTTGTTCATTTCTTATACATATTTTTCCTATTATCAGCACTTTAATAATTTTCAGGTATTATTATTTCATATCAGAACTTTACTGTCAGCCTATGATCAAAATTTTACTCACTACATTTTTCAAACTTTTATATTTATTGGTTTTACGGTTTATTTAACCGGTATATGCCACTAATTCATATCTGATTAAATATTAAATATTTATAATAATATTTACATAATTCACATCAGCTATTGTAAATTTATGTGAATTATGATAAAATAACATATAAACATATGCAGAAGGTGTTATCAAAGTATGATAAAATTTGAAAATGTTACTAAAGTATATAATAAAACCGTTCGTGCTATAGACGACATAAGCTTTAATGTCAAAGGCGGAGAAATAGTAGGCTTTATCGGACCTAACGGCTCAGGCAAAACCACAACTATGAAGCTTCTTACAGGCATTATAAAAGCCGATGTCGGAAAAATAACCGTTAACGGCTTCAACATAAGAAGAAATCCCATTAAGGCAAAAGAATCCATAGGATATATTGCAGACAGTCCTGATATGTTTCTCCGCCTCAAGGGTATTGAATTCCTTGATCTGATAGGGGATATATATCACGTTCCTACAGAGAAAAGACGTGAACGTATAGAAAAATTTGCTTCACGCTTTGATCTGAACGATTCTCTTTCTGCCCCCATAATGAGTTATTCACATGGTATGCGTCAAAAAATTATGGTTATTGCTGCTTTGCTTCACAATCCGCCTGTATGGATTCTTGATGAGCCTATGGTGGGGCTTGATCCTAAATCTGCATATGAGCTGAAACAGATGATGAGGGAACACGCAAATGAAGGAAATGCCGTTTTCTTTTCAACACACGTACTTGAGGTTGCCGAAAAACTTTGCGACCGTGTAATAATCATAAAAAAAGGCCATTTGCTGTTTGACGGAACTCTTGAAAAACTTGAATCTGAAAATAAAAACGGATCTCTTGAAGAAATCTTTTTGGAGCTGACTGAAAAATGAGTATATATTTTAAACTTGTAAAAGCACTTATCGCATCGGTTGAGCCAACATCTGAAGAAAAGAAATACAAAAAAATATTTTACCGTATAATGGGTATAATAGCTGTTTTCGGTATAATGCTTCCAATGGCATTCCTTGTGGGTATAATCATATATGTATTGACAACACAGCTTCTCAAGATAGGCTCAGGTCAGAATGCAGCAGAAATGTTTTTGCAGATAGTGTCTGTATTTTCATTTGTATTCGGTCTGAATGTTATTTTCAATATCTTCTATTTTTCAGGTGACATTGAAAATCTGCTTCCTTTGCCTCTGAAACCATATCAGATCATAGGATCTAAATTCACTGCTGCACTTATAAGCGAAAGTATTATGGAATTTATTATAATCATTGCTGTTTTTGCAGGTTATATAATTGCCGCAGGACTGCCGTTTTATACATGGTTAATCGCAGTTTTTGGCATGATTACCCTGCCGATATTGCCACTTTCATACTGTGCTGTTATCTGTATGCTTGTTATGCTTGTCACAAGCTTTATAAAAAACAAGGATACTGTCAACAAAATAACCGGGTTCCTGACATTCATTATTATCCTCGGACTTGCTCTTATCGTATCAAGGAGCGGCGGTATTGATACCGACCATCTTGTAACAGCTCTTGCTGACCCGAATAATCTTCTGTTAAGTATACTAAATCTGATATTTCCTCATATTCATTTTATTGTAAATTCAATGATAAGCAACACAGCCATAAACCTTTTATACTATATTGGTATAAATGCACTCGCCATTGCTATATTTATGATAATTGCACAGGCAATATATTTTGATACCGCAGCAGGGGTTTCAAAAAGCTTAGTCTCCAAAACCAAAAGTCTTCAAAAAAGCGTATCATCTGTTAAAGGACACAATCCGTGTGTATCATATCTGAAAAAAGAATTTCGCATACTTTTCAGAACTCCGGCATATTTTATGAACTGCATATTGATAAATCTGATCTGGCCGCTGTTTCTATACCTTATATATGTACTTCAGGGAAAAACTAACTTTCTTGACAGTTTTATTTACGGTATACATAATGGTAACGAAGAAAATGTACTGATATTCATACTTGGCGTTTCAGCCGTTTCAGTACTGGTTACCGCAGCAAACAGCATTGCTTCATCCTCCTTCACAAGAGAAGGAAATCATTTTGCATTTGTAAAATATATTCCTTTATCCTATATATCACAAATAAATATAAAAGCTCTGATCAGTATAATAATAAGCGGAACAGGTATGATTATATATGTTATTGCTGCATCACTCTACCTGAATATAGGCATTAAACTTATGATATTCTGCTGTATTATCAGCCTGATTTCAGTCACCTTTGTATCTTATTTCGGAATTTTTATGGACTCTGTGAACCCTAAACTGATATGGGACAGTGAACTTAACGCACTCAGAGGAAATTACAATATATTTTTCAATATGGCAACAGCCATACTTCTTGAAGCAATAACATGTGCAGGTGCATATCTTGCCTTCAAATTTACAGACATCGGTTCTCTTATAATAATTATTATATTATTCATTTTTCTTATGATGCTCACAGCAGGAAGCTATCTGCTTTGCCGATTCAAAGCTGTGTCAAATATAGATAAGCTGTCAATATAAACAGCCTTCTGTATAAAAATTAATTTATGAGGTGAAATTTATGCCGTTTATCAGAATTCAATCAAGCACACCAATCACAAGGGAAGAAGAGGTAAAAATCAAATCAGAGCTTGGACAAGCAATTACTCTTATAAGAAAGAGTGAAGCGTGGCTTATGGTGAAAGTTGAAGATAATTGCAGAATGTATTTCAAGGGAAGTGATGAGCCGTGTGCTGTCAGCGAGGTTATGCTTTACGGAAAGGCAGACCGGAGTGCTTATGACGCACTCACAGCCAAGATCACGGAAATTATTTCAGATACCCTTTCTATATCCCCATCACGTATATATGTTAAATATGATGAAATCTCAACCTGGGGCTATTCCGGAAGTAACTTTTAAAATTGATCATTACTTAAGGCAAAAGTAAACAGAAGCTATGTTTCTGATCACTTTTGCCTTTATATATTCAGAATCAGGATCTTAAACAAATATCATTTTTTCCCATAATTTCAGATCTATCTGAAGTAGTGTAAAATAATTATGGTATGGTTTGAGATGAAGATAATATTTGAATTTCTGACAAAATATGATATAATTTTTCAGGTAGTATTAAAAGAGGTGGTATGGTATGGATAATACTAAAGAGCCAACAACTAACGAATTAGTTGAATTGGCTAAAAGCGGAGATCAGGATGCACTTGAAGCTATCATCTCACGTCATAGAGCTGAAGTTTATAATGCTGCAAAATTTATATTGAATAATGAACAGGACGCCGAGGATGTTACTCAGGAGGTTTTTATTAAATTATTCAAAAATATTCACAATCTCAAAAACACCGACTCATTTTCATCATGGCTTCGTATCATAACAGTAAACGAGTGTAAAATGCTGTTCCGAAAAAATAAAAACACTGCAATACCCTATGATGAGGATGAAAAACTTGAAGCTTTACTCAGAAAATGTAATTCCGAAAACATAAACGATATACCTCACCAAAAATTAGATCATATTGAAAATAACAGACTTTTATATTCAATTATAGAAAATCTTCCCGAAAAATATTCTCAGTTACTAATTATGTATTTTTACGCAGAAATGTCCTATAATGAAATTGCGGATTCACTCGGAATAAATGTAGGAACAGTAAAGAGCCGCTTATTTACCGCAAAAAATAAACTCCGTAAGGAAATAATAGCATATGAAAAGAAAAGCGGAACCAACCTTCATACCAACAATATTCTCAACAATCTCAGCAAAGTAATTCGTCAACTTCTTTCTCAATCAGCTACATTTGAAAAAAGTGTAACATCAGCTGTCCCCACAGCCGTAAATTCAATGTCAACAGGAGTTTCTGCTGCTTTCAGCACTACCATATCCAATTCCTCAGCAACCAAGATTTCTGTGGCTGCCGCTGCCGCCTCTATTGCAGTATGTGTAAGCGTCACTTCATCAAATTTCAGTCCTATAAGTCTGCCGCCGGACAATGAGCAGTCTTCATCAGTTGCCGAAGCTGCTGAACCGGAAAGCAGTGATAAAACCGATATACAAACATCTGATAACTCAATAATAACCAATAACGAACCTAGTATTGTATATGTTTACAGGGATTCGGAACCAAGTATCATTTATCGTGACAGAGATCCAAGCATTGTTTATCGTGACGGTGAAACGAGCATTGTTTATCGTGACGGCAATACAAGTGTTGTTTACCGTGACAGAGAAGTGGTTCGTGAAGCCGAACCAAGCATAGTGTACATAACTGAAACAGCTAAATCAAAACCGCGTCGCTATGATAAATATATTGACATTTATTCGGATGACCAAAGTATGAGATTCAGAATATATACTGAAAATAACGAAGCAATGCTGACTAATTATTTTGGTTATCCGGAAATTTCTGATTTTCCATCTGATATTGTTCTTCCATCTTATATAGAATATGAAGGAAACAGAATTCCTGTTACAAGAATTATGTATAACTTTCTTTCGACAACAGCCAATAGTCATATAAAATCTGTTCAGCTTCCTGAAATGCTTGAATATATTCCCAACGGATGCTTTGAGGATACGGATATAGAAACTGTAACCGGTGGAAAAAATATAACTCGTATAGGGGATAGGGCCTTTGGCGGATGCAAAATAAAAGAACTTAATATGAGAGAGCTGTTTCCAAACGTAATAGAAATAGGCGATCTTGCTTTTCGTGACTGTCCAATAAAGAAACTTGTCCTGCCCGATGGCATAATGAGACTGGACCCCTATGCATTTTCAGGTGTAGAGCTTGATGAGCTTTCAGCAATAACAGATATTGATTTTTCTATTCCACCTGCAAATACTGTACATCTCATAATTCAGGGCGATGTCATCAACAATGCCCATTATAACAGTTGGTCAGATTCTCTGATCGCAAATATACCTGAGCTATATGTTGAACTTGAAAATAAGAATGCCGTTTTTGATGATACAACTATTCCTAACGGTATGGTTATTAATGGATTATCACATATAATAATAGGTACCTTTGCAGAAAATTTTCATATTCCTGATGGAATGAAAAAGCTAAGGACAAACGAGTTTGAGATCTTTGTTGATGATGATGATAACGATTATTACGGTAAAATAAAGAATTTATATATTTCCGATACTGTTACTGAAATAGAGCCCGATGCATTCACAACAGTAAGACATATAATCAAAAATATTCTGCTTCCTAAAAACAGCAAAGATACAAAAACAACAGATAAACTTAAAAAATCAATACTGAAAAGCAGTCAGTTTATATTTGATCACGAGGACGAAAATTATGTTTATTTCACCGATCCTGAAGCAATATTTCCTGATGAAGGATATATTCCTCCGGAAGAAGTTCCCGAAGAAGATCTCACTGATGAAGAAGTTATAATAGATGATCCCGTCTATGATGACGATAATATTATCTATGAAATTGACGATGAAGGCAATATCTATGAAGTCATAGATGTTACAGATTAATATACAACTTGATCACAAAACATAATAAATTATACTACAGGCAGGTATACATGGGGTATTGTGTATACCTGCCTGTTACAATATCCGGTTATTATTCTGATCTTGTAAATGTTTCAACATTCCATTTTGAATTGTTAGCCTCAAAAATCAATGTATCCTTAGAATCAGCTATACTTGCATAAATAGGATATTTATAAACTCCTTCTATATTCAAGCGATCTCCGTCTATGCTCCATGTACCTGACGCTGCACTTTTCCATTTAGGCTGTGTTGCTCTTACAGTACCGTTTGATCTGAGTAAAAATGTTGTTCCGGCACTTCCTACCCATGTTCCCGAATATGTTTCCATAGGATCCTGTTTTCCGCATCCTGAACATAACATGATGGTACTGAAAATCAATGCAAGCACTAATGCTGCTGCTTTAACAGAAATAGATTTTTTTGAAGTCTTGACATTATTCATTTTAATTTCCTCCATTGCATCTTGATAATAAATTTAATTTTATTAGTTTTATGATAATATTTTTCAGTAATTCTGATTCTATGTCAAAAACTATTCCCTCTTAATAATAAAATGGTGAATAATATCTTTATGTATATTTATTTCCATTTTAAATATACCTCCTTATTTAAATTTATATGAAATTTTTACCATTCTGATATTAAGATGAATTAAAATTATCATTTGTTCTGTTTTTTTATTAATTTGTAAATATGAATAAAAAAATATTATTTTATATTAAATTTATATCAAAACTCACAATAAAATATTTAATAAATAATGTATTATATTAAATAATCTGATCAGGCTGTAAATGATATATTATTTTCCTTTGCATAATTTTCTGCATATGAACCTTTCTTTACAAGCAGCATAACATTATTGTCGTTTTTGAAAACATCAATCCCTATATTTGTCACACTTTCAGGTATAGCTGTATTTTCAAGTAATTTACAATTACAGAATGCCCTCCAACCTACAACTTTAACTCCGTCAGGAATAGTTATGCTTGTCAGACTTTCACAGCCTTCAAATAAACGTTCGGTTATTTCTGTTACACCGGCAGGTATATCAATATTTTCCAGAACCGTACATTTGCTGAATGCTTCCTTACCTATCAGCTTTATACTGTCAGGCAAGGTGATATGTCTGAGTGCAGTACAATTCTGAAAAGCACATTCATATATTTCACTTACTCCGTCAGGTATTTTAACAGATTCAAGATTTTTGCAGTTCCAGAAGGCTGATTTTCCTATTTTTTTACGCTGCCGGGAATAGTAACAGAAGATAATATGCTTGAATTGAATGAATGCTCACCGATTGAGGTTATCCCATCCTTGATAACAACAGAATTAATCATATCGGGATTCCAAGGATACTCTTTATTATTTGAATAAAAATACTTAAAGTCCCACATATCACCCTTTCCGCTTATTGTCAGAACTCCGTCATTATAAATCGTATATTCAGCATTGTCACCGCATTTTCCGCTGTCTATATAACCCATTGAATCTTCTTCCTCAACACTATCACCATTCTTATTCTCAGAAGTATTGATTTCAGATTTCAGGCTCATATCCTGATTTTCATTATCTGAACAGCCAACAGAAAAAAGGGTAATAAGCAGAAAAGAAAAAACTGCAATTACTCCAAACTTATTAAAAAAACTATTATTTTTTTAAACATAAATAAATCATCTCCGGAATAATATAGCCTTAATTTTTATTATAATTTTATTATGCTGAAAGTCAACAATTATATTTAATTATAAGACCAACATCTGTCAATCATCACATTTTATATTCAAGTCTTATAACATCTGATAACAGTTTTTCCGCCGCTGATTTATTTATGTGCCTTGCAATGTGAACCGACTTTTTTTCAGAATACATATATACTTTAATATTACAGGTTCCTTTTCTTCTCTGAAATATATTCTGAGTCATCCCAATATATTGTATTTTATCATAAGGAATTATATATTTTTTGAGCGTAAGTCTTTTGTAACAGCATATAGAAAAGCTATTATTGCATAAGCCTATATGTGAATTTTTATGAGCAAAAATTCGGAATACCGTCCACCATATGAACAATATTATGCACAATATCATAGCAACTCTCAATATTTCTCCGGCTTTTCCAAACGGAAGATAAATATATGACCACAGGGTATTTTTTTCAGTATATACACTCCTTATCTCATCTGTATTTATATCGGTCAGCAAAAATATATTGTTTTTTATTTTATCTTCCTTTTCCGGAGCTATAAGTATACTTTTATCTCCCTTTAATTTTTCTGATCCTATAACATAAAATCCTGAACTGTATATTCCCAGTATACTCATAAGAAAAGTTCTGTCTATAGTTATTGCCGATATGCCGCTTATCTTTGTAAATATAATGCTTTTGTTCAGAATACCTCTTGAAGCCTTTATAAAATCTCCTATTCTGCATGATCTGAAACGTGCATATCTTAAAAAAAATACAAGCACAGACAGCATCCAGCACATCATAATCACAGCAATAAGCGCAGAAACAGCCGGAGAAAAATATACTGTAAATAAACTGTTTCTAATATCAAGAGAGCCTTTGACTATTCTTTCTGTCATTTCACTTCCTATAATTTTTCCCGTCTGATATATAACCGGTATAATGAACAAAAGTCCTGTTATAGGATTTGAGCGAAATACAGACATAAGAATTATATTTACTATATTTGACCTGTAAATATTTTTTTCTTCATTATTCTTACTGATTATGTTAAGCATATTCTTTGCTCTTTTTTTTGAAAAAAATCCTTCTGCATCATATTTTTTTCCCGATCCTGCCGCAGTATCTGCCGATATTTTTACTGCTCCGAATATTGCTGATATAATGTCCCTTCTTATTGTAACTGTCTGTATTTTATCATAAGGCAATGTAAAATATTTTTTTATAAGAACAGAACTTTTTACGCTTATGCCTCTTTCATCAATCCTATAGGTAAAACCTCTGTATAAATATATTGTATAAAACAATATCGAAAAAACATAAAGCGCATTTATTCCCAGAGAACCTATTATTTCAATAATTCCCTGAGGTTTTAAGAATATTTGCTGTAAAACAGATAAAACAATAAATATTACATATAATTTCATATGTGTAAGTATTGCATAAGGATGTGTTTTTTTATATATATAATCTTCATTCATTTTCCTTACTCCCTTTTTGAATGCCGTAATCTTCCGTCAGTTCTTTAAGAGCATATGCATACTCCTTTGATACTTCCCACAATATTTCAGTTCCTCCTGCCATAAAAACATAAACACTGCACGATCCATATTTACTTTCTATTATTCCTTCTGATAGCACCAGATATTGTATCTGAGAAAAACTTATACTTATATACTTTCGGATAAAAAATCCCTTTTTTATTATAAGACTGCCGGATTCACATAAATATGAAACTGATCTGCACAGCCTCGGAAAATAATAAACTATAATAAAAAAATAAGCTGCACATCCGATTATGCACATTATGATTGCCGCTAAAGGCACAAAAACAAAGAAAATTCCTGAAATGAGCATATATACAATCATATATATGGATACTCTTATCTGCCATATAATAACACTTTTTTCCGAAAGAATATTCTTACCAATTATTTTTTTCTGATCTTTATTTTCCATATAGTCTCTCCGTTATATATTATTTTATTTCATTAAATCATTTTTACTCATATTTGTATTTGATTTTATTTATATGTTTTCCTATATTTCGTCAAATAATAAATTGACTGTTTTGTAAATTCATTGTAAAATATAAAATGTATCCTATAAATTTACCATAAGGAGCTGAACTATATGAATCCTGCAAAAGAAGCGGCATTACTTATGTCGTCACTTTCAATATATAAAGGAATTAAAGACAGAAGTGTGCCAAAGGCATATTATGAACTTCTCTGTTCTCTGAATAAACCTGTATTTGATTTTATGTCTGCATGGGGAAATTTTTTCTCTCTGTTATGTGAGAAAGGTTATGCCTCTGAACTTTCAAAATGTATAACCGAAACTGCACTTTTTGATGAAAATATATTTTCGCGTGCAGCATCTGCAAGTAAAGAAAAAAATCTGCCCACACAAGTTATCAGTGCAATAAGACGTGACCTTTCTGCAATAAGAAGAGTAAGTATGCTCTCACCTGAAACTATACTTAATAACTATACATATCGTGACGAGCTTGGTACGGCTGCAAACAGTCTGCCAAGATGGGGAACAGGAAAACCCGTAAAAGAATTTCTTCACGAAGACTCTATAATAGATACTCTTTCTGATTTTTACAGAAGAAACGGCTGCGGTATGTTTGCAAGATACCGTGCATTTATATGGAGAAATAAAAGCATACAGCCTGTACTTCATCCTGATCCTGTTTCAATAAACGGATTAAAGGGATATGATATACCAAGAAATCTTGTGATTGATAATACTGAAGCATTCATCAATGGATTTCAGAGTAATAATTGTCTGCTTTATGGCGACAGAGGTACAGGTAAATCGTCTACAGTAAAAGCAATTCTTAATAAGTATTATAAAGACGGACTCAGAATGATAGAAATTCCCAAGGATCGTCTTGCAGATTTCCCTCTGCTTACAGAAAGAATTGCAGAGCTTCCTTTGAAATTTATTATCTTTATAGACGATCTGTCATTTTCAAACGATGACAGCAGCTATGCACAGCTTAAGGCTGTACTTGAAGGAGGACTCGCCGTAAGACCGGATAATTCACTTATCTATGCTACCTCAAATCGAAGACATATTATTAAAGAAACCTTTTCGGAAAGAGAAGGGGATGATCTTCACAGAAACGACACTATTCAGGAAAGTCTTTCTCTTTCAGATCGCTTTGGATTATCTGTCAGCTTTACAAAACCTGATAAAAAACAGTATTTAGATATTGTCTTTGCTCTTGCTAAGGAAAAACAACTCAAAATCAGTATTGATGAGCTTACAATAGGTGCTGAGAAATACGCTATTGAAAGAGGGGGACGTTCTCCAAGATGTGCAAAACAGTATATTTCAGCCATTGAAGCTGAATTCAAATCAGATAATTTATGATTTTATCTGACAAAGACCAAACAAAATTTTATCCTAGGAGAAGTATTATGAAAAAAATTTACTCAATTTTTCTTGCAGCTTTTATAATTTTAGGATGCACTGCCTGCTCTTCAAACAGCAGTGGAGAATATCCTGTAAAACTTGCAGGATATACCATCAATGAAAAGCCCGATTCCATTGTTTGTCTGAGTGATTCAGTAGCAGATATACTTATTGCCTGTGGATATTCCGACAGAATATCCGCACGCTCAGATGAATGTACACAATCAGAAATTTCGGGAATTCCATCAGTAGGCTCTAAAGATAAGCCTAACAGCCAAAAAATATTTGACGTCAATCCGGATATTGTATTTGCAGATAAAACTATAGACAGTGATACAAAAGATAAAATTGAAAATGGCGGGGTAAGTGTTCTTACAATGGTACCTGCCGAAAACGGTGAAGAACTTACAAGACTTTATGAAAATATTTGTGCAGTTGCAGACGGAAATATAAGCGGACGAGAAAAAGGTTCTGAAAAATCAAATTCAATACTCCTTACAATGAGTGATCTTCAAAGGATTGTACCTGAAAGTGACATCGTTGTTACTGCATGCTACATATATGATCTGAACGGTAATGCTGCAACTGAAAAGACCTTAAGCGGAAAACTCCTATCGTATGCAGGTTTAACAAATGTTTGTGCCATAAGCAATACATCTGATGAAGGACTTAACAAAATAAAGCTTTCAAATCCTGATTATATTTTCTGTGCACAGGGTCTTAAAGAAAAAATTTCAGATGACAGTAATTTCAAAAATCTTAAAGCTATAAGAAACAAAAATGTATATGAAATAGATTCACTTCTTATTGAACGCCAGGGCAACAGTCTTACTGAGGTAATTTCTTTTATGATAGAAACCGTATATCCCGAACTCTCAAACACAAAAAAATCTTCTGATGTTCAGCAAAGCAACGGATCATCCAATATTGAAGCATCAAATACCGAAAGCTCCCAGCAATCAGAAGAAACATCAAGTATCGAAAACTCTCAGCAGTCAGAAGAAACATCAAGTACCGAAAACTCTCAGCAATCAGAAGAAACATCAAGTACCGAAAACTCTCAGCAGTCAAGTGAAAGCTCTACAGAAGCTTCAAAAGTATCTGCTGACAATTCTCTTGAAATTACTGAAAACCTTGCATATGGATTAGGTGAGCAGGGAAGTGATATTACAAAAATACAGCAGCGTCTGAAGGATCTTGGTTACTTCGATGATGATCCTACAGGATATTTCGGAGAGCTTTCATCAGATGCATTCAAGGCATTTGAAAAAGCCAACAATCTTGAAGAAGACGGATACGCTTCAACAGATGATCTTAAACTTTTGTTCTCGGAAAACGTTAAGCCTTCGGCACAATAAAACTTCACAACAGTCTCTTTATGTAAGAGGCTGTTTTTTTTTATAATTACCAAAGAAACTCCTGATGCCTAATAAAAACAGACTTACTGCTCAAAGAGAGTATAAAAAATGCTTTGTAATTAACAACAGAGATACTCCATCAAAATTTCACCTTCATCAACCCTCCGGATACAAAAATGTAATTTGACATTTATCTTCAAAATGTTATTATAATTTATGAAGACTTGATTAATATCTGAACATAAGAGAACGGAGGACGAAAATGAAAAAAACGATAACAGTAAAAATTTTATCCTTTATTTTTTCTGCAATTTTACTTTTATCATATACAGCCTGTAAAAACAGTGATATTAATAATAACAGGGTAATAAAGCTGTCTGAAACATCAAAATCAGAAAATCATACATCAGAGCCTGCTGAAAATATAATCACTGCTGAAAATTTTGAAGTATTACATAAGCTTGACAGTCTTCCTGAACATATGAGCATAAATAAATCTTTATATGCAAAACTGCTTGAAAACATCCTGAAACTGTATTATACAGGAGTTGTCAACGGCAGAATAACCTCAGATAATTTTAAACCAAGGTATTCAAACGATAAGCTTCCTGTTACCAATGAGCTATCGTCAGAAAGAAAAAAAGCAGCAGGTTATTGCACAATAGGCGGTGCTCTTGAATATTACGGATATGACAATAAGAGTTATATGAAATATTTTGATATGTATAATGGATGTCTGCCTTATTTTTGCTGCAGTCGTGACGGAAATATTTTTTTATCCTCTGAGATGTCAGCAGACAATCTTATAAATATTACAGACTTTGACCAGACTTTAATAAATATTTTCAGATATGCAAATCTTGATGATATTGAACGTGATGCAATGATATATGTTGCCAAGGAAACAGACAGTGCTGTAAAAAAATATTATGAAGGAATAAAAAACGGTAAGATAAACAAAGATAATTTTAACCGTATTTATACAAAAGACGAGCTTCCGGATTCAGACAGCAGTAAATCTGAATGTGAAGATCTTGCAAATAAAGCTACAATAGGCGGTGCTCTTGAATATTCAGGCTTTTATAAGCCATTCAGCGAATGTGTAAAAAAGCTTGGTTACAACAAAAAATCTGATATTTTCACCCTGCCAGATTACAAAAATCCGGATATAATTTCTATAGAATCATTACAAACAAAAATTTCAAGCCTTTGATTGTAATTAAAGTTCATGCCTTTACTTACGGCACATACGGCGAGCAGCTTGACGAACCTGTTATAGTCTATAACTTTGAGGTTTCCGACTTCCATACCTATTATGTTACTGACACAGGTACCGCCGAAAAGGGCTATGCCGAAACAGTTTGCCATTTCCGTAAGAAAAAGCACCGCTTCTCAAAGCTACAGCTTGAGCGGATCATCATGCGGAAGCATGGAGACCAAAGTGAAAACAAAAATGCCTGACATATCAATATTTTACTATTTTTTCATAAATAAAGTCAGAAGTCTTTTATCCCTTAAAGAATTTCATTTTGTATAATATAGAAAATGATTTTTTCTTATTTTCGGAGGGAAGAGAAACAATGAATAAAGTGAATGCTTTTATCGGAATTGTTACATCTTTTTTTGTGGCTGCGCTTTCATCAACAACAGTCTTTGCCGTCAAAGACAGCTATACTGACAATACCACAGACGGCCCGCCATTCTCAGTTTACATATTATTCTTTATCATAGGTATCCTGATAATAACTGCAGGGGTTTTTGTGTATTTCAGAACGAAGCATAATGAAATGCAAACAACTAAGAAAGAAGAAAAAAAAGTCAAATCCGAACTGATAACCTTTCCTGTTTCTGATATTATACCTGTAAACTATACTGAAATGATAAATGCTGAAATCAGAAAGCATGACCACGATTTTAGCGGAGCTATATTCTGCGACTGGAGCAAAAATGTATTTATAAGAATACTAAGATCTATTACAGACAGAGATATCTCAAAAATCGGGATGTTACTTACCGGAGAAATGCTCAATAATATAAAAAAAGAGATAAACGATCTTGTTTCAAAAGGTCAGTATAGAGTCTATAAAAATATAATGATAAACCGTTCTTATCTTAATCTTTATGTCCAAAACGGAAATAAGGAATTTATTACCGTGTACTTTTCCGGAAAGATGCAGACATATCCTGAAGAATCCTTGAAAGCAGAGCCGCTGCCGGGATATTACACTCAATTGCAGGACTTTAAGTATCTTGTTACATTTTGCCGTAATATGGGTTCAAAGACTAAGATCATAAACGGAATACAAGCAATGATCTGTAAAACCTGCGGAGCGCCGTTGGCTGATATTTCAGACATAAACTGCAGTTACTGCGGTTCATCTCTTGCAGACAGCGAAAAAGACTGGATAATCTCTGATATCAAAGTATTGTCAAATGATTGTTTTGCAGATAGCAGAGGTATTGTGATTATGAATATGGAGAATTATGATGGATAAAAAGGCTATATTTTATATTTTTTTTACATCATTTGTAATATTGCTTACATATTATTTTATTAAATCGGCAATAGATGGATGTGTAATTGAATATCTGAATCTGATATTTAAAATCGTAATAATTGCAGTTTTTGCTGTCGGCTTTATTATTATATATAAATTATCCGGAGCTAAAAAAACAAAGAAAGAAGAAAACGGTATTATATTTCCTAAAGATTTTACGATGCTGATCACAAACGAGATCATGGGAAAGGATCCTGAATTCAAATCCGAATCCGTTCTCAAGCTTGCACGGTCTGATCTGAGTACCATTATTAAAGCAATCTCAAACAGAGAGTCCGAAAGCTTAAAAAACATTTTGACAGATGAGCTTTATCAAAGACAAACGGCAGAGATCAATGACATGAAAAGTGCAGGCAGAATAAAAATACTTTCTGATATGCGAGTCATCGCTATGTATCTGCATTTTTACCGAAGGGACAAAAGCAATGAGTATCTGACCGTAAATCTTTCTGTCGATCTGAAGGATTACATTGTTGACGAAAACAGTTTTGCTTTGATCGAAGGGAAAACAGATTTACTGACAAAGCATTATCTGCTTACTTATATCCGTTCAAACAAAGACAGGCGTTATGAAGAAGTCTTACCAAAAAAACTTTCGGTATGTCCAAACTGTGGTGCTGCGCTGCCGCAAAATAACTCAGGCAAGTGCGAATATTGCCGGACTATTATTCGTTCAAGTTATTTTGAATGGGTATTGTGCAACATAAATGTTTTAGGAGCAACTGAAAAGGCAGATAACCGCGGCTTAATCATTGAGGACGATGACAGCATTGTATTTACAAGTAAGAAAGGACTATATTATCAAGGTTATTATGCCACGACAATAGAGGAACACGACGACAAAGATAGCCAATAACTAAAAAACGACATCTGCATTCAGCCGGATGCCGTTTTTTCCTTTAGTCGGAAGAGTAGAGTATTTTATACTAAATTACATATAACAATAAAAAACACGATAAGCCATTTTATAGGCTTACCGTGTTTTCTTTAATTAAATTTCATCATCTTCTTCACTCTGATCATTTTCGTCCTCATGAGGTGCTCTTGATATTGTGGCAACTTTACTGCTGTCATCAATTTTCATTACTATAACACCTTTGCTCGGACGTGAACATATCCTTATGGAAGCCGCTTCTATCCTGATTATAATACCGCTGTCTGAGATAAGTATTATATCATCATCAATATCAACTGCCTTGATTGCGGCAACCTTTCCGAATTTATTGGTATGGTAATTTATTATTCCGTGACCGCCTCTTGACTGGATTCTGTAATCACTCTGCTGTGAAAGACGTCCAAAGCCTGTTTCAGATACGGTAAGTATAAGTGAGCCTTCTCTGAGGATCGACATACCAATAACACTGTCGCCTTCTTTAAGTGTAATTGCTTTTACACCTCTTGCTCCTCTACCCATTGATCTTACATCTGTTTCATTGAAGCGTATAGCCATACCGTTCCGTGTTGCTACAAGAAGCTGTGATGTTCCGTCAGTCAGACGTACCCATACAAGCTCGTCATCCTCATCAATATCTATAGCAATAAGGCCTCCCTTTCTGTTTGAGTGGAATTCCTTAGTTGCAGTTCTCTTAATAATACCCTTTTTGGTTATCATTACAAGATACATTCCGTCATCGCCGTCTTCAGGCATACGTATCATTGACGTTACCTTTTCATCAGGAGAAAGCGGAAGAAGATTGTTTATATTCATACCCTTTGAGGTTCTTGAACCTTCCGGTATCATATAACACTTGAGTTTATATACCTTTCCGAGGTTTGTAAAAAACAATACATAATCATGTGTTCCACTTACAAACATATCTGTTGCAACATCTTCGGCACGTCTGTTCATTCCTGAAATACCTCTGCCGCCTCTGCGCTGAGTTCTGTAGGTATCAGCCTTCTGACGCTTAACATAACCAAAATTAGTCATTGTTACAACACAATCTTCATACGGAATAAGATCTTCTATATCAACCTCTCCGCTTACGGATTCAATCTGTGTTCGTCTTTCATCATTGAACTTTGCCCGAATTGCGTTAAGCTCTGTTTTTATTATTCCGAGAAGTCTTTCACCATTGCTGAGAATATCTTTGTAATCAGCTATTTTTTCGATAAGTCCTGCAAGCTCTTCTTCTATCTTTTCTCTTTCCAGACCTGAAAGCTGTCCTAAACGCATTGCAACAATTGCCTGTGTTTGTACGTCATCAAGTCCAAAGCGTTCGGAAAGATTTTGTCTGGCAGTAGGCTGATCCTTTGAAGAACGTATTATTCTTATTACCTCGTCAATAAAGTCAATGGCAATCTTCAAACCCTCAAGTATATGAGCACGCTCTTCTGCTTTTTTCAGATCATATATTGTTCTTCTTGTAATAACGTCAACCTGGAAATCAATATAATTCTGCAATATCTCCTTAAGATTAAGGATTTTAGGAACTCCGTTTACAATTGCAAGCATTATGATTCCATATGTTATCTGCATCTGAGAGTTTCTGTAAAGGCTATTTAGTACAACATTAGGAGAAGCCTCTCTTTTAAGGGTTATCTCAATATGCATACCATTTCTGTCTGAATGATCGTCAATGTTTGATATACCCTCTATTCTCTTATCCTTTACCATATCGGCTATGCTTTCAACAAGACGTGCTTTATTTACCTGATATGGAAGCTCTGTTACTATTATCTTGAACCTGCCGTTTTTATCTTCTACTATTTCAGCTCTTGCCCTTACGGTTATTTTTGCTCTGCCTGTTGCATATGCAGCCTTAATACCGCTTTGTCCCATAATAATACCGGCTGTTGGAAAGTCGGGACCTTTTATGTATTGCATTATACCTTCAAGTGTTGCATCTGGATTATCAATTACATAATTAACTGCGTCTATTACTTCACCAAGATTATGAGGGGGGATATTAGTAGCCATACCAACAGCTATACCTGTTGATCCGTTTACAAGAAGATTAGGGAAACGTGAAGGAAGAACAGACGGTTCTTTTCTGCTGTCATCATAGTTAGGAATGAAATCAACTGTTTCCTTGTCTATATCTGTAAGCATTTCTACGCTTATCTTGCTCATCTTGGACTCTGTATATCTGTATGCAGCAGGCGGATCTCCATCAACCGATCCGAAATTTCCGTGACCGTCAACAAGAGTATATCTCATTGAAAAATCCTGTGCAAGTCTTACAAGTGCGTCATATACCGAGCTGTCACCGTGAGGATGATACCTACCGAGCACATTACCTACTGTGGTTGCACACTTTTTATAGGGCTTATCAGGTGTGAGATTATCCTCATACTGTGAATATAATATTCTTCTGTGAACAGGCTTTAATCCGTCACGAACATCCGGCAATGCACGTGAAACGATAACAGACATTGAATAATCAAGAAATGATTTTTTCATTTCTCTTTCTATATCTACATCTATTATTTTAGAGGATTGAATATTTTGTTCATTTTCCAATTTAGAACACCTCTTTCAAAAGTATTATATATATATCATTGATTTATACACTCAGATTCCTTGAGTTTTTCATAAAACTGCGGCATTATCTTTTTTATATTTACAGGCTTAAAACTTTCAGAACTTACAAAGCCGTGAGTAGTTGAACCTTCTGCCATAAGCTTATCATCTAAAAATACTCTGTATCCGAATATAATTTTAGCATAGCTTACTTTTTTTATTGTTACTTCTATTATAACATCATCTTCATAATGAAGAGGGTTTATATATTTACAGCTCATCTCAGAAAGAGGGAGCATAACTCCGCTCTTCTCAAGCTGTGTATATGTTATTCCCGCTGATTTTATAAACTCAGTTCTTGCAGCCTCAAACCATACAGGATATACAGAATGATGTATAATACCCATCTGATCTGTTTCGGCATATCTTGCTTTTATATGTACCTCACACTTCATAAAATCCACCTATTAAGTAATTTTTTATTTCTCCGGTTTAGTACCTGAAAAAAGTATTGCCTTTATTTCATTATAAAGCTCAGGCTCTATAATTCTTTCAGGTATAGCAAAGCTTTGTCCCTTTGGTGTAAATATCATAAATATATTATCAAATTCAGCAATTTCTGAATTTCCATCAAGATCTATACTCCACGCTCCGTCATCTCTTCCTATATCAAGATGATCCGGATATATTTCTACCTCTATTTTCTTACCATCCGCCATCATCTTAGCCATACTTTTTAAATGAATATACGGAACAAGCCATATTACGGCTATCATTACAAGACATAAAATTCCGAAAAACAAATTATAATTATTATATTCAGATTTAGTAAAAAAGTAAGTCATAAAAAACGCAACAGAAGCAAGTGCAAAAACAATACTCTGAAAAACAGCTCTTGCACCCTTGGTTTTATAAATTCTGCTGTGATAAAGACAATTGTACATTTCTTCACGAGTCAGCACATATGAGAGCTTTATTCCCGTATCAGGAATCTCATAGTCCTCGGCATCATCATCAGACACAAATTCCGCCTCAGAACCGTCCCATTCCGGATTATCGTCATCTTTATCATTCTCTAATTTTTTCAATTCCTCAGATATTTCTTTTATCAACTGCTCGTCTTGACTATCACTTGTCACAACATCATCATCCTTTATAATAAAATAATTTTTTATCTGATTTTACCTGTATACATCATCATATAGCGTAACTTCAGGCAAAACAAATATTATTTAATAACTATATTAACTTATCCTTGATATATTATTAAGTTATACATCAAGATTCTGTACATATTTAGCGTTCTTTTCAATAAATTCACGTCGGGGTTCAACCTTATCTCCCATAAGAATAGTAAATACTTCGTCAGCAGCTGCTGCATCCTCCATATCAACACGCAGCATTATTCTTGTATCAGGATCCATAGTGGTTTCCCATAGCTGTTCGGCATCCATCTCACCAAGACCTTTATAACGCTGTATTTCATATTTCCCGCCAAGCTCCGCCATTATCTTATCACGCTCACTATCTGAATATGCGTAATGATGCTCCTTACCCTTTGTTATTCTATAAAGCGGCGGCTGTGCTATATATATGTGTCCCTCTTCTATAAGCGGACGCATGAACCTGAAAAAGAAGGTCAGCATAAGTGTTCTTATATGGGATCCGTCAACATCGGCATCAGCCATTATTATTATTTTTCCATATCTAAGCTTTGAAAGATCTATTTCATCACCTATGCCACAACCAAGTGCAGTTATTACCGGCATAAGTTTATCATTTCCGTAAACTCTGTCAAGTCTTGCTTTTTCAACGTTCAGCATCTTTCCCCAAAGAGGAAGAATTGCCTGAAAACGTCTGTCTCTGCCGCCCTTTGCAGAGCCTCCTGCAGAATCACCCTCTACTATGTATATCTCTGTTTCGTCTACATTTTTTGACTGACAGTCAGCAAGCTTACCGGGAAGTCCGGCACCTTCCATAGCGGTCTTTCTTCTTGCAAGATCCCTTGCTTTTCTTGCAGCATCTCTTGCTCTGGCTGCCATAAGTGCTTTCTCGAATATAGCCTTTGCCGTTGCAGGATTTTCTTCAAGATATTGCTCTAGTTTTTCACTTACAAGCTTATCTACAAGAGTTCTTATTTCAGTATTACCAAGCTTTGCTTTAGTCTGACTTTCAAACTGTGCATCCTTAACCTTAACGCTTATAACAGCTGTAAGTCCTTCTCTTACATCTTCACCGCTTAAATTTTTTTCATTTTCCTTTATTATATTAAACTTTCTTGCATAATCGTTCATCACTCTGGTAAGAGCTCTTTTAAAGCCCTCCTCGTGAGTACCGCCGTCATTGGTATGTATGTTATTCGCAAATGAAAGTATAAGCTCATTATAGCTTTCGTTATACTGCATAGCTATTTCCGCAGATGCAGTATCATCCTCATTTTTTGCCTGAAAATGTATTACCTCAGGATGTATTACATCAAGTGCTCTCTTTTTGTGTACATATTCAACGAAGCTTGAGACTCCTCCCTCATAACAAAAATCATTGCTGACTATGTTTTCAGGATCTCTTTCATCAAACAATTCAATATGAACTCCTGCATTAAGAAATGCCTGCTCACGAAGTCTTACCGAAAGTGTTTCATAATCGTATACATCAGTTTCGGTAAATATTTCAGGATCAGCCTTAAAGGTTACAATAGTTCCTGTCTGAGTTCCGGTTCCTGTTTTTGTAAGCTCGGTTACCTGATTTCCTCTTTCAAAACGCTGACGGTATATTCCTTCTCCGTCACACACCTCAACCTCTGTCCACTCTGACAGTGCGTTTACAACAGATGCACCAACACCGTGAAGTCCGCCGGCAACCTTATATCCGCCTCCGCCGAATTTTCCTCCTGCATGAAGAACAGTAAACACAACCGTAACAGCAGGTATACCAAGCTTTGGCTGTATACCCACAGGTATTCCTCTTCCATTATCGGTTACTTTTATGATCTCACCCGGCAAAATATGCACTTCTATTTTTGTGCAATATCCTGCAAGAGCCTCGTCTATTGAATTATCTACTATCTCATATACAAGATGATGAAGTCCTCTTGGTCCGGTTGATCCTATATACATACCCGGACGTTTTCTTACTGCCTCAAGTCCTTCAAGTACCTGTATTTCATCGGCATCATATTTTTGGTTTGACTGAGTAATGTCGTTGGAATCCATAATTTAATGACCTCCTGTGCGGTAAACTACTGAATTTATTTTTATCTTCCAGATTTTTCAGCTTTTATAAACCTGATCATAAAAGGCGATATTACAAATGAAATCAATATAAAAAAGGCATCTGTAACAGCCATTGTAATAAATGAACCTGTGCTCAAATCCTTTGAATTATGAATGATAATAGTATTTATTATTATAAGAATTATACTTGTTATCAATACCGGAATAAATGTTAACAGCTTGTCTGCCTTAAAAAATTTTCCGCAATGATAACATTTGTTGCTTTTACCCTTTAGCCTTATTATATCCTTATATCTGTATATTGTTTTACAATACGGACATAAATGAATTTCAGACATAAAAATCCCCTTTACATATCATCAGTATCAATATTTTCATTTCTAATATCTATAGCTGTTTTTGTATTGTAAATATCTTCAGGTTCTGTCATTATTTCAGTCTTTTCTTCTGAATGATCGGACTGAACATTTTTTTTTGCTCTCATAAACTTAGCAGAAAAATCTTCTTCTACATCAAGCTTTACAGGCTTGGATTTAGGCTGATTCTGTACACTCTGGAAAGCAGCCTCACTCGGGATAGAGGTAACACTGCTATCTATAAGCTTATCAACTGCTGATCTGTCCTTACATGGTGCAAGCCTTACCAAAAAAGGTACTATCAGATAAAATACAAGAAATGGAGCAAGAACAAGTAATATTCCCAATATGCTTCCTCTGTCTCCTGATATTGAATATAAAACCACTATCAACAGCGCAAGTATACATACTCCGCTTGCTATAGCATATGCTGCTCTGCTTATTACAACATCTGATATGCATTTGCATGAACTGCAATTATATTCTCCTTTTGTTTTTAAAAACATAGATCCAAGATAAGATACTTTTTTGTGACAATATGGACATCTTGAAAGTCGTAATAATCTTGCCATATTTATAATCCTTTCTTTTTAATCAACAAAGCTGTTTATCTGTGATGCTCTTTTTATAAGAGTTGACGGTGAAAGCTGACATATATAAATTTTATATTCATTATTTTCACGACATACAACAAATGATTTTGGAAGCTCAAATGAAACGTTTATAATTCTTCCGCTCTTTTCAGCATTTGATAAGAAATCCCTTGTTTTATATGATACCGTTGAAGCGTCAAGGTCAAATATTCCTATTATCTCATCTTTTCTGATAATTGTGTTGTTTCCGAGATGAAGATACACTTTATTTTCCCTCCGATATTATTTCACCGTTTTTTATGGAAATAATACTTTCACTTTTTATATTTGTTTCACAGCAGGTTATAAATACCTGAAGTCCTTCAAGCTTATTAAGCAGATAATTTTGTCTTGATGAGTCAAGCTCACTGAGTACATCATCCAGCAGTATTACCGGAGCTTCTCCTTTTTCATTTGCAAGAATTTCTGCTTCCGCAAGTTTCATAGACAATACTGCACTTCTTTGCTGTCCCTGAGATCCAAAGCTTCTTGCTTCTCTGCTGTTTATTTTTATACTAATGTCATCACGGTGAATCCCTATTGATGTAAAACCGCAGTAAATATCATCACTCTGGCGTTTTGAAAGTGATGACAGCATATTGCTTTTCAGTTCCTCTTTTGTCATACCATTTTTTCCGCCAAAGCTTGATTTATATATTATCTCAAGTTCTTCTTTACCATCCGAAATTCCTTTATAGAATTTTAATGAGCTTTCTTTCAGCTTTTCCGTATATTCAAGCCTTTCAGCTGCTATCAAAGCACCCTCATTTGCAAGCCTTTCGTTCCATATATCAAGAGTATCTTCAAGCTCCCTGTGTTTCGGTATATCCTTAAGCAGTGAGTTTCTTTCATTTATTATTCGTTTATATCTTCCGAGATGTGTTGTATATGATGGTTTTATCTGGCATAAAGCTGCATCTATAAAACTTCTTCTCTCGTCAGGACCATTTTTTATCAGTGTGAGATGATCAGGTGAAAACACAACTGCACAAAAGCTTCCTACTATCTGTGACATATAGCTTTTAGGTACATCGTTAAGAATAGCTGTTCTTTTATTATTTTTTATAAGAATCTCTAATGTCTGATCTCTTTCCCGTGAATTAAAGGATATTTTTATTTTCGAACTTTGGGTGCCAAAGGTAGTGAGTTCATTATCCTTTGAACCTCGGAATGATCTTCCTCCGGTGAATAGCCACAGGCACTCAACTATATTTGTCTTACCTTGAGCATTGTCACCACATATTACATTTATACCTTTTGAGGGAAAAATTTTTGCTGTTTTAAGATTTCTGTAATTTTCAAAGGAAATACTTTTTATAAACAAATTTAGCACACCTCAAAAATTAAGTTATTATACCCGGCTTTGTCGCCTTTTTTCATTTTTTTTCCTCTCATAGTACATATTTCTCCGTTTACTGTTACCTCTCCTTCTTGTATAGCAATTTTTGCTTGACCTCCGGTTTCAAATTCACCTGTAAGCTTAAGAAGATCACAAAGTCTTATGTAATCTTCGCCTTCTTTGAGTTTTATTTTTTCATCTTTCATTTTTTAACCTCACGGGAAGAACTAAAAATATAAAGCTGTCACCTTCGCTTGGTAATATAACTATAGGACTTAATGGACCGTTCATATGTATATTAACTTCATCAGTTTCTGAATATCTGAGTGCGTCCAACATGTATTTGTTATCAAAGCCTATTTCTATATCTTCACCCTGCATATCAACTTCAAATTCATCGTATGCCTGCCCCATAGATGTATTACATGAAGTTTTTATCATTCCATCCTCGGCTTTACATCTTATCGGACTTTTCATTCTTTCATTAAGCAGAAGTGACATTCTGTCAATTGTATTTATGAACTTTCTGGTATTTACTTTCATTTCTGTAGAAAAGGTTGAGGGTATTGCAGATTTATAATTCATAAATTCTCCTTCTATCAGCCTTGTTATGATATTATAATCTCCTGTTTTGAATATAATATGGCGACCTCCGACGATCATTTCTACATTATTTGATTCACTGTCGATAAGCTTCTCTACTTCTGAAAGAGATTTTCCCGGTACTATAAAGCTTTTTTCACCATTATATTCTATTATTTCTTTTCTTATAGCAAGTCTGTATCCGTCTACAGAGATCATTTTTATGGTATTCTTTTCTATTTCAAAAAGAGATCCTTTATGTGCAGGTTTTATATCTTTGTCAGATACGGCATAAATTGTTTGTCTTATCATACTTTGTAGCAATTCGCCGTTTATGTTTATTATGTCGCTCTCGGTTACTGTTGGAAGCTCGGGATATTCGTTAGCAGCAATACCGATTATTTTGTAATCAACCTTACCGCTTGATATATATACAATAAGTTTTTCATCAGTTTCAATTGAGATTTTATCCTCAGGCATTCTTCTTATAATATCTGACAGAAGCTTTGCATTTATAACTACTGATCCTTCTTTATTTATATCAGCATCTATTGATGTTGTTATTCCTATTTCAAGATCATATCCGCAAAGGGATATTTTTCCATTAGTAGTTTTTATAAGTATTCCTTCAAGTGCAGCCATTGTTGATTTTGGAGATACTGCTCTTTGAACATTTGTAACTGCTTCATTCAGCTTTTGTCTGTTGCAGACGAATTTCATTATATCAGTCCTTTTTTTCTTAAAAGTAAATAATAATAATATAATTATTTTAGTAATAGTAATAGGGACGGTTGATTTGTTAAAAGTATGTTATTTTTCTTTATTTTTCCGGAGTTATGATATTTTTTGGATGTTGATTTATGTTTTGATTTATGTTTGTAATTTTTTTTTATATTTTTGTTTTCAACCTTAGAGTTGAATTATGTTGGTTAATAGTTGAAAACTTGTTGAAAGTGTTGATAGCGTCTAAAAATTCAAATTAACAGATTTTGTTAATAAGTTGAAAGAGTATTAACCGTATGTTGAATTTTTAATTACCTGTCCCTTATGTTCTTTATTATGTCATCTACAGTAAATTTCAGCTTAGGATCCTTATTCATATTCTTTTCAATTTGTCCTATTGCATATACTATTGTAGAGTGATCTCTTCCTCCGAATTCCTCTCCTATAACCTTCATTGACAGATTTGTTATTTCTCTTACGGCATATATTGCTATTTGTCGTGCATTAGAAATATTGGAGTTTCTTTTTGAGGAGCGGATGTCTTCGCTTGTGACTCCGAAGGTGTGTGCAACTTCATCAATGATCTTTTCTACTGTAAGTGGAGGTGGCTGATCATTATTTATTATGTCTGATATTGTTTTTTGAGCTACGTTAATGGTTATTTTTTCTCCATAAAGTTGATTTTTTGCTTTTAATTTTTTTACAACGCCCTCAAGCTGTCTTATGTTTGTTTTAAGTCTTGTTGCTATATATTCGGTTACGTCATCCGGAAGATTTAGCTCAAGAAGTTCGGCCTTTCTTTTTATTATAGCTATTCTTGTCTCGAAATCAGGCGGCTGAATATCTGCTATAAGACCCCATTCAAATCGGCTGCGCAGTCTTTCTTCCAAGGTTTTTATTTCTCTTGGCGGTCTGTCTGATGTTAATACTATCTGGCGGTTTGCTTCATAGAGTGTATTGAAGGTATGGAAGAATTCCTCCTGTGTGGATTCCTTACCGCCTATGAACTGAATGTCATCCACGAGAAGTACATCCGATTTTCTGTATTTCTGACGGAACTCACTTGTTGTATTCATTCTTATTGATTCAATAAGTTCATTAGTGAAATCGTCGCCTTTTACGTAGACTATTATTTTTTCAGGTGTATTTTTAAGTATTTCATTTTTTATTGCATATAGAAGGTGTGTTTTACCCAGACCTGAATTACCATATATAAACAGTGGATTATATGCTTTTCCAGGATTTGTGGCAACTGCAAGTGAAGCTGCGTGTGCAAATTTATTTGATGAACCAACTATAAATGTTTCAAATGTGAATTCATAGTCATTATCAGTTATTACTTCATTAATTTCCTGTTCATTTGATGCGGTCTCATCGGGTAATATAAAGCATATCTGAATGCCTTCTCCAAAGACGCTTGTGAAAGCTTCATTTAAGAGCGGCATATATCCTCTTACAAGTGTTTGTCTGTGAAAATCTCCGGGAACCATTAGTGTTGCCTTTCCTTCTGCAAAGTCAAGACTTACGGGTTCTATCTTACTTATCCACGTTTTATAGGCAACATCAGTTATGTTCTGCTTACAGTATTCACAGATTATTTCCCATGCTTCATTGAATGAATCCATAAATATTTACTTCCCCCTGATTTTATTTTTCTTCGTATTTTTATATTTCGGTAAATTACCTCATTAAACACTTATACATATTTAAGTATAACACAAAGCTTTTCATATTTCAAATAGTTTTTAACATTACTTTATATTTAATGTTGAAAAAATGAGATCTGTGAAAAAATCATTATCGGAAATTTTTATTGTTATTTTCTGAAAAATAAAATTATGTAATGAGCATTATTATATAATATTCATAATAATATATATAAATTTAAATGTGGAGGAGATGTTAAGTGGAAGAAAATAAAAGAATGGTATCAAAAAAATTTATAATTATCTTAATTTCTGTGATTGTAATTTTAATTATTGTTGCTTTATTAATTGTTTTTTTTGTATTGTTTAACAATAGTCAAAAAAATTCTCAGGACAATAAGCAGAACAGTCAATTAGTCTCTGTTGTCAGTAAAAAAAATAGTTATGAAAATGAAATAAATAAGGTATCGGTAAATAAGAATAGCTATAAGGAAATACATATTGAAGGTAATACTTATTACCAAAGAATAAGCTCGGATATATGGAATGGAAATTATCATCAGGAAAACTTCTATACTTTTAAAAAAATGGATAGCATTATTAAAGTAGTTTCATATTCAAAATATCTGGAAATTTTAGGCTCTGTAAATTTCATTTCTGATGAAAAGAAAGACATCTATTATAATGATAAGGACAGCAATTATATTATACTCTGTTTTGCAAATGGACATAGTTGGTGTAAAATGGATCTGATGGATATTATAGAAGATGAGGATAATATAATAATATACGGAGATGAAAGTATAAACGGAGTAATGGCTAGCGGAAGCGGATATTTTATTGCTATTCCTACCAATAAGCCTGTTGGCACTGAAATAGAATACAGAGAATGCTATGATGATTCAGAAATTGATAATCTCAAAAAATATGGCAGTACATACGATCCTCATAATATTATTGCTGATAAGCCGATAATATATTTGTATCCTACACAGGAAACAGAAATATCTGTTAAACTGTTGAAACCTGAAAATCTGACTTGTTCCTATCCTCAATATAAGGATGGATGGAATGTTATTGCCAGGCCTGATGGTAGTCTTAGATATATCAAAAACGGCAGGCAACTATATTCTCTTTATTATGAATGCAAAAGTTCTGTAGAATTTAATACAGAGAAAGATGGATTTGTAGTAAAGGGCGAGGATTCAGCTGAGTTTCTTGAGGATAAATTATCTGTCTTAGGACTAACAGAAAGAGAGGCAGAAGAATTTATAGTTTATTGGCTCCCAAAATTGCAGTCTAATAAATACAATTACATAAAATTTTCTGATATGAACGAAATAAATGAAAATATGCCATTTAAAATAAGTCCTGAGCCGGATTCAGTTATAAGAATTTTTATGACATTCAAAGGACTGGATTCACCTGTCAGCGTTAATGAGCAGAAATTGACTTCACCTGAAAGAACAGGATTTACTGTTGTTGAATGGGGTGGAACTGAAATAAAATAGAAATCTGTTTAAATTCATTCTTTATTAATTATTTTATTGAATAATTTGGATTTTATTAATTTTTTTATTGACAGAAGTATGGGTTTTGGTTTATAATTCTACAGTGCAAGGTTATATCTTGGATACTTTTCGGGCACTCAGATGCCTGACGAAAGGAGGATTTTCTATGCTGAGAACATATCAGCCTAAGAAGCTCCACAGAAAAAAGGAGCACGGCTTCAGAAAGAGAATGTCAACATCAAACGGCAGAAAGGTTCTTGCTCGCAGAAGAGCTAAGGGCAGAAAAAGACTTTCTTATTGATCATTACGGTTTTACCGGATTGCAGACGGTCTTTTTAACTTGATTATTTTGGAAGATGATTGTTTTGGGTGAGATTGTTACTTTAAAGGAAAATAGGGATTTTCGCCGACTTTATGCAAAAGGAAAATCTTACCCTTCAGCGATTTTAGTTACCTATGTAATGAAAAATCGCTGTGAATGTGTAAGAATTGGTATCACAACCGGCAAAAAAATCGGCAAGGCCGTTCTGCGTAACAGATCTCGCAGAATTATAAGGGAGGCTTACAGAGATCTCTCTGACAGAATAAAACCCGGATATGACCTGGTTTTTGTTGCAAGAGGAAAAACTCCCTTTGTTAAGAGCTATGATGTTCTGAAATCTATGAAAAAAGAGCTGAAAGATGCGGGTGTTTTAAAATGAAGCATCCGCTTATTTGGCTTATTCGCTTTTATCAAAAGTATATTTCTTCAAGAACTCCTCCTTCTTGTAAATATTATCCTGTATGCTCAGTATATGGTATTCAGGCAATAAGCCGTTTTGGCGCATTTAAAGGAACATTTATGACTGTATGGAGGATATTAAGATGTAATCCATTTTCAAGTGGAGGATATGATCCCGTTCCTGAGAAAAAGATCAGAAAAGGAAAATCTCCGAAAAAAATAGAATATAAAAGGAACAGGAATGATGAGTGATATTGCACTCGTGTATTATTAAAAAGAAGTACGATTTTTGTATTTAAAAATACAAGTTATATATAATGGTAATCGGATATTTTATAAAATGTATTCCGGATAAAGGAAGGGAATGATTTTCAGCAGATGGATATTTTTAATCTTGTGGGAAGTCTTTTTGGATATATTCTCTGGGGAGCTTTCTATGTTGTTAGAAATTTCGGAATAGCAATTATTTTATTTACTCTTGCAGTAAAGTTGATATTGCTTCCTTTTTCTATAAAGCAGCAGCGATCTATGGCAGCAAATGCGAGGTTTCAGAAGAAGCAGCGCGAGATAATGGAAAGATATAAGAATGACAGGGTAAAGGCACAGCAGGAAGTTCAGAAGCTTATGGCTAAGGAAAATGTAAGTGCAACTGCCGGATGTCTTCCTATGATAGCACCTATGCTGGTTATGCTTGGTGTGTATTATTCTGTTATTAATCCGCTGACAAATACTCTTCATATTGCTTCTGATAAGGTTTCAACAGCACTTAATGCACTTTCTGCTATTCCCGGAATGGGCACTGCATCTGTAGGCGGAAATTACGGTCAGATATATGTTGTTAAATATTTTGGCGCTCTTCAGAATTATCTTGTGGATGGCAGCGGAAATCCGCTTTTTAATGGCAGTGAAACTGAAAGGATAAATGAATTTGCAAACGGATTTAATTTCCTCGGCTGGGATCTTCTTGCTTCACCGAATAACAGTTCATTTATGTCGTTTATGTGGCTTATTCCTCTGCTTTGTTTTGTTACCTCAGTTGCAAGTATGCTGATAATTCAGAAAATGAACGGTAATGAAATGAAGGGTTGTATGTTCCTTTTTGTATTTATAATGCCGCTTTTCTCCGCTTGGATTGCTTATAGTGTTCCGGGTGCGGTTGGTTTCTATTGGATATCTTCAACTGTTCTTGGCTTTGTTCAGTCGCTTTTATTGAATATTTTATATAATGCAAATATTATTGAAGCACGCGACGAAGCGCACAGAGTGGTTCTGAGAAGACAACAGGAGGCAGAGGTAGCTTATATTGAGGCTCCTGATTATATTCCTCCTTCACAGCTTGCTAAGGCTAAATCAGAGGAAAAAGCAGAAAATAAAAATTATAAAAAGAAAAATTCAAAATCTAAGAAATCCCGAAGATAGTAGGGAAAACAGGGGGAAAAAAAATGATTCGTGAAATTATTGCAAGTGCCGATACTATAGAAGAAGCACAAATAAAAGCTTGTGCTGAACTTGGCACAGATCCTGAAAAGACAAGCTTTGAGATCCTTCAGCAGCCGGAAAAAAAGAAATTTGGTCTTTTTGGAGGAAGTCCTGCAAGGGTCAGAGCATATGTTGAGGTTACTCCTCTTGACAGTGCAAAGAATTATCTTATGGATATACTTCAAAAGATGGGAATAAAGGACATTCAGATGACATCAGAAGAGATTGACGGTGGTGCTGTTATAAATATTGAAGGTGAAGATGTAGGCTTTATTATCGGATACAGAGGTGAAACTCTTGATTCTCTTCAATATCTTACAGGTCTTGTTGCCAATCACATAGATCAGGGTTATTACAGAATTTCAATCAATATAGGAAATTATCGTGAAAAAAGAGAGAAAACCCTTGAGATATTGGGTAGAAAGCTTGCTTTCAAAGCAGTTAAAACAGGCGTTAAAACTTCACTTGAACCTATGAATCCATATGAAAGAAGAATTATTCACACGGCAGTTCAGAAAATCAAAGGTGCTTCCTCGTGGAGTGAGGGAGAGAATATGCAGCGTCACGTTGTAATTGGTCCTGATCCTGACTATAAGCCTTCCTATAATAAAGGAGAATATCGCAGAGGAGGACGAACAAGTAATTTCAATAAGGACGGTTCATATAATAAAAGACCTCGCTCAAGCGGTTATCAGCGCAGACAGTATGCTGAAGATGAAAGTCATCCTCAGGATAGTATGTTCAGTTCCTTTGAAGATGACAGCTCTTCTGCAATTGTAAGAGAGAGCATAAACGAGCGTCCTGATATGTCTTTGTATGGAAAAATCGAAATAAAAAAATCAGATGACGGCATTGAATAACACTTTGTTGTTTTGTTGTTTGAATCATAAATTTTAAAGCGACCGATAAATGATCGGTCGCTTTTTTATGCTGTTAAATTTATATTGAATAATCTTGATTTTGGAATACGAACAACATATTCAATGTAATCTTCATTTTCGGACTTGTGAGCTTCTGCATTGATACCTGATGAATTCATTGTTTCAACTGCATTATTTATTGTATTTTCAAAAATACGAATATCTTTTATAACTGCCTTTCGCCTTTGATGGCGTCTTTTTTCCTGTTTGGTTCTGCAAAGACATTCATTGATATAGCTTTCTGTTTGTGATACATTCATATTTTTTTCGACTATCTCGCTGAGTGCGAATCTTCTTTCAACAGGATCCTGTATCTTAAGTAATGCTCTTGCGTGTTTTTCGTTAAGATGAGCTTTAATAATAATTTCACGTTCTTCGTTGTTGAGTTTTAAGATACGAAGCTTACAGTCTATTACTGCCTGCTGTTTTCCAAGTTGTCTTGCAGCCTCTTGACGAGAAATATTGCAGGAGTTTATTATATCTGTTATGCCCTGAGCTTCTTCAAAAATATTAAGCTCTGTTCTCTGTAAATTTTCTGCAAGAGAATATATTACTGCCTGACTGTCTGTACACGTAATTACAATACATGGAACTCTTGTTTTACCGCATAATGCAGCTGCTCTGAGTCTTCGTTCGCCTGCAACAAGCTCATACTCAACGGAGCTTACTTTCCTGACTGTCAGCGGCTGTATTATACCGTTATTTTTTATACTCCACGCAAGTTCCATAAGTTGTTCGTGGCTGTACTTTTTTCGGGTCTGTGTTTTGCATGGTCTGATTTGTACAATAGGAATGTCTATAACTCTTCTGTCTTTTCTTAAGCTTAATATCATATCAGTCTCTCCTTTCTTTTTGTAATTTTATTTTAACATAATAAAAGTGAATCTTTTGTCAATTTATTGGAGAAAGAAAATTTTTTCAACCATTTTTGAAGACAATGTGGAAAATAGGGAGAACTGATTTTTATATAATTATCATATATAAATAAATAATTGGTTTATAAAGGTGATTTAGAAATTTTTATTCCTCTGCGTGGATATTTTGAGGGAGTAGGGGAGAGCTTTTTTATTTCTATTACTGTTCTTATACTGTTATCTGGAAGTATAAGTTTGTCGATTTTTTTTGTTTTTCCTCCTAAAATTTTTATTGCATTTTCAGCCAGAGCCAGTTCATTTTCTCCGTCAGGACCTTTCATTGAAATAAAACTGCCGCCCATTTTTAAGTAGGGTATGCAGTATTCGCAAAGTGACGGTAGATTTGCAACGGCTCTTGAAATTACTGTATCAAACTGTTCGCGGTATTGAGATTTTTGTCCGCACTCTTCGGCTCTTGCGTGTATAAGTTCTGCTTTTATTTCAAGTTCCTTACATACCTCATCGAGAAATATAAGTCTTTTGTTAAGACTGTCAAGAAGGCAGAGCTTTATATCCGGACGCATAATTTTCAGCGGTATTCCGGGAAATCCTGCTCCTGTACCAATATCAATAAGCTTTGCATTTTTGGGTGGGCTGCAGCTTTTGAGAACAGATATGCTGTCTATAAAATGCTTTATTGCAATTTCTTTTTTTTCTGTAATTGCAGTGAGGTTCATTTTTTCATTCCATAAAATCAGAAGGTCAGCATATTTTTTAAATGACGAAAGCTGTTCGCTGTTTATATCAATATTATTCTCATTGCACCATTTTATCAGTATTTCAGTTATCATCGGCAATTACCTCCGTTTTATTTTTCAATGATGCAAGATAGATTATAAGTACAGATATATCGGCAGGACTTACACCGGATATTCTGCTTGCCTGCCCTATATTTTCCGGACGTATCTTATTGAGCTTTTCCCGGGCTTCGAGTCTTAAACCGTCTATGGTTGAATAGTTAATATTCTTTGGTAAAAGTTTTTTTTCAAGCTTTCTTACCTGTTCAACAATTGCAAGCTGACGTTTTATATATCCTTCATATTTTATCTCAACTTCCACCTGTTCAAATATGTTTGTTTCAAGCTGGGGGCGTTCTGTGTCGATAGGAGAGAGTTTATTGTAATCAAGTTCAGGACGTTTCAGAAGGTCAATAAGTCTGATTCCTGTATTAACCTCTGAGGTATTGTTATTTCTTAATATCTCATTAAGATTATCCGATGGGGCTATGACTGTTTTTCTTATACGTTCCAACTCGTCCTGGATAAGCTTTTGCTTTTGATTGAATTTGTTCCATCTGGTATCGTCTATAAGTCCGATACTTCTGCCAATAGGAGTAAGACGCGTATCGGCATTATCCTGACGTAAAATAAGTCTGTATTCACTGCGAGATGTCATCATCCTGTATGGGTCATTGCAGCCTTTGGTTACAAGATCATCTATCAGTGTTCCTATATATGAGCTTGCCCGATCCAGTATCATAGGTTCTTTACCTTGAATTTTCAATGCAGCATTAACACCTGCAACAAGTCCCTGAGCTGCTGCTTCTTCATAACCGGAACTTCCGTTGAACTGACCTGCACCGTAAAGTCCAGAAAAATCAGCAAATTCAAGTGTGCTTTTCATCTGTAAAGGATCTGCACAGAAATATTCTATAGCATATGCAGGACGCATAACAACACAATTTTCAAGTCCTTTGATTGAATGATAGAATTTAATCTGAACATCCTCAGGAAGGGAAGATGACATACCCTGAAGATACATTTCTTCTGTATCTATTCCGCATGGCTCTATGAAGAGCTGATGTCTTTTTTTGTCTGAAAATCGTACTATCTTATCTTCTATACTCGGACAGTATCGTGGACCTATACCCTCAATTTTTCCGCTGTACATAGGTGAGCGGTGGATATTATCAAGTATTATCTGCTTGGTATTTTCGTTTGTCCAGCTTACATAGCATTTGACTTTATTTCCCGTTGGTGTATCAGTGTCATATGAAAAAGGGATAACAGGTTCATCACCACATTGTTCTTCAAGACCTTCAAAATTTATACTTGACTTTAAAACTCTTGCAGGCGTGCCTGTTTTAAATCTTCGTATAGACATTCCCAGTTTTTCAAGTGAATCAGGAAGAAATTTTGAAGGAAACATCCCATCAGGACCGCTTTCATAAGAAATGTCACCTACATATATTTTTCCGCCGAGGTAGGTGCCAGTTGCAAGTATAACAGCCTTTGCTTTATATTGTGCCTCAAGTCTTGTTGTAAGCAGCCAGTTTTCATCCTCTGATCTTTCAAGCTCAGTTATTTCTGCCTGATGAAGCTCTAAATTTTTTTGAAGTTCAAGGGTATGTTTCATTCTTGTACTGTATGCGCGTCTGTCAATTTGTGCTCTTAACGAATGTACTGCAGGTCCTTTACCACGATTAAGCATTCTCATTTGCAAGAAACATTCGTCTGCAGCTTTGCCCATTTCACCGCCGAGTGCATCTATCTCACGTACAAGATGTCCTTTTGCTGTTCCACCGATTGAAGGGTTACACGGACAGTTACCAACGGCGTCCATATTAATAGTAAATACTGCGGTTTTACATCCAAGTCTTGCAGCAGCAAGACCTGCTTCTATCCCTGCGTGACCAGCACCAATTACAGCTACCTCAAATTCTCCTGCCATAAATTTCATTTGTATCAGTCCTTATTTCCTTAAGTATACGTATATTATAATACAAAATTCGTTCTTTGTACAGTATAAGAAATATTTCACGGCGGTAAACTGTCGCACTTGTGTTAGTGTTTGATTTTGCTTACGCTTACTCTTACTCTGACTTGCAACTATTTAGTTCAGAGTCCCAAAAAATTTAATTTTGGTGGGGCAGTACATGGGGAAAATCCTTTTCAAGCGAAAAAATTTCTATTACCCATTTTCCTAAAACCGCTGAACATTTTGAAATTTGTAGTTATAAACTTACAAAATAATTTTAAAAAGATAAGCTTACAAAATTTAAACTGTTAGATTATAAAAATTGATTTTTGTGTCAGAATATGCTATTTTTCCTTTTTACAAATGCACTTTTGGAAGAGATTCAGTGTGAACGGACAGATAGATGACAAACAAAGAATTACCATAATTATCTTACCGGCAATGTTTCACGTGAAACAAATCATAATACACAAACACACAGGCGGTACATTATACAATGTACCGCCTGTGTGTTTTTAGGAGTTGATTATCAAATTTTAAAAAAGCAAAAATTCTTAAATTTATCCACCTATGGATATTTTAAAATATTTTTAGTTGTTTGTCTTGAATTTTTCGGTGGTCAAAATTATGGATGCTTTAAATGCAGTGTTTCCGGTTGTATCTTTTAATTTACTTACTACGAAATTTTCACTTATATTGAATTCAGTTTTATCATCGATTACTTCTTTATATTGGATAAATTTTTCAAAGTCTTCCAAACGAGCATTAAGATCTATAATAACGCCGTCCTCGTTGTGTGGAATAAAAGTAATTTGAGAATCGAGCATCTGAACATCCTTTAATCCGTCAAAGAATGCCTTAACAAGCTTGCTCTCTGAGATTTTTGAATAGTATGATAGAATATGTTCTTTCAGTTTATCAAGGTTTGTGTTTTGTCCTTCTTCGACAAATGGATATTCAACGACAATTGTCATATCAAATGTTCCGTTATTGGCTTCTGTGTTTTCAAGGGAAATTTTCTCTATGAACAGATTATCCTTTTTGAGCTGTACAAGTCTGTTTATACAATTATAAAGACTTGTTTTATCTCCGCTGAAGTTTAGCGTGCAGTTTACTGCTTTGACCTTGAATGTATCGTTTTCTGCTTCTGTATGATATGCAAACTCATCTTCAGTATTGAATATTCTTTTTTCTGCATTATCATTGAGTTCTATGCTGTTGAGTTTTTTCTCAATGTCAGATTTAAAAGCATTTGTAGATTTGCTTTTTCCAAGAATTACAGGTTTATAATTACTCATATCTGCATCTTTTACAGGTTCTGCTGCTGCTTCCTTAACAGGATTTGTTATAGGTGCAGGAAGTATCTCATCCGATGAAGGCTCAGGAGCCGGTTCAGGCTCGGGAATTAGATTATTGTCAACAGAGAACGGAACATCTTTATCAGGGAGCTTGTTATCATAGAGATAATCGCAAATTATCTTATTCCACTCATAAGAACCATATTTTGAGATAATATAATTTTTAAGAGCTTCTTTATCTACTGAATCCGATGCTGCATAGGGAGTTGCTAATTTAATATTTACAGTGCATACGTCATTTTCTGCGTCATAGTCTGTCATTTTAACTTCAGTTACAAAGATGTCAGACTCAGAAAGCTTTGCCAAGGTATTGAAAAGGTAAAAGATATTTCTGCGGTCAGAATAAAGAAGAATCTCGGTTTCTGTGGACAAACAATCACTGTTATCTGTTTTATTATCTCCGGCAATATTAATTGAGTAGAAATATAACCCGGGAATTCCTAAAAGTAATGATTTAAAATCATCCGCACTTATACGACTTCCAATATCAATATTTAACTTCTGAAGATCCGGTGTATAGAGTGATATAGGCTTGCGATTTTTATCATCAATTTTAATATCAGATTTGTTGATTTCAATTGTTTTAGGTTCTGATTTTTGGAAGGATATGTTCTCACAGCCCTCAGCAGTATATATTATATCACCGTTGACCATAATCTTAGCTATGCTTTTTGGATTAACTATATTTGACTTTATATTAGCTTCACTATTTTCGACATCGTTGAAATCCTTAATAAAATTATAAGGAATATCAGTATATAGGAGAGTTCGTTCATCAAAAATATTTATTTTATTTTTGTCTTCCTTGTCTGGTTCCATAGAGACATTTTCAGGATAATAGTAGAAATAATATACAGTACCGTCCTTGAGTATCAACTTTGAATTTTCGGGGTCAATATCACGATATAAACCATTTATATAAACAGGCTTTATGGCTGAGACTCTTCCTGCTGTTTCAAGTTCGTATTTGTAACCGTTTGATTCCTGTTTTGAAGTGTCAGGTTTGCTCTTTTCTGAATATTTATCTACCTGTTCCTGAGTAAGTGTATCAGAGTAAATAAGAGATATTTTAAACGGAGAGATAACCAAATCTGCAGAACGATCATCAGTTATAATTGTTGGAGCATTTTCAGAGTTGATTTTTGAAGTTATGCTTTTATTATCGAATTCGGAATTAGTGGTAAATTCAATGTTAAAGGAAAGCGGATTGTTTGTTTCTTCATATGAGTAAAGGCTGTAGGTACCGTTTGTATATTTCCAGGCAGTGTTAAACATATTAAAATTATCGTTAGTGATCTGGGTTGCATCGTCGTTTATGGATGAACTGATGTATTCTGAAATTTCCTCTTTATATTTGCCTGATTTGTAATAATCATTGCTGAATGTGACTTTTGATCCTGAGGGATATTGTGAATTGTTTATAGTGATGTATAGCTTAAGTGTTTTTCTGTCATTGCTGAGATAACACTCAACAGGTTTTGTATTTGCAAATGCATTTTCATAAGAATAGATTTCATTTATATTTTTGCTTCCCGGTGCAGAAACGAAGAGTTTATAAGGAGCCTTCTCATCCGTTTCCATATCACCATAGTAATAGTCGTTGATAAGAAAATCTCTTTCATCCTCTTGGAATACACTTCCGTCTTTTCTGGTCAATTCTATGAGAGCTACAGTAAAATCCTGATCGCCTGTCATTCCAAGAAACTCTGCATTAAGATTGCTGTCTGATGTTTCAAATTTGAAATCATCAGTGCTATATATGGTAAGGGCACTGTTATCTCCTTTGAACTTGTCGGAAAAATCAGGTTTAAAAAGATTGACTGCGGCAATTGCAGTAGTTCCAATAATGGTTGTTGTTAAAGCTGCTGCTATCAGTATAAGAGGGAGTTTTTTGCGTATGTTATTATGTTTTTTTGTTGATTCTTTATTTTGAATTGCATTCATTGTTATTTTTTCAAAATCAACATCAATGTTTTCGCATATTGTCTTTTCATCAATGTTGAAATCATCATCGAAATTATTGAATACATCTTTGAGTGTTGTTTTCATATTTCATAACCCCTTTCTATAAGTTTAACCTTAATTTTCTCTCTTGTCCTTCTTAACTTTGATTTGACTGTTTCAACGTTGATGTTCATAACTTCAGCTATTTTGGAAGTTGACTGATAATAAAAATAATATCTAATAAGTATTTCCTTGTCAGGATCAGTAATAGATTCTATTATTTTTTTTAGCTCATTGTTGATGTCCATAGTTTCGGTATGGTCTATTATTGAGAAATTATCCTCAAAATCGTAATCTTCAATATTTACTATATTGCTTTTTACTGTAGAGAGTTTATTCAATGCTCTTGTTTTGGAAATGCAGCAGATATAGCCCTTAAGTTTATCATCAATTATCTTATCAGCATTATTCCAAAGAGTGATAAAAACATCTGAGGCAACCTCCTCTATATCTTCTTTTGTAAGTGAACCTTTTGAAACATTGTATATTATAGTAACTACTAGTGCTCTGTATTTTTTGATAACTTCTTCAAATGCTTTTTCATCTTTTTTGCGAAGCCTTGCTGCAAGTCTCTGCTCATTCATTTTTTTAACCTCCTTTTATATTTTGAAGCTTCTGTTAATAATAACAGTGCTTTATGGCATAAGGGTGCAAAAAATAGAAAAATATAAAAACAGACGCCGAAAATATCGGCGTCCAGTCAATAAAGTGATTATTTACCAACGCAAAAATGGGAAAACACCTGATTGACGACTGATTCTGTAACACGTTCTCCGGTAAGTTCAAGTAGATGATTAATGGCTTCTTCAATTATAACAGTAACCGCATCAAGAGTAATACCAAGATTAATTGCATTGATTGCTTCATCTATAGAATTGAGTGCTGATTCGGCTGAACTTCTTTGGCGTTCGGTTGCGAGTATTCCTTGTGAGGCATCAAGCTTTGATGTACCTATAATATCAGATACCTGATTTTCAAGTTCATCAGTCCCTGTCCCGGAAAGTGCCGAAATAAATACAACATGTTTTATTTTATTCTGAATATATTTGGTGTCAAGCTGTCTTTCAAGATCAGTCTTGTTTATTATAGCAACTGATGGTGCATCCGACAAAAGTTCGATAAGCTCTTTATCTTCATCCGAAAGAGGACGTGAGGAATCAAATACTGCAAGTACCAGTCCGGCTTTTGATATTCTGTCCTTGGCTCTTTCAACCCCGATTTTTTCAACGGGATCGTCTGTGGATCGGATACCTGCCGTATCTGAGAGTATAAGCGGTATCTCTCCGAGCATAACTGTTTCTTCTATAATATCACGGGTTGTTCCGGGTACATTAGTGACAATGGAACGTTCACATCCGGAAAGCAGATTCATAATTGTTGATTTGCCTACATTCGGTCTGCCTGCTATAACTGTTTCCACACCCTCGCGCATAAGCCTGCCTGTGTCGTAGCTTTTAAGTAAAGAAGAAAGCTCATTTTTACATATATTGAGAGAATAGGAGAGATTTTCATTATCAACTTCAGGAATATCATCCTCAGGGTAATCAGCCCATGCAGAGAGGTGAGCTGCCGTATTAATAAGGGTATCGCGTACATTATCTATACGCTGACGCAGCTTGCCTTCCATACAAGACAATGCAGCTTTTGCGGATTGTGCACCGCGGGCAGATATTATATCCATAACAGCTTCAGCTTCTGTAAGACCGATTTTACCATTGATAAAAGCTCGTTTTGTAAATTCTCCCGGGTTTGCCGATGATGCACCATTTTTCAATATAGCACGTAATACACGCTTTGTTACATATAAGCCTCCGTGACATGATATTTCCACAACATCCTCACCGGTATAGCTGTGGGGTGCTCTGAATACAAGAGCAACAGCTTCATCAATAAGCTCATCTTTATCATAAATTTTTCCATAGCCTGCGGTATAGCCCTTCATATCGCAAAGCCTTTTATCGGATACAGATCTGAATATTTTATCAGCTGTTTCAATAGCATTTTCTCCTGATATTCTGATAACACCCAAACCGCCGACACCATTAGCTGTTGAGATCGCTGCAATAGTTTTTTCCATTTTCATTTCTCCGTTAAATATTATTATATGAACATTATATCACACACCGTTATGTATGACAACAATTGTATAGATTGTTTTTATTATAAGTCTTTTGTAAATGGTTTGCAGATAACTGCTATTTTAAATTAAAATCCTTCCAAAATCATGACATAAGGAGTGCGTGGAAGGGATAACTGGGGATATTGAAATATATTATTTCTGAGCAAAAGCAAACGTAAATCGGGGAGTGCAGGCACTGCACCGCGAATCGGGAGTTTAAGTACTGTACTGTGAATTAGGAGTGAGAGACTGTCGATGTAAATTATTTGTTATTTGTTGATATTGTTTTTTATACGTGTTATAATATATATCGCAGTTAACGAAAATTATATAATAATGTTTCACGTGAAACATTTTAAGGATAGAATTCCTGTTATAGGAGGGAAAGATTTGGGAAAGGTAATAGGAGTAACAAATCAGAAGGGTGGAGTAGGAAAGACAACTACGGCTGTTAATACAGCGGCAGGAATCGCGAAGCTCGGAAAAAAGGTACTTCTGGTTGACGTAGATCCTCAGGGAAATGCAACAAGCGGTGTGGGCATAGATAAAAGATCGGTCAGGTATTCATCCTACAGTGTTATTATAGATAAGGTAAAAACAGAGGATGCAATAATGCATACACAATTTACTAACCTGGATATAATACCTGCGAGTATGGATCTTGCGGCGGCTGAAATAGAGCTTGTTGAAATGGAACATAGAGAGTCAAGACTTAAAAACGCACTTGCTCTTGTAAAAGGAAACTATGATTTCATTTTTATAGACTGCCCTCCGTCGCTCGGTCTGATAACTACAAATGCATTTTGTGCGGCTGATACATTGCTTGTTCCGATACAGCCGGAATATTATGCTCTTGAGGGCTTGTCACAGCTTATGAATACTGTAAGAAAAGTAAAAAGACGTTATAATCAGTATCTTGACATTGAGGGAGTATTGCTTACAATGTATGACGGCAGACTGAACCTTACGCAACAGGTTGTAGAAGAGGTAAAGAAATTCTTCCCCAGAAAGGTATTTGCAGCTGTTATTCCAAGAGGAGTAAGGCTTTCAGAAGCACCAAGCTTTGGAATGCCGATAATGTATTTTGACAAATCCTGTAAGGGAGCGATTTCATATATGGAGCTTTCTGAGGAAATAATTAATAATAATAAATAATATAAAGGTGGGATGAAAATGGCAGCAAAAAAAGGCGGACTGGGTAAGGGACTTGATGCATTGTTTATGGAAAATGACATTGAGGATTCCGAAAATACAGTGACACTGAAAATATCTGAAATAGAACCTAACCGTTCACAGCCCAGACACGACTTTAATGAGGAAACTTTAAGGGAACTTGCAGATTCAATAGCAAATCACGGAGTTCTTCAGCCGTTGCTGGTAAGACCTTTGCCGGATGGGGGTTATCAGCTTGTTGCAGGCGAAAGACGTTGGAGAGCAAGCCGTATGGCAGGGTTGTTTGAGGTGCCTGTTATTATAAGGGAGCTTTCAGATTCGGAAACAATGCAGATCTCAATGATAGAAAATCTGCAGAGAGAAAACCTTAGTCCTGTTGAAGAAGCACTGGGATACAAAGCTCTTATGGATGATTATGGCTTTACACAAGAAGAAATCTCTAAGTCTGTAGGAAAGAGTCGTCCAGTGATCGCAAATTCACTCCGACTTTTAAAGCTTAGTCAGGAAATATTAGATATGCTTAGTAACGGAGAAATTTCATCGGGCCACGCAAGAGCATTGCTTAGCATTGAAGACAGTAATGAACAGCTTAGAATAGCACAACTCATTACTAAAAATGATCTGACTGTAAGAGATATTGAGAGAATAGCAAAAACACTTAATTCTCAAAAAGAGGATAAAAAAAGAAATGAGTCTCATAAGAGAAATCCTTTTTATGATGAAGTAGAACTTGCACTCAACGAACATCTAAGCCGTAAGGTTAAGGTTGTTAACGGTAAGGACAGCGGCGGTGTACTAGAGATTGAATTCTATAGTGAGGATGATTTGGGAGAACTTGCTCGTCTTTTCAATAAAGAATAATAATATATTACGGCGCTAAAATATATGGAATATTTTTGAATACTGTGGTATAATACATATAAAATAAAAATCAAAGGAGATTTTCAGAATGATAGACATTAAATATCTCAGGGAAAAACCTGAGGAAGTAAAAGCAAGAATAAAAAAAAGAGAAATGGATCTTGATAATGTAGTTGATGAAATACTTGAGGTTGATTCTGCAAAACGTGAACAGATGGGCAAGGTTGAAGCAATGAAAGCTGAACAGAATGCCGCAAGCAAGCAGATTCCTCAGATAAAGAAGGCAGGCGGAGATGCCAGCGAGATTATGGCAAAAATGAAGGATCTTGTTGCACAGATCAAGGACGGCGATGCTAAAATTGCAGAGCTTGATGAAAAACAGACATCTCTTCTTCTCTCACTACCGAATCTTCCTGATGATGACGTATGTGCAGGCGGTAAAGAGCAGAACGAGCCTGTCCGTTATTTTGGTACAAAACCTGAATTTGATTTTCCGCTTAAAAATCATGTAGATCTTTGCGAAAATCTTGGTATGATAGATTACCAGAGAGGTGCAAAGATTGCAGGTGCAGGAAGCTGGCTCTATAGAGGCTGGGGATCAAGAATGGAATGGGCACTGCTCAACTTCTTTATAAACGAGCATATCAGTGATGGATATGAGTTTATACTTCCTCCTCATATGCTTGGCTATCAGTGTGGATATGTTGCAGGTCAGTTTCCTAAGTTTACAGATGAAGTTTATTGGATAGAAAATCCCACAAGTAATGACAAGAAATTTATGCTTCCTACAGCAGAAACAGCACTTGTAAATCTTCACAGAGATGAGATAGTCCCGATAGAAGAACTGCCAAAAAAATATATTGCATATACACCTTGTTACCGTCGTGAAGCAGGCAGCTATCGCAGTGAAGAAAGAGGTATGATCAGAGGTCACCAGTTCAATAAGGTTGAAATGGTGCAGTATACAGAAGATGATAAGTCTGATGCAGCATTTGAGGAGCTTGTTGAAAAAGCAGAGAGAATTGTACGTGAGCTTGGCCTTCACTATCGTTTAAGCAAGCTTGCAGCAGGCGACTGCTCATTCTCAATGGCGAGAACATATGACATCGAAGTATGGATTCCGAGTATGGAGATATACAAAGAAGTAAGTTCTGCATCGAATGCACGCTCATATCAGGCACGCAGGGGCAACGTAAGATACAGAGGAGAGGATAAGAAAATGCATTTTGCACATACTCTTAATGCCTCAGGTCTTGCAACAAGCCGTGTGATTCCTGCAATAGTAGAACAGTATCAGAATGCGGATGGTTCTGTAACTGTACCCGAGGTTCTTCGTCCATATATGGGAATAGACGTTATTAAGCCGTAAGCACAAAATAGTTTTGAAGTAACCCTCTTACAGAGTAAGCTAATGTATGTAAGAGGGGTGCTTTTATAATAGGGCACAGAAAACCAGCTTCTCTTGTTTCAAAGAGAAGCTGGTTTTCTGTTGTTTTAAGGAGAATAGTTTTTATGGATTATTTTGTGTATGAGAAATTTGTAATATAAGCATCGCCTGTCTGCTCAATTGTCATTTTAAGATTATTGTCAACTGTAATTTTTACAGGTGTGTTGTCCCATTTGCCGTCATTTCTTTCTGTTTTGAGAACAGCTTCAGTGACTCCGGGCTTCACAGCTGTAAAGATGAAATTGCAGATGTTTGAATTATAATTAAAATCACAGGTGATCTTTACATTAAGACTTGATGCATAATAATTCCAGTCACTGCCTTTCATGGGAAGCTTAAAGGTGCTGCCAACGTTTTTTGCAATTACAGTTGATGAAGAACCTTTTGTGCTTGATGAGCTTGAAGATTGATTTGATGTTTGAGAAGATGTTGTTCTGTCTGAGTCGGTAATATAGCTGTTGCCTGTTATCTTACCTGTGACATTAAGATTGTTGTCAACAACGAATTGTACCGGGAAGTTATTCCATCTGCCATCGTTTCTTCTAACCTTAAGCACTGCATTTGTAATACCGGGCGTTACACCTGTTGCCTTGAATGTACATTTATTATGCATTACATCACAGTTACATGTAATTTTTGCGTTAAGACTTTCTGCATAATAGTTCCAGTTATCTCCTGAGAAAGTCATCTGATATGATTTTCCATTCGCCTGAGCTGAGATCAATGTTGTAGGGACAGAAGTGGCTGAGGCACTTGCCACAGAAACTGCTGATAATGTTGACACAGCACAAACTGCTGCTATTGCTGTTGCGATTACCTTTGTTTTAATTGTCTTTTTCATAATAATTACTCCTTTTATTTCGGAAGGATTTTCCTTCTGTTTATTTAATTAGCGGTTAATTATTTAAATAATTAACTTGTTGTGTGTATAATATATCATAGTAGTTTTTGCTTGTCAAGGTTTTTTTAAAATTTTTTTGATTTATTTTCTTAGTTAATATAGCCAAAATAAAGTTGATTTTTTTTAGAGTTTGTCAATTGAAACCTTACAAAAAGCACGATAAAATAAGCTTAGATTTATTATAGTGGAGGTAGACAATGAAGAAAATTAATAAAAAAGTTAATGCAACAATATCATTGATTTTATCTGTTTTAATGTCATTATCGGCAGGAAGTATGACTGTAGGAGCAGCACAAGACAGTCAGAGTGGAGATGATAACTCAGAAAAATTTGCAGCTGAACCACAAAATAATAATGATAATATTGATGATAATATTGATGACAATTCAGATGCTTACCCTGTAAAAATACCGGAGGATTTTAAGATTGATTTTTCATTTGAGGAAGATGAAAATACAATAAGAACTCAACAAGATTATTTGTGGGCAGCGAGTCCGGATTTAGAAGTGGGTGCAAATAATCAGGTTGTTTTGCCGTCAAAGGTAGATAACAGTCAAAGTAAATATTTTCCTGAAATAGGAAATCAGGGTAGTATAGGTTCGTGTTCATGTTGGGCAATAGGTTACTATCAGCTGACATATATGTATAACAGGCAGCACGGAATAACAACTACTCCTGAAAATAGTGTATCACCAAAATTTTTATATAACTTTATGAATAATGCAAGAAACGATACCGGTGGTGAACCTCACATTACTTATCCTGTTATTCAGAAAATGGGAGCGGTAACTTTAAGCGAAGTACCATATGATAATGATTATTTGTCGTGGCCTTCTGATGAACAGATATATAGATCTGCTTTTAAGCGTAAAATTGAATCATATCAGAAGTTTTCTGATATTGGAAAAAAAGAAAGCAGGGTCACATCTCCTGATGATTCAGATCTGCTGCCAATAAAAACAGCACTTGCAAACAGAGAAATCCTTATCTTTGGAACAGCCTTTTCAGAAGAAAGTCTGAAAACGGACACACTTAAAGCAAGCTCTGACCCTAAAATAAATGAGGGTGTTTTAGGTGAAACTGTTATTGTAAGCCGTAATGTTAAATCTGCAAATCATGCTATGACAATTGTCGGATATAATGATAATATATGGACGGATGTAAACGGTAATAACAAAGTTGACAGCGGAGAGATGGGTGCACTTAAGATTGCTAATTCACACGGAAAGGATTATGCGAATGATGGTTTTGTGTGGGTAGCTTATGATGCACTTAATGACATATCATGTGTTGAAAACGCTGTTAGTCAGCTTAACAGACGTAATTTTGCAGAACAGGTTTGCAGAATAATTCTTAAGCCCAGCGAATATTCACCCCATCAGTTTATAAAAGTAAAAGCAAATGCTAATGACAGATATGGCACTACTATTAATATAGAGGGAAAATGGGCAAATAAGGTTGTAAGTATTCCGTTGTATCACAAGCCGGTCAGCGGCGGTGGTTATGTTACTGTCAGCAGCCTTTACTCATATAATGGAACATCAACTCCAAATGATACTGTTTTTGTATGTGACTTGGATGAAATTATGACATCCTTGGGCTGCACCAATATCAATGAAGTTGAGTGGAGTATAGAAACTGCTTCAGAAGAAACAGCCGGCGGAACAGTTACAGTAAAAGAAGTTAGTATTTATGATGAAATAACAGGGCAGAATATTAATATTGAAAATGTATTCCCTATAACTGCAGAAAAAAATTCTGATAAGAAGGTAGTGCATAAGGCTGTAGATAATAATGCGGTAATATATTACCGTGGTTATACAGATTCTGTAATCAGATATTCATTTTCGGGAAGTATTAATTCTTCATCACCGACTATCGAAATGGAATATGTTGACGAAAAGCCCGGATATGTGAGTAAGGGTGTTATTCCTTTAGGAAATAATTCTTCTGTAAAACTAATGATCGGTGACGGTACAAGCAGGTGGGATAATAACGGTGGAAAATATTATACAGCCGTGAAAGGTGATAACTTCTTTGTAACAGAAAATGTTGCAGATCCGATGATATTACAAGTAGAAAATATGCTTGGTGAAAGCGCAGATCAGGGAAGCAGGGATACCTTTAAGGTCAAAACAATCCATGGATGTGAACCCATAGAATATAAAGTTGTAGCTAAAAATGAAACTACAGGCAAAGTTGATTACGAAACAGAATATAGGAAAACCAGGATACCAAATGACTTTATGAACGGATACTTAGGTTCAACATATGATGAATCAGATCGTGTGATTGATCCGTTTAAATCCTATATGGAAGCAGGTATTTACAAAGTAACTGTCTATGCTAAGGATTATTTAGGCAATACAGCAAGCAAGACTATAACTGTTTCAGTTACTGATCAGCCTTTAAGATATTCAAAATTTTACATTGATTCTGATAAAGATGTTTTCTCTGCAAACAGCCGTATAGATTTTGTAGCTGAAACTGTTAATGATGTTATAAATGGCGGTAACTGTGAGTATAAATTTAATATTTATAAAGGAAGCAAACTGGTGCACTCAGAAGGTGCCCGTATGCAGATAGGAAGACATTATGACAATTTCTCGCATAAAAGTCATCTTGAGTTGAGTTGGATGCCTGAGGGCAGCGGAGAATATTATGCATATATTTCAAGGCAGTTGCTTAACGGCGAATGTGCTTATGGATTAATAAAATTCAGAGTTAGTGACTCAGATGTTAAGATCAATTCTCTTAACTTATCTCCGGACAGCAATATTGCAATGGGTGAAAAAATAAGTGCAAAAGTAAATATCTCAGGCGGAGATGGAAATTATAAATGTAAATACTCATTCATCAGATACGGCAAGGAAATTTCTACAAACAATAATTTTATCCCTGTTTCTAAATGTGATATTCAGCTTCCGTATGAAACAGGTCCTTGTCAAATTAAAGTGTCAGTCCAGGATTCCCGGGGTGTGACCGATACGATTATAAAAGACATATGGCTTGAACAGACCAAAATAAACGATATAAAAACGGATAAGGCATCTGTATTGTCCCAGCAGACAACAACGCTTAGTCCGGATGTACAACATGTCTCAGCTTCACTGACAGCAGAAAACTATATTTATACTGCAGTTAAAGGCGGTGTAGAAAGCATAATTCCAACAAACAGCGACAAAACAGCCTCTTGGAAGCCTACAGAATCCGGCGATTATATGATCAGGCTAAAAATAGCAACAGAAGACACTGTTATTGCAGTCGCAAGTAAAAAAATCACTGTAGAAAAAAATTTAAATCCTGATCCTTATCCGGAAAACTACAAGATAAAAGTAGGAGTTATTTATTATATCAACAGTGATACAAATCCTGCAAATTTTGAGCTGCATTACTGGAATGATAATAACTTTGTAGGGGATGTAAAGTGTGTAAGTACAGGTGCAACGGCTGATGTAAGCGTTGGCAGCGAATACTGGAATGGACAGCCACAGAAATTCTATATATATGAAGCCACAGTTCCGAAGCAGGCAACAGGATTTAAATTCCACATTGGAGACAGATGGTTCGGAGCAGATGGAAATCTCTCATCGAGCAACACGGTTTATATTTTTGAATACAGCGGAGACAAGTGTATTTACAAAAAGGAATGACGTTTTAATTTTCAACAATTTAAAAACGGTTGAAAACCTGATGGCAGGATTTTCAGCCGTTTTATTTTTTTCAAAAGATTAATTTGTTTAAAATTACTAAAAAAGTAAGATTTTTTCTAACAATTAACAATTGAATTATTAATTGAATCAGGATAAAATTGAATAAAGATTTATAACAAGCAACAAGGAGGAGAATTATGAATAAAAAAATTACTAAAAGAATTAATAAAGCTATATCTTTTATACTTTCTTTGATGATAATCACAACTGCCGGAAGTGCTTCGGTAAGCGCAGCAAACGTGAATAACGAAAATAAATATGCCAGTGAAAACATTTTGGATTCAGAAATAACAAAAACAGATACTTTAAATGCTGATGAAACTGATACTGATGTAAAAATACCTGATGATTTTACAATAGATTTTTCTTTTGAAGAAGATGAAAATACTATAAGAACTCAGGATGATTACCTTGATGCAGTATCTGAAAATACACCGGGAATGAATCTATACAGGTCGATAGTCCTTCCGTCGAGCGTGGATAACAGTAATAGTGAGTATTTTCCGGAAATACGTACTCAGGGAGGCGCAGGCTCATGTACGTGCTGGTCTATGGTTTATTATCAGTTTACATATATGTATAATAAACTGCACGGAATAAAAACAACATCTGATAATTCATATTCTCCGGCATATATATTTAATTTTATGTGCGGAGCAAATAAAAATCAGGGTTCACACCCGATGTATGTATATGCAACCATGAAAAAATATGGCAATGCAACGCTTAAGGATTTTCCGTACTATGCGGATGATCCTGTCACATGGCCGACAAAGGAATCTATATACAGATTTGCTGCTGATCATAGAATAAATTCATATCAGACTTTTGCTAATATAGGCGAAGATGATAGCCAAATCACTTCACCTGATGATCCTGATCTTGCAGCAATTAAAACTGCACTTGCAAACGGAGAAGTACTTTCATTCGGAACTTGTTTTGGAGGAATGGAAACGGGTGAACTCAAAAGAACATACGCTGCAGAAGCTAATCAAAATGTTGCAGGTCAAAAAGTTGTTTTACACCGTACCGGAAATTCTGATCATGCAATGACGATAGTAGGCTATGATGATACGATTTGGACGGATATAAATAATAACAATGTAATAGACAGCGGCGAGATGGGTGCACTGAAAATAGCTAATTCACACGGAAAAGGTTATGCAAACAATGGTTTTGTATGGGTTGCATATGATGCACTCAATAAAAAGTCGTGTGTTCAGGGTGCGGTTGATCCTGAAGGAAGGGATAATCTGCTTGAGCAGGTCAACAGAGTTATACTTTACCCCGAAACAAGGTCGGCTCATCAGTTCATGAAATTTACTGCCAACACAGATGACAGATATGGAACTAATGTTTATCTTATAGGAAAATGGGCGAATAAAACAATAAATGAGATGGTAACTCCAAATGGAATTTTCGGATCCAACAATTATTACGCCTATGATGGCTCTAAAAATGCAGTTGATGCGACTTTTGTTTATGATCTGGAGTATTTCTTAGATCAATTAGGATGTACAGATCCTAATGAGGTTGAATGGAGTATAAAGGTCAATTCAAAAAAGAATACCGGTCATTCAATAACTGTCAAGAATTTAAGTATTTATGATGAATCAACCGGAAGAAGTATTGATATAGCAAATATCTTTCCGATAACGGTAGAAAAAAATGAGAGAACAGAACTTATTCACAATGCTGTTGAAAACAATGCTATTATATATTATCGCGGATATAAAGATCCGGTAATAAAATATACACTTACAAATTTTCAAACGTCTTCTGAGACTGTTAAAATGACCCCCGACCTTGATGAATATGGGTATGTCTACAGATGTGTTATACCTATGAAGAACAATTCATCAATTACATATATGATCGGGGATGGTAATGGAAGATGGGATGACAACAAGGGAGAGTATTTTACAGCAAAAAAAGGTAACAATTACTGTATAACTGAAAATGTCGGAGAACCGTTCACTTTTAATGCAAGGGCAGAATATACAGATTATATTGATGTGGGCTGTAAGGAAAGATTTATAGTGGAATCAAACGGTGGTTATGAACCGCACGAATACAAGATAATTGTAAAAAATAAGAAGACCGGTGAAACCGAGTATGATTCTGTATATGAAAAATCTAAAGAAGAAAATTCTTTTATTGATTCATATTCTAACCAATATCAATTTACAGGATTATATGAATTTAAAAAAGAAGGTACATTTGAGGTAACTGTTGTAGCAAGGGATTCTTCGGGAGAATATGCTTCTAAAGTCATTGAATTGAATGTGGTGGATGATCCTTTGACTTTCACTGATTTTCATTTAGATTCTGATGATGCTATTCTTCCTGTAAATAAAGAAATAGTTTTTTCAGGAGAAACGGTGAACGATGGTGTAAACTATGGTAATCGTAAATATAGCTTCGGTATTTATAAGGACCAGAAATTGATTTATTCACAAACAACTGATATGAGTAAGGGCTGCATAATTGGTGAATCACTAAAACGGTCTTTGATTACAGTAAGATGGACGCCGAGATGCGGTGGAGAGTATTATGCATACATTTCAAGGGTATCCAAAGATAAAGAGTGTGCATTTAAGTGGATGAAGTTCACGGTAGCTGGATCTGATGTAAGACTTAATTCAGTAACAATTACACCTGATGAAAATATTGGTATGGGTGAAAAATTAAAAGTGAAAGCAACAGCATCTGGCGGCGATGGAAAGTATAAATATCAATATTCATATATTAGATATGGCAAGGAAACCATTGTCCAGGAATTTACTGATTCGTCAAGCTATGATATTCAGTTGCCGTTTGAAACAGGTCCTTGTGATATTAAGGTCGTAGCCAGGGATTCAGCAGGAATAGAGGCTTTATATGTAAAATCCGTATGGCTTGAACAGCCCCATATAAATGATATAAGGACAGATAAGACAACAGTACTGGCTCAACAGACAACAACTCTCAGTGCAGATGTGCAATATGCCGCATCTTCGCTGACAGCAGAAAACTATGTTTATACTGTAGTTAAAGACGGTGTAGAAACTGTACTTACAGCAAATAGTAACAAAACAGCCTCTTGGAGACCTTCAGATACAGGCGTGTATACAATCAAACTTAAAATAACAACAGAGGACGGTACGACTGCATTTGCAAGTAAGAAAATAAATGTAGAATATAATCCGAATCCTGAGCCTGAAAGCTATAAGATTAAAGTTGGAATTATATACTATATTAACGACAGAACTAATTCTGCAGATTACAAAATTCATTATTGGAATAATAATAACTTTGTAGGAGACGCTAAATGTGTTAATACAGGAAAAACTGAAAACATAAGTGTAGGATCTGCATACTGGGGAGGTGCTGCACAGAAATTCTATATATATGAAGCTACAGTTCCAAAGCAGGCAACAGGATTTAAATTCCACATTGGAGACAGATGGTTCGGAGCAAACGGAGCTCTTTCATCGAGCAACGCGGTATACATTTTTGAATACAGCGGAGACAAGTGTCTTTATAAAAAGGAATGACGCTTTGAAATTCAACAATTGAGGAGAAAACGGTTGAAAACCCTATGGCGAGGATTTTTGACCGTTTTTTTTGACTAAATGCACAATATTTAAATCGTATTTTATTGATTTTATAGATTGTTTTTTTAATCAATTCAGTGTAAAATTAAATAAATATACACTAAAACAGGAGGATAACAATGAATAAAAAATTTTACAAAAAACCAAGAAAAATAATATCATTATTGTTAGCATCAGTCATTTCATTATCGGTTGGATCAATATCGGGAAATGCGAACGATTATCAGGAAACTGATTCATCTTTGACCGGAAATATCAAGGATAAAAATTATCAGGAAGAAACTAAAAAAGAAACATATATTAATGATGAATATATAACAAATGTTAATGAAAAAGAGTTTGCTATGTATGGAGCATCATCCCTCCCCTCAAAAGTAGACAACAGTGCAAACAAATATTTTCCGCCGATTGCAAGTCAGGGTGGGATAGGTTCTTGTGCAAGCTGGGCAACAGCTTACTATACACTTAGCTATACGTATAATAAATCCAGAGATCGTACAGCAACCTATGAGAATTCTTTTTCACCAAGATTTTTATTTAACTTTTCAAATAATAATATGTCACAGGGTGGAACCCCATTTATTTATCTTGCTGATTTTTTGAAAAAAATAGGCTGTGTTACAAATGAAGAATTTCCATATAACGGAGATTATTCTATATGGCCTACAAACGAAGAAGCTTATAAAAGTGCAGCTAAACATAAAGTTAAAAAATTTGAAGTATTAGAAAATGTAGGAATTGATGGAAAAATTATCACATCTACTGATGACGATGATATTTTGGCAATTAAAACCGCACTTTCAAATGGAGATGTATTGCCGTTTAAAACATACTTTAATTCTTTTAATTATTCTAAGTTAAAAAGTAACAATTCAGGATATAATAACGGTGTTGTAGGAGAAGAAGTTGTTATAAGCTGCGATGGTCAGGAGGGAGACCACGAAATGACGATCGTCGGCTATGATGATAGCATATGGTCGGACATAAATAATAACAATGTTATTGATAGAGGTGAGATGGGCGCTTTTAAAATCGCAAATTCACACGGACCGGATTATTGTAACAAAGGTTTTGTTTGGGCTGCATATGACGCCTTAAATAAAAAATCCGTGGTAGATAAAGTGATAAGTGCAGAGAAAAGAATTCAAATGTTTACAGATGTAAGCAGGCTTGAGGTTATGCCTGAATCCTATGTACCGCATAAGTTTGTAAAGGTTACTACAAGTACTAAGGACAGATACCATACAAACGTGAAAATAAAGGGAACCTGGGAAGACAAGACATTTGAGCAGAAAAAAATAATACCATGGACTAACTGGGGCTTTGATACAGTTGGCTATGATGGAAGCAATAATGAAACTGAAGGAACCTTTGCTTTTGATCTTGGGTATATTATGGATCCCATAGGTTGCACAGATATAAATGAGGTTGACTGGGAGATTGAAGTATATTCCTCTCAAGGCGGAAATAAAAATTCCATAACCCTTAAGGATTGCGTTATTTATGATGACCAAAGCGGAACAACATTAAGAAATGACAGTGAGTTTCCTGTAACAGCATGCGGAGATTCCAAAACTATAAATTTCCATAATGGCGTTGAAGGCAATAATGCTATCGTATATTACAGAGGATATAAAAATCCTGTTATTAGCTATAAAATCAATAATTCATATACAGAGATTAACAAACCTATGGAATATGACACAGATATGTATGGTTATGTCAACAGAATTGTTATTCCCTTAGGTACAGCTTCACAGGCAACTATACGTTTTGGTAACGGAAGTGGCGTATGGGATGATAACAATGGAAATGGATATAGAGCAGTCAAAGGAAAAAATTACTTTATAACTGAAAATGTTGGGGAGCCCATTGATTTTGAGTTGAGTAATTTATTAACCGGAACATCCGATGTTGGAGTTGAGGATAGTTATACAGTAAAATACATAAGCGGTTATGAACCGTTAAAATATAAGTATGTAATCAAAGAAAAAAATACAAATCGTATAGAAGCGGAATCAGAATATAAAGAGCCGGATGCAAATACCAATTTGCTTGATCAATATGTTTATGAAAAAGAAGGAAATTACGAAATTTCTGTGTTTGCGATGGACTCATCGGGTGGCATACGAAAAAAAAGTATTGATGTTGAAATAAAGGATGAGCCGTTAACATTTACGGATTTTTATATTCAAGACGGAAAAGATGACATATCATTGCTTAGGCCTATAAAGCTTATTGCAAAAACGAAAAATAATAATATGGAACCTAATAATTGCGGTTACAAATTGGATATAATGTATTTCAATAAGGTGGTATTTTCAAAAAAAGTTAGTTTCATAATTGATAAAACAATAGTATGGCGGAACCAAAAATTAAAAACGTGTCAGTATTATATTGAGTGGGTGCCTCCGGCAAGTGGCGGATATTGTGCCATTATTTCAAGAATCGATGCTAATGGAGAATATAGCTATAAGACTTTGATGTTTAATATTACTGAAGATACCGGTATGAATTTGAAAGAGTTTAAAGTTACACCAGAAAACAGTGCTCGAAAGGGAGAGCGTATAAAAGCATCTGCTAAAGCAGAAAATCTTGATGACCCGGGATTAACGTATGAGTACAGCTATTCTTATATAAAATACGGACAGGAAACAATAATTCAGGATTATACCGCAAGCGAAAGCTGCGAATTCAATTTGCCGGATGAATATGGACCGTATGAAATTTTAGTGAAAGCCAAGTCAAGCAATGGTGAGATATTTATGGAGTCAAAAACAGTCTGGGTAGAACAGGTGAGGGGAGATGTTTGATTCATACTATTATCACTTTAGATAGTATATACAGGTAATTCCGCCGCTTGCGAGCAGCGACCGGTATTGTTTTGCTTAGATTTGTTTCTGTTTTAAAATGAAACAGTATCGGATAATTTTTTGATTATTTATAAAAAGACACGGTATTTTTGTTTTACCGTGTCTTTTTTGGTCTGGATCAATATTTGAGGTGGTAAAGAATGAATGAAAGGCAAGAGATGAATATCTGATTTTTAATTATTTTTTTTGTTGTTTTTACCTGAACGTATGGTTACTATAATTATGGCGATGCCAATGACCAATTCTACAACCATAGAAACAGAGTATGTGTAGACATCAAACATATTTAATACATAAGGAATTCTGCTGTCTACAGGTTTTTGAGGATCAATATATACAGTATATTTTTCTCCTTTAGCAATACCGTTCGGTATTATTAATTCTTGGCTGACGTAGTTTTGTCCATTATAATTATAACTTATCCTTGCATAGTATGTGTATCTTGTCGTGCGATCACGGTGTACCTTTTCTACTCTTACATATGTACATTCGCCTTCGGCGGCAACGGCAGTTTCCATAAATTTATCATTGTCAAGCTTTGTAAATATTGCCGGAAATATATGTATTCCGTTTAAAATGCTGAATACGGTAATAGCGATTATTACGATTATGATTACCATTTTTCTTACACTTTTGCTGGATGCAGAGTCCTTTTGCACGGAATCTGTTCTGTTTTTGTTTGTATAGCTATCATTGTAAATGTGATCTGGATTGTCGATGTTTTTTGTTGTTATATTTGTTGTCTTCATAAGGGTGTTGTCGGAATATGATTTTTGATGGTTGTTACTTTTGTCATATCTATTATATGATTTAATAGCTGGTTTTCGTGGTAAAGTTCGCTTAAATGTAGTTTCATAATTACTGCCGTAAAGACTTTTATACCTGATGTTGTATATGATGGCTGCAATGACAACTATGGTGAGTAAAGTGCCTATTGCAAGGAGAACATATCCAATTGTAAATTCTATTTTAAAAGTGGTTGTCTGATTACCGTCTTTTATAACTCTTTTTGGATTTGCCGGATCAATAAATAGCTTAATTGATTCGCCGTTTGAAACCTCGTGTCCAATGAGGACGTGCTTATCGGTATATATCTGACCGTTGTAGGTGTAAGAAATATCAGCGTAATGATCGTAATTGTAATTTCCGTGGACTACTTGCACGTTGCTGCATTTTGCAATAATTTCAACTGCGTTTGACATAAAACTGTTATATTCGCTGCTTCTGGGAGTGGTACTCATCAGTGTAACGAACGCTCCTAAAAACATACATAATGCAAAAAACAAAATTACACCAATAACAGGCTTGTCAATCGGTTTTTTAGACGCAGAGTTTTTTGTATGTGAATATCTTGCAGATGAAGCAGAGGAATATGTATTATTATCATATGAGTTTATATAATTGTTATCTTCTGTAAAAAGCTCCGGGTCTGATACATATGGATCAGTGTTATTGTTTGAGTTGATGTTATAGTTGTCAGAAAAAAAATCATTATTTGTATAGTCTTTGTCAAAGGGATTATAACCTCCTATAAACCCGAAGTCATTGTCAATATTGTTTTTGTTATTGTTGTTCATTGTAATTATCCTCTCTGTACTTTAACTTTATTTATGTTTTATTATGAATATTTTTCAGATTATTAAATTTAATTAAAATAATTTCTTATGCAGCATCAATATGTGGAGCAAGACTTAGAATACACTTCGTATAAATCAAATATATTATACAAAATGTACATTAAAATAAATAGTAAAGACCGCATACATTTTACAACGAATGTATGCGGTCAATATCAGTTTTTACTGAAATCTGTAAGTATAAGCTCTTTATTGTGTTCAAGTGCCCACGTAATGTTCCATTCACTCGAAAATAAAAGAAGGTGCTTGCCTTTAAGATCCTGTATTCGTTTTGTATCTGATGTAAGATTCAGTTTTTTAGGATCAAGATTTTCGTTATCTATCCAGCGTATAAGCTCATATGGCATACTTTCAAGAATAATATCTACATTGTATTCGTTCTTCAGCCTGTATTCAAGTACCTCAAATTGGAGCACACCTACAACTCCGACAATAACCTCTTCCATACCTCCGCCAAGATTCTGGAAAATCTGTATAGCACCCTCTTGTGCTATCTGTGTAATACCCTTTACAAACTGCTTACGTTTCATTGTATCTTTAAGACGAACCTGTGCGAAATGTTCCGGTGCAAATGTGGGAATTCCCTCGAAGCGTACCTTCTTTGACGGTGAACAAACAGTATCTCCGATTGAGAAGATTCCCGGATCAAAAACACCTATAATATCGCCTGCATATGCCTCATCAATAACCTCACGGTCTTGTGCCATAAGCTGCTGAGGCTGTGAAAGACGCATTTTTTTATCTCCCTGAACGTGGTAGACTTCCATAGACTTTTCATATTTTCCTGAGCAGATACGCATAAATGCGATTCTGTCACGATGTGCTTTATTCATATTTGCTTGTATTTTAAATACAAATGCGGAAAATTTATCTTCAAACGGGTCAACCTCACCGTCAACCGTATTTCTTGGAAGTGGGGGAGTAGTCATCTTTAAGAAGTCTGCAAGAAATGGTTCGACACCGAAGTTTGTAAGAGCTGATCCAAAGAATACAGGTGTCAGTTTACCGTGACGTACTGCATCAAGATCAAGCTCATCACCTGCACCTTCAAGAAGTTCTACATCGTCTCTGAGAGTTTGTGCTAAAGTATCTCCAAGCCTTTCATCAAGATGTGGATCATCAATGGTGAGTTTATCAGTTTCAACCTCACGCTGACCGTTGTTTGCCGTAAATGCAAGAATTTCCTTGCTTGCAAATTCATAAACGCCCTTGAAGTCGCGGCCGCAGCCGATAGGCCAGTTCATAGGACACGTGTGTATACCGAGTACATCTTCTATATCCTCAAGCAATTCATAAGGGCTTTTGGCTTCTCTGTCCATTTTATTTATAAATGTAAATATAGGAATGTCACGAAGCAGGCATACTTTAAACAGCTTTCTTGTCTGAGCCTCAACACCTTTAGATGCATCAATTACCATAACAGCTGAATCAGCAGCCATAAGAGTTCTGTAAGTATCTTCCGAGAAGTCCTGGTGTCCTGGTGTATCAATTATATTCACGCAATATCCATTGTAATTAAACTGCATAACAGATGAGGTTACGGAAATACCTCTCTGCTTTTCAATTTCCATCCAGTCAGAAACAGCGTGCTTATCTGTTTTTTTACCTTTGACAGAGCCTGCAAGCTGTATAGTTCCGGTATAGAGAAGTAACTTCTCTGTAAGTGTAGTTTTACCGGCATCAGGGTGCGAGATAATCGCAAAGGTTCTTCTTTTCTCAATCAGTTCTCTGTTATCAGTAGACAAGATATTTCCTCCAAATCTTTTCATTCATTCTGAAATATAATTGTACCTCAAACTCCTCTAATAATCAAGAATTATTTAGGGTTTATCCAAGGAATTCAATTTTTGCCGGGCAGTTATACGGGTAACCCCTTTCCTAAAACCGCTGGACATTTCCCAGATTTGTGGTTGTAAGCTCACAAAGCAATTTTCAAAAAAGATGAGTTTGCAAAATTTCAATTGTCAGATTTAAAAGATTAGTTTCCGCGAGATATGATTTTGCATAACATTCATTTTTATTACGGCTTTTAGTTATGACTGCCATTTATAATTTACGCTGTATCAGTTCATTATGAGAGCATTATAAGACTAAAATAAACAACACAGTACAGAGCAGGTACAGCTGAACATAGGTGTGTGTTATTTTGCTAAATCAAAAAAAACAACCACCCTATTGGGTGGCTGCTTTAAGTGTTGGCATCTTCCTATCTTCACGGCCCGTCACCAGGCAACTATTTTCGGCACCATTGAGCTTAACTTCCGTGTTCGGTATGGGAACGGGTGGACCCTCAACGTCATCAACACCAACTTTTTATATCGTTTCTCAACGACTTTTAAAGTATACCAAATAATTGATGATTTGTCAAGTGTTTGTTTTATACAGTTGGTATAAACGACGCAAATATTTATACCAACTGTATAAAACAGTGGTGGATAGTTTTTATGAAGTCATATATTATGTTTTCAGAGCGCGCTTGAAGCTGTCAACAACATATTGAGCCTCTTCATCCGTTAGCTTAGAATAAAGCGGCAATGTTATTTCGTTTTTATACATATCATATGCATTAGGAAAGTCTTTTATGTTATAACCCATACGCTTATATGCTGTCATCATAGGTAAGGGCTTGTAGTGCACGTTAGAAGCAACTCCATAACTTGCAAGCTTTTTTATAATGTTGTTGCGGTATTCCTCGTCCTGCCACATAAGCTTTACAAGATAAAGGTGTCCGCTGGATGCAAATTTTTCTTTATCAGAATAATGCTGCAATACAGAAACAGTCTGATCGGAAAGTTCACGGTTATAAAACTCAATGAGCTTTCGTCTGCGTTTGAGCATCGCAGGAAAACGCTTGAGCTGAGCGATACCTATTGCAGCGGCAATATCAGTCATATTGCACTTGAAATACGGACCAACAATATCATATTCCCAAGAGCCGAGTTGAGTTTTTTCAAGAGCATCCTTTGACTGACCATGCAGTGAAAGAAGCATAAACTGATGGTATAATTCATCACTGTCAAGGTCTGAATGTTTTTTCCAGGTTACAGCTCCACCCTCCCCTGTTGTGAGGTTTTTAACAGCATGAAAAGAAAATGCGGTGAAGTCAGCAAGGGCACCTGTTTTGATGAAATTTCGCCTTGCTCCCAGACCGTGTGCTGAATCTGCAAGTACAACAATTCTTCCGAATATTTCCTGAAGAGGACTTGATGGTATAAAAAGTGCACGCTTGCTGATAACTGCGTCAAATATTCTGTCGTAATCGCAGGGAACTCCGCCCAGATCGACAGGAATAATAGCCTTGGTGTGAGTTGTTATAAGATAAGGCAGACGGTCATAGTCTATCTGTACAGAGTTTGGTGCACAATCAATCATTACAGGCTTTGCACCTACGTGACAAACGGCACTTGCTGTTGCAGTATAGGTGTATGCAGGTACAATAACTTCGTCACCCTTTTTAATGCCGAGTATGCGTAATGTCATTTCGAGTGCCGAGGTGCAGGAATCAAGACACACGGTTCTTTCGCTCATACAGTATGCCGTAAGCTGATTCTCGAATCTTTTTGTTTTTGGGCCGGTTGTGATCCATCCGCTTTTCAGTGTGTCAATTACTTCATTGATTTCATCCTCACCAATATCAGGCGGAGAAAACGGAATCTTCATCATACTTTATTCCTCCCTTTACCGGAATAATCTTATTCGATGTTATTCTGGAGCTTTGCAGCCTTGAGTGTATTCTTCATTAACATAGCGATAGTCATAGGACCTACGCCGCCCGGGACGGGTGTAATATATGATGCTTTAGGTTCAACCGCTTTAAAGTCAACATCGCCGCACAGCTTTCCGTTTTCATCTCTGTTAATACCTACATCCAGTACAACAGCACCGTCCTTTACCATATCATCCTTGACAAATTCAGGTCTGCCCACAGCTGCAACAATAATGTCTGCATTGCTGCAAATTTCCTTAAGATTTTTTGTCTTGCTGTGACAGATCGTAACTGTACCGTTTTCGTGAAGAAGAAGCATTGCCATAGGTTTGCCGACAATATTACTTCTGCCGATAACAACACAGTTCTTTCCGCTGACTTCGATTCCTGCCGAGTGAATAAGCTCCATAACACCTGCGGGTGTGCAAGGGAGAAAATGATAATCACCAATCATAATTCTTCCTACATTTGAGGGATGAAATGCGTCAACATCTTTTAATGGTGAAATGGCATTTATGACTGCTTTTTCGTCAAGGTGCTTCGGCAGAGGCAGCTGACAGAGAATGCCGTTGATTTCAGGTTTATTGTTAAGCTTGTCAATAAGAGAGAGAAGCTCCTGTTGAGTTGTATGTGCAGGAAGTGCATATTCTTCTGAAACAAAGCCCACATCTGCACAGGCTTTTTTCTTGTTGTTTACATATACTCTTGAAGCAGGGTCGTCGCCTACAATAATAACAGCAAGTCCGGGAGTTACACCTTTTGACTTAAGCTGTTCGCATTCTGCCTTTACTTCTGCTCTTACCTTTGCGGAAACCTCTTTGCCGCTTATGATTACTGCCATTTTAAGCACTCCTTTATATTTAAGTTTTAAAAGTCACTGGTTTTCGAATGTTATATATTACCGTTTTGGGTGTTGTCTGTTAAAGTCTGATCGGATTCGCCTGTTGAATCAACGGCTTTGGTGATTTGTTTTAAAGCATTATCTGATTCATTTATTGAATCAACTGCTTTAAGTGTTCGTTTTCTGAATATTATCAGAAGTACTATTCCTGCTATCATAGTTGCAGCGGCAAGTATTTGAGAAACACGCAGACCGAACAATGGAGTATATAGACTATCTGTTCGTAGTCCCTCAACCAGCATACGTTCCATACCATACCATACAAGATACATCAGGAAAATCTGGCCGTCATATTTTCTCCATTTTCTGCTGAAAATATATAGCAAAACAAAGCCGAGCAGACACCACAAGGATTCATACAGGAAACACGGATGAACTCCCACACCGTTTGTATTTTCACTTACCATTCTCCACGGCAGATCGGTTGGTGTTCCGAATGCTTCTTGATTAAAGAAGTTACCCCATCTTCCGAGTCCCTGACCGATAAGAAAGCCCATAACCGCTATGTCAAGTATCGCCGGTATAGGAAGCTTTTTTATTTTTGCAACAATACAACCTCCAAGAAGTCCGCCAATAACTCCGCCGTATATTGCAAGACCTCCGTTATGAATGGAGAAAAGCTCATTGAGATGTTGTGAGTAATATTCGTTCCACCTGAATATAACATAATAAAGTCTCGCCCCAACAATACCGCACACAAGTCCTACAAGTACACAGTCGATAAAGCCATCAACCGGAATGCCAAAGCGTTTCAGATTTTTTACCGCAAAGGCAAGTGCTAATGCAAAGCCTATTCCTATTATGATACCATACCAATATATACTAAAGCTGCCGATAGTGAGGGCAACGGGATTTACCGTCAGTTCAAGCCCAAGTCCGGGAAAGCTGACATTATACATTTACATTCCTCCGTTTTGATATATCAATCTATTCCCTTGATAACAGAAAGACAACAGTTGCCTGTGTCAAGCTGGTCTTTAAGACGTTCGTTTATATCTGAAAGAGTTATTTCGGCAATTATACTTGATGCCTCAGATATTTTTCTGCCTGTGAACTCTGCATTAATAACCTCACTTGCAATTGCCGAGGGACTGTCAAAGCTGTATGCAATCTCACCATATACAGATCGTCTTGCTATTTCCAGATCCTGCTCTGAGACTCCAGATTGATGCAGCTTTATAACTTCTTCCTTGATAATTTCGGCAGCTTTTTCGGGGTCTCTTGACTCACCTTCAAATATTACTGTTCTGTATCCGCAGCCCTCCATATATTCTGTACCGAAGCTTGAATTTATAAGCTTTTCGTCAAGCAGACGTCTGTAGAGTGATGACCCTGAGCCGGCGAACGCCTTCAAAATTATACTTGTGCAAATAAGCTCCTTTGTGCCGGCAAAGCTTTTGGGAGCTTTTTCTTTGAATCCAAGTGCGAACAGCGGAACTGCAACAGGAAGTTTTTGTTCCGTATAGCTTTGTTTTACCTCGTAGGGTTCATCTGGAAATATACTTTCCGTATGAACGGGTTCGTTTATTTTCAGCTTGTTGTCTGCAATCTCTATGACCCTTTCCGGATCAACATTTCCTACAATACAAAGAACCATATTGTTAAGGTTATAGTAGCTGTTATAGCATTCATAAAGTATTTCGGGGGTAATCTCAGCAATGGTTTCTACTGTTCCTGCAATGTCAATATTGATCGGATGATTATGATAGAGTGCCTGAAGAAGATTCATTGTCACCTTCCATTCAGGGCTGTCCTGATACATTTTTATTTCCTGACCGATTATGCCCTGTTCTTTGGCGACTGTTTCGGGAGTGAAGTATGGAGACTGTATCAAATCAAAAAGTATTTCGAGAGATTCATCGAATTTATCAGTACAGGAAAATAGATAACAGGTGACGTCAAAGGATGTGTATGCGTTGGCGGATGCACCTGTTTTGGCATAAAGCGTAAATGCATCGCCTTCTTCACTTTCAAAAAGCTTATGCTCAAGATAATGTGCTGTGCCGTCGGGAACGGTTACTTTTTTTCCATTATGAATGAATTTGGAATTTATAGATCCAAAATGTGTGCCTATTAATGCATAGGAGGAGTTGAAATCCTTTTTCGGGCAGATTATAATGTCAAGTCCGGATTTGTGATGAAGCTTATAATATTTTTCGCCGAAGCGTTCATTGGTTATTTCGGTAAAGTTCATTTCTATGCCGCAGTTTGCGGTTTGCACCTCTTTTCTTTAATTTCCTATAAGTGAGAACACAGTGTCAAGTTTTATCTGTTTAGCAAGCTCTGTTATCTGATCTTTTGATATGTCATCAACTATTGCGGCGGCCTCAAGGGGTGACATTGCTTTGTCAAGAAGAATGCCGTTAATATAGAAGCTCTGTAATGCACCAAGGCTGTCAAGTGACGATATATATGCGTTTTTGATCGCAAGCTTAGCGGAATTCAGTTCATCATCGGTAATACATCCGTTTTTGAGCAAGCGGAGCTGTTCCATAACAGCTTCTTCAGTTTTTTCAATGTTTTTAATTTCAACACCGCTGTCAATAAGCATAATTCCCTTTGAATTATCAACACGGCTTGCACAGTAGTAGCAAAGACTTTGCTTTTCACGTACATTTGTAAAGAGCTTTGAGGTAGGTGTTCCTCCGAGAATTGCCGACATCAGCGAGTTTGCGACAAGCTGGGTTTTATTTTCGGGATATGCTGCTCTGAAGCCCATAACAAGTTTAGACTGAGAGATTTCTTCTGTTTCGGTTATACGCTTTATTTCAGGTATATCTTTAACAACCGTTGTTGTACCGCCTGTTTTTCTTGGCTTATCGGCAAAATATTTTTTGAAGCCCTGATATGCATTTTCCGGATCAGCACTTCCTAACATTGCAAGCTCTACCCTTGAGTTGTCAAGCAACTGTTTCCACGAGTTAAATATGCTTTCCTGAGTAAGGGCAGTTACATCTTCACGGCTGCCGAAGCGTCCAACCGAAAAAGGTTCGTTTCTGCACATTGTTTCAATGCAGCGGTTTATTGCATAGGTACGTTTATCATTGAATTCAGCGTCTATATTTTCGATTAGCTGTCGTCTTTCCTGTTCCACATCATCCTCATTGAAAAGACCGTCTTTCAGATTAGGCTCAAAAAGTATAGAGCAGAGAAGCTCTGTAAGCTGTGAAGAAACAGATTCACCGTCAAGTGAATAACGATCATCAAGACCTGCAGCGGAAATTGTAATAACCTGAAAATCCCCGAATCTTCTGACAGAAGGATAAAGAGACGCACCGTATAGAGCATCAAGTTCGCGGCTGAGTGCAGTAAAATCGGGGAACTTTTTACATGAGCGTGTAAGCACGCACGAAAGTAGAGCATTTGCTGCCGCTGTTTTTTTGTTCAGCGGAGCTGCAAGACTTGCACTTATACGGCTTATTTTAAATCTTGTATCCACGATACTGTTGAATGCAACACCTTCGCAGATCTCGTTTCGTACAAAATCAGACATTTTAGCATCTCCAAACCATATTAAATATATTTACCAAAGGACATATCTAAGAAATTTATATATTCCCTTATATTATACCACAATACAACCAATTATAAAAGCCCCAATTTTATATCGGCGGCAAGTTGCCGCTCCCGTTTTCGCGACCGTGCTCGCTTATGCTCACTCTGTCTATTCAAACCGAGCATACACTGATTGCGTTTTTTCTTTCCACACAATCCTTGCGTCGTGTTTTCGGAAGGGGTTCTGCGTGAACGGGCAGATAACTGCAAAAAATCCCATATTTACTTTACACCATTTTTATAGTGATATAAAAATCAATTTTAGTAGGTTAGTTGTATCGAAGTAATACCCTTTCCAGAAAACTGCGTTTATATCGTAAATCAAGATGATAAAATGTGAACTTTTACGAAAGGCAGAGGTATCATTTTGAAAGCAGCATTCCGCATTGCCGCAGGCGAAAAAAGCAGCAGACTTTTGATCTGCTGCTTTTATCAGTTAAGTTATAGGATTGGCTCAACGTCTTTTCTTTTTGGGGGTTGATTTGGAACTCGGCTTGTTTACACTTGCTCTCGCCGAAGTTGTATCAGCTGCTTCTTCAATGTTTTTACAATATCCGTTTGATAAAAAGCTGTAAACCAGTGCAGCAAGTACACCTCCAATTAATGGGGCAACTATAAATATCCATACATTTGTGAATGCGTCACCTCCGGCAAAAATTGCAGGTCCGAAGCTCCTTGCAGGGTTTACGGATGTTCCTGTAAAATATATGCCGAAAATGTGTACAAGTGTGAGCGAAAGACCTATAACAATGCCCGCAACGGCACTGTTCTCTGTTTTGGATGTAACTCCGAGAATAGCAATTACAAAAACAAATGTCAGGATTACTTCAATAAGCAGTGAAGTCCATATATTGTTGTCATAAACAGCATTTGTGCCAAGTCCGCTTTCCTTGCCGAATATCGCAAGAAGTATTGCGCCTCCTGCAATTGCACCGATAAACTGAGAAGCTACATAAGCACAGAATTCCTTCAGTGTCATCTTTTTGCTTACAAGCATTGCGATAGATACAGCCGGATTGATATGACAGCCTGAAATATTGCCGATCGAATATGCCATTGCGACAATTACAAGACCAAAAGCAAGTGCTGTCATAAGGTAAGCCGCATTCGGCACTGTTCCAACGCATTTTACTGCACAAGCAGTTCCGCATCCGAACAATACGAGTACAAATGTACCGATACATTCAGCTAAACATTTTCTTAAAAGTTGCATATAGATTCCTCCTTGAATTTTTAATAAGCCGATAAACGACATTTTTAATATATTTTTATTATGAATGATTTTTTTCATTATTTCAATGAAAAATAATGTAATTGTTATATAAAATTCGTAACATTTTAATTACATATAACTCGAAAGTGAAAATAAGTTCTGTATCCCAATAAGGAAAACAACACTTTATTTATTATTTGAAGTATGCTGTGCCGCTTTCAAATATCTGCTGATCCTTTTCAAATGGCACGTTGAAGTAAAGATTATCGCCCTTACGTTCAGAGTGACCCATTTTACCGAGTACACGTCCGTCGGGGCTTGTAATGCCTTCGATAGCACATACCGAACCATTCGGATTGTATTCAATGTCACACGCAACACTTCCGTCAGGAGCAACATACTGTGTTGCAATCTGTCCGTTTGCAATAAGCGTTTTGAGCATTTCATCATTTGCCACAAATCTGCCTTCGCCGTGTGAGATCGGTACTGCAAAAATATCTCCTGCATTTACCTTTGAGAACCATGGCGATTTTACAGATGTAACTCTTGTATATGCCATTCTTGAAATATGTCTGCCCACTGTGTTGAAGGTAAGCGTAGGATCGGTTTCATTAAGGTCTGTGATTTCTCCGTAAGGAACGAGTCCCAGTTTTATTAGTGCCTGGAATCCATTGCAGATACCGAGCATCAGACCGTCTCGCTTTTTCAGTAGTGTGTTGACAGCTTCGGAAACACGGGGATTTCTGAAGGTTGTTGCTATAAATTTACCCGAACCGTCAGGTTCGTCGCCACCGGAAAATCCACCCGGAAGCATTATCATCTGAGACCGTTCTATCATACGAACCATCTCATCAATTGTTTCTTCAATAGCAGCAGGAGTAAGATTTCTTACAATAAGAAGCTGTGGTTCTGCACCGGCTTTAGCGAAGGCTCTTGCTGTATCTACCTCACAGTTTGTACCGGGAAATACAGGTATAAACACCTTGGGTTTAGCTGTGTGTATTGTCGGAGAGGAGCTGTTGCGCTCATTATAGAGCGGTACTTCAAACTTATTTTCCGGACAGTCAGCCTTAACAGGGAACACGCCCTCAAGCTTGCCTGTCCATTTTTCGATCAGTTCGTTGAGAGAGAGAGCCGTACCGTTGATCGTAATATTTTCGTTATCGGTGGTTGTTCCGAGTTCATAGTAAAGTATATCATCCGGCTCTGCACCGTCTGCAAGCTCAATTACAAGCGAACCGCTTAAAGGAGCAAAAAGCTCGTCATTTGTGAGAGTGTTTGCAAAAGTAAAGCCGATTTTATTGCCGAAACTCATTTTTGCAACAGCAGCAGCAGCACCGCCCTCGCGTACCGTTGATGCAGCAAGAACCTTTCCGCTGTTCATAAGACTGTAAACAGCCTTATACATTGCCTTGAGTTTCTCCCAGTCGGGCATAAGCGTTTCCTTGTTTTCCGGAACAGGTACGTATATTACTCTTGAACCGCATTTTTTGAATTCTGCGGAAACAGTTTTTGATGCCTTTGTCATAGCAACTGCAAAGCTTACGAGAGTTGGAGGAACATCAAGATCTTCAAATGATCCGGACATACTGTCTTTGCCGCCGATAGAAGGAAGTCCAAGCTTTATCTGAGCCTCAAGTGACCCTAACAGTGCTGCGGCAGGTTTACCCCATCTTGACGGAACATCATGCAAACGTTCAAAATACTCCTGGAATGTCAGTCTTGCCGTAAGCGGATCTGCACCTATCGCAAGCAGCTTCGACAATGACTCAACAACGGCATATGCTGAGCCATGGAATGGACTCCATCTTGAAACACCTGGTATATATCCGTATGCCATAGCTGTAGCATCATCGGTTTCACCTTCAAGAAGCGGAAGCTTGGCAGCCATTGCATCCTGAGGCGTAAGCTGTGTGATGCCGCCGAAAGGCATAAGTACCGTAGCTGCACCAATACTGGAGTCAAAGCGTTCACAAAGACCTTTTTGTGAGCATACCTCAAGTCTGGACAGATTTGCCTTGAAGGCTTCAGCTGTTGTCATTCCCGAAAGAGTCTCGGGGGCGTGCATACGATAGCATTTGTCTTTGTTTGGAGCAATAATATATGCCTGAGCGGTTTGTGTTACACCGTTTGTATTAAGGAATTTTCTGCTGAGGTCAACAATTGTTTTACCTCTCCACTGCATAGTGAGTCTTGGTGATTTTGTTACAACCGCAACGGCTGTTGCTTCAAGATTTTCTTTGTCAGATTCTGCAATAAATTCTTCAACATCCTTCGGATCTAGAACTACCGCCATTCTTTCCTGTGATTCGGAAATAGCAAGTTCTGTTCCGTCAAGTCCATCATACTTCTTTGTTACCTTATCAAGGTCAACTGTAAGACCGTCAGCAAGCTCACCGATTGCAACGCAAACACCTCCTGCACCAAAGTCGTTACAGCGTTTTATCATTGTAGAAACCTTGCTGTTTCTGAAAAGGCGCTGAATCTTTCTCTCTGTAGGAGGATTACCCTTCTGGACTTCTGCACCGCAGGTTTCAATTGAATCTGTTGTATGTGCCTTTGATGAGCCTGTAGCACCGCCGCAGCCGTCACGTCCGGTTCTGCCGCCCAACAGCACAATGACATCATCCGGAGCAGGAACATCACGAACAACATTAGCCTTAGGAGATGCACCGATAACTGCTCCAATCTCAAGTCTTTTTGCAACATATCCTTGATCATAAAGCTCTGTTACCTGACCTGTTGCAAGACCTATCTGATTGCCATAAGAACTGTAGCCTGCGGCAGCTCCTGTTGTTATTTTTCTTGAGGGGAGCTTTCCTGCCAATGTTTTTTCAAACGGTAATGTGGGATCTCCAGAGCCTGTTACACGCATTGCCTGATATACGTATGCTCTGCCCGAAAGAGGGTCTCTTATTGCACCGCCAAGACAGGTTGCCGCACCGCCGAAAGGTTCAATTTCTGTTGGGTGGTTATGTGTTTCATTTTTGAACTGCACAAGCCATTGTTCAGTTTTACCGTCAATTGTAACGGGAACTTCAATAGAGCAGGCATTAATTTCATCACTCTGATCAAGATCGGGAATAAGTCCTCTCTTTTTTAGCAGTTTCATACCTGCAAGAGCCATATCCATCAGTGAAACATCTTTGTTGGTATCCTTGCCATATATCTCGTCACGGCTGTCATAATAGAGCTGCAAAGCATCTTCTATGGTTTTTGAAAGTTCACCTTTCTCTATTTCAATTTTCTCGAGTCTTGTAAGGAATGTAGTATGGCGGCAGTGGTCTGACCAGTATGTATCTATTACTCTCAGCTCTGTGACTGTAGGATCTCTGTGTTCATCATCACGAAAATAATCCCGGCAGAATTTCAGATCAGCAAGCGTCATTGCAAAACCCATTGAAGAGTAGTATTTTTGCATTTCATCGTCATTCCAGCCTATGAAACCGTTTATAACAGCAACATCATCAGGTCTGTCAGCCTTCATATCAAGTGATTCGGGCTTGTTGAGTGAAGCAAGCCTTGACTCAACCGGATTGATAAGGTAATTCTGTATTTTTATGAATTCCTCGTCTGTAATATCTCCTTTAACAGCAACTATTTTTGCACTGACAACCTGAGGTCTTTCTCCCTGTGTCAGAAGCTGAACACACTGTGCAGCTGAATCTGCTCTCTGATCGTATTGTCCCGGCAGATATTCCATTGCGAACACGCGATAATCATCAGCCTCAGGCATTTTCTCCTCATAAACCAAATCAGCATTTGTTTCACTGAGGATCGTTTTTTCAGCTCTTATGAAATTTTCTTCGTCAAGACCGCTTATATCATACCGGTTTATTATTCTTACCTTTTCAATTTTCTTAAGACCGAGATTGCTTTTGAGATCGGCACATAAATTTTTTGCCTCAACATCAAATCCATCGCGTTTTTCAACAAAAATTCTTTTTACATCAGCCATAATGTCCTCCTGTCTTCAGCAGTTTACTTTTTTAATTGCTTACCGCTGACAACACTCAAATATTCATAATAATCATTCTAACATATAGTCCATCAATTTTCAATATCCGCCAACAAGCTGCCCATGGAATTTAATTTTGGTGTGCGGTTACACGAGGCCCCCTCTTTCCTAAAAGTGCTGAACATTTTTAAAAAAGATGAGTTTGCAAAATTCTAACTTTTATATTTGAAAAAATGATTTTTTTGGCAAGCTTCCGGCAATGACTGTCTGTGCATAGATCGGACTTCCGATCAGCCTTTCGATTGTGCTCACTCTGTTCTTGTAACAATACACTCAGTGTTCGCAGTTCTCACTTCCACACAAACCTTGGTGCTTTGGTAAAGATTTTTATGTTAAGTGATAGTTGCAGTTAAAAACCGAAACTTACTTAATAATTTTACACCGTGAGAAAGTCAGTCTGATACTGTACAAATGCTTGGAAATTACCCGTTAAGGGCTGACCTGAAATCAGGATGCATTGTCTTCAATGAGGGTTACTTCAATCTCAAAGCTGAGCACCTGTGAAGAGGCTGTATCCGGTGCTCTGAAAAGCTTCAGTTTTATGGTGTCACCGGGTTTATATTTGCCGAGCTGCTCAATAAACTCATATGAGGATTTTACGGTAACGTCATTTACTGCCGTTACAATATCCTTTTCTTTTGCCTGAGAAGTAAAAAGCGGACTGTAGTTGTTTATTTTAGTAATAACCATACCCTGAGGTACGTTGTTCTTGCGTGATTGATAAAGGCTGCACGTTGTACCTTCTATGCCTAAGGTTCCTCTGTCGTTTACATAACCGTATTTTATAAGCTTGTTTACAATATCTGCAACCTTATTGCTTGGTATTGCAAAGCCCATTCCTTCGTAATCAGTTCCGACAAGTTTTGAAGTGTTCATACCTATCACTTCACCCTTACTGTTTATCAGCGCACCACCGGAGTTTCCCGGGTTGATCGCAGCATCGGTCTGTATATATTTTACATATCCGTTAGAGGAAAGTATTCTGTCAATTGCAGATACAGTTCCTCTTGTCAGGGAGTTTGAAAAAGCTGATCCGCCCGGATTGCCTATGGCATATACCTCCTGGCCGACAAACAGGGAATCAGAGTTTGAAAAGTCTGCCGGTGTAAGATCGTTTGCAGCGATCTTTATAACAGCAAGGTCAGTCTTAGGATCTATACCGACGAGCGTTCCAAGATACTGTGTGTTGTTATTCAGTGTTACCATTACACCCGTTCCCATATTATCGTTAACAACGTGACTGTTGGTTGCTATGTAACCGTCTTCTGATAAAATTATTCCTGAGCCTTCGCCTGACTGCGTCAGGGTATAATCCGTTCCCGAAGGATATGCAGTTATACATACCACGGACGGTGAAGCCTTTTTAAATGCCTCATTTGCGATATTTCCCTCAACTTTTTCATCAGGATTTCCTGTTGAGATCTGAGGACCGTCAGGATCTGCTGAAGCCTCCGGCGCGTCAGGAAGGGAGTTATCAGCTGCATATGATGTTTCGATGTTACCGTTATACGGAATTCTGCTGTCATCCTTTTCGTTGTTTGTTTCAGGATTATTTTTGTTCATAACCGTGAGGATAAGAAAAGTGCATATTGCAATAAAAGCTGTTGATGTCAGCCAAAGGATAATTTTTGTGAGCCACGGTCGTTGAGGCTTAACGGTAAGCTGTGACGGCGGAACAAACGAATCGTTTTCGAGAAATCTGCCATATGGATTATTGCTGTATTTTGTATCACGGTTTTCGCGATCCGGCTGAAAATTTCCGCATGTGGTCTGTGTATCCTGAGAATACCGCATTGGTTCAGTAATCGGTTCGCTGTCTGCAAAGCCGATGCCTGATGCAATATTTTTATTCTGGGATTCTTCGTTTTGTGTATTTTTATATGTATCTTCAAAACTATCCGGCATTATCGACCCTCCCTATAGTATTTACTTTGAAGTTCCGGGCAAGCCCTTCTTAGTTTGTTGTTTTTTTGGTATATAGAAGTCGAATTCACAATATTCTCCATATATGCTTCTGGCTTTTATATCTCCTCCGTGAAGTCTTATAATACTTCTTACAAGATATAAACCCAGACCAAGACCTTTTTTGTCCTTGCTTCTGGATTTGTCTGTCTTATAGAACCTGCCGAATACAAGATCTATTTCCGATTGCTTTATACCTATACCACTGTTTTTGATTATGAAATCAAACTGTTCAAGGCTTTCAATTATATTGAATTCTATATAACCGCCATCGTTTGTAAATTTAACGGCATTTTCTATAAGATTATATACGACCTGATGGATAAGATCCTTATCTCCGTATACCTGTTTGGGAGTTATGGTGTCAAGTCCCCTGATCTCTATATTTTTATTTTCTATTTCTCTTTCAAAGGTTATGATGATCGTGACAAGGGTGTCAAGAAGATCAAACTGCTGATAGTTAAGCTTAAGCTCACCGCTGTCTATTCTTGAGAGGTCGAGCATAGAACGTACAAGCCTTGAGAGTCTTTTTATTTCATCCGATACAATATGGAGATAATAATCCTGTTTTTCCGGAGGTATAGTACCGTCAAGAATACCGTCTATGAAACCTGCAATTGTTGTCATGGGTGTTTTTAACTCATGAGATATGTTGGCAACAAAGCTTTTTCTTGTAATCTCAGAAGAAGAAAGGGATTCCGCCATATTGTTAAATGCAGCTGCAAGCTCGCCGATTTCATCATTTGAAGAGCTGCTTACTCTTATGTTGAAGTCACCCTTTCCGAACTGCTTTGCAGCCTTAGCCATCTGCTTTAGCGGCTTCACCATATTATAAGAGAATAAACCTATGGCAAGAATGGACATTGAAAGTGTTGCAATTGCTGCAAGTATAAAGATCTGAAACACCATATTTGTTACATTGTCAACATTGCTTGTATCCATAGTGACGATAACAGTACCTATTACTCCGCCTGTTGTACTGCTGTATATGGGGTTTGCAGAGAAATATCTTTCATTACTGTATAATCCCCCAAGAGTGCCCTTTCCGTAATATTCAGATCTTATTATGGTTCCGTTGATAATATCGGATGATATTACTGCATTTTCATCAAGTATGCCCTTTTCTGATTGGATCATAAGTACGGTATTTCCGTTAATATCGGTTATCAGTATGTCAACACCTACATCCGAAGAATACATTATAAGAAAGTTTTTCATATATTCGGTATAACTGTTGTTAAGCCATACAAGTTCATTCTCTTTTTCAGGGACATATTGTCTGCTTCTGATATTCGGACGTACATATTCAGCTATGTTCACTGAGCGTGTTTCAAGCATTGTTCTTTTCTCATTGGACCAATATGTTGAAATAGTCATTGTAAGTATTATACCCAGAACGAGAAAGCTAAAAAAAACAATAAGCACGCTGACATTCATATATTTAAGAAAGAGTGATTTTCCGGAGAATAATCTATTCTTTAGTTTCAAACTTATAACCTACTCCCCATACAGTTTTGAGTGCCCATTTATCAGAAACACCCTCAAGTTTTTCTCTCAGCCTTTTAATGTGAACATCAACCGTTCTTGAATCGCCGTAGTAATCAAAGCCCCAAACCTCATCAAGAAGCTGATCTCTTGTAAATACCCTGTTGGGATTGCTTGCCATATGATAGATAAGCTCCATTTCTTTAGGCGGTGTATCGATCTGTTCGCCTTTGACCTTCAATTCGTAGTTTGTCAGATTTATGACAAGTCCGTCGTAACGGACCTCTTTTTGTTTGTTTTCGTTTGTATCAGTTGAGGAATTGTTGCTGCCCATACGTCTTAAAACGGCTTTGATCCTTGCGACTATTTCTTTTGTTTCAAATGGCTTTACAACATAGTCATCAGCTCCAAGTTCCAGACCGAGCACCTTATCAAAAACCTCACCTTTTGCTGTCAGCATTATAATCGGGCACTGAGAGGTTTTTCTTATTTCTCTGCATACCTGCCATCCGTCAAGTATGGGCAGCATTATATCAAGCATAACAAGATCCGGTTTTTCAGTTTTGAATTTGGTTACAGCCTGACCTCCGTCGTTTGCGATAACCACTTCATAGCCTTCTTTTTCAATGTAAAGTCTTAACAACTCACAGATATTGATGTCGTCATCCACTACCAATATTTTTCCCATATTCATATCCGTGTCACCCTCGCTTTTTTGAAATTACAGTTTGTTATATAGTTATCAAAGAACTGCATACTGCACCTATTTTATTAATTATAACACACTTTCCTGATTATGCACAATCCCTAAAAAAATAATTTTCAGGTTTCGTGTTCCTGTTTATAAGAATTTTATGTATTTAAAATTTGGTACTTTAATTAGACAGAATGTAAACATAATGTGATTTAATGTGGAATTTGAAAAGTGAAAATTGGAATTGTAATTGGAATACGGAATTAAGGCTGAATATCGCGAGAAACTGTGTACGCAGTCAGCTTTTAATTATTGATTAGATAAATCAGCAGGTATTGAAATTAAAGCAGTAAATCCAAAAGCTGCAATAAAACAGTCCAAACAACAGCTTGCCGGACGGCTGTACGTTGACAAGGATTTGAGAATACTTTATAATGTAGTAAAGATATTGAAAAGGAAAGTGCTTATGGGAATGATATTTGATACACACGCACATTATGACGATAAGGCTTTTGATGAAGATCGTGAAGAGCTTCTTCAGAAACTGTTTGCCGATAAAGTGTGCGGTATCGTGAATCAGGCAACAGATATAGACAGTGCCAATTATAGTATAGCACTTGCAGATAAGTTTTCAGGTATGTATGCGGCAGTTGGTATTCATCCTGAATGTGCAGATGAGAACAGTATAAAAAAGCTTGATATAATAGAAAAACTTGCAGCTCATTCAAAGGCAGTTGCAATAGGTGAGATAGGCCTTGACTACTATTATGATATACCAAGAAAAATACAGCAGGATCTTTTCGCGAGTCAATTGGAGCTTGCAAACAAGCTTTCTATGCCGGTAAATATTCACGACAGGGAGGCACACGGAGATATGCTGGAGTTTCTGAAAAAGTATAAGCCGTGCGGTATACTTCATTGTTTTTCGGGAAGCCTTGAAATGGCAAAGGAAATTGTAAAGCTTGGTATGTATATAGGTATAGGCGGTGTTGTTACTTTCAAGAATGCGAGAAAAACTGTGGAGGTTGTAAAAAATATTCCTTTGAAGCATATTGTACTTGAAACTGACTGCCCTTATCTTTCTCCGGTGCCGTTCAGGGGAAAGAGAAATCATTCGGGAATGATACAGTATACTGCTGAATGTATTTCGGAAATAATTGATGTGCCTGTAAATGAGGTGCTCGAAATTACAAAATTCAATGCAGAAAAGGTATACAATATAATATAAATTATTATAGGTGAATTCAATGAAATGAGGGAGTAAAATGAAAGCTTTGGTAACAGGCGCAAGCTCTGGAATAGGAAGAGATATTGCAAGAGAGCTGGTTTCAAGAGGTTGGGATGTTATACTTGTTGCAAGAAGAACCGACAGACTTATGGAACTAAAAAAGGAGCTTGGCAAACACGCACAGTGTGTGAGATGTGATGTATCACATCTTGAGGAATGTAAAAAGCTTTACGAGGTTATGCAAAGTCAAAATATAGAAATGCTTGTGAACTGTGCAGGGTTTGGTTTGTGCGGAGAATTTGTTGAGACCTCAATGGAAACCGAACTGCAAATGATCGATACAAATATAATTGCTGTTCACGTTCTCACCAAGCTTTTTCTTAAGGATTTTGTAGAAAAAAATAAGGGTTATATTCTAAACGTTGCCTCGATAGCAGGTTTCTTCTCAGGACCTTTGATGGCTACCTATTATGCGACGAAAAATTATGTTGTAAGTCTTACCGGCGGTATTTATGAAGAACTGAAAAGAAAAAACAGTAATGTTCATATATGTGCACTGTGTCCCGGACCTGTTGATACAGAATTCAATAAGGTTGCAAGTGTAAGTTTTTCGGCTGCTCCGCTTGACAGCAGGACGGTTGCGGTTCAAGGACTTGACGGCGTTATGAAAGGAAAGCTGTATGTTATCCCATCGGCAAAAATCAAAGCACTGAAGCTTGTAAAAAGGCTTCTTCCGGAAAAAGTTGTAACACAGTTCTGCTATAAATTTCAGAAAAAGAAAAAATATTGAGAGGTAAATAGTATGCTGACAGTAAAAAATTCAGAGGTTATGAATTTAAAAAATGCTATCAGGGGCGCAAGAAACCCCATGAACAGTTGGAGCAGGTCGGACAGCTATTATGATGAAAATGGCGTGTTCATACTCGGAGAGAATGACCTTTCTCTTGCGGTACGGCTCAGGAAAGCGGGAAGTGATCACAGAAAATTTCTGAGGCAAGTGTTTGTATCCGTGGATATTACCGCACCGATGTATTGGTGGAAGGAATTCGATACATATAAGGTTGGTACTGTTGCTAACTCAACAAGCACTATGCATAAAATCGCGTCTGTACCCTTCGATATTTCGCAGTTCAGCTGTGATAAAATGGATTCACAGACTATTGAGGTGATGAACTATATAATAGAAAAGCTTGAAGCACTCAGAGTAAAATATCTTGAAACTAAGGATAAGCAGCTTTGGTACGATATAATACAGCTTCTTCCGTCAAGCTATAATCAGATGAGAACCTGTACGCTGAATTATGAAAACCTTATAGGTATTTATTATTCAAGAAAAAACCACAAGCTTGACGAATGGCATGTATTCTGTGACTATATTCGTTCTCTTCCATATGGAGAGGAACTGATAGTTTGTTCTGACTGAGTTTTTATTAATATGATAATAATGCACGATGTTCTGATAATGAATATCGTGCATTTATATTTAAAAAAGATTTCAATTTTGTAATAAAGTTCACAAGGGGGTTGTAATCATATGACCGCTCAGAGGATTAGTTGTAAAAAAATAGATATATGACGAAAAATGCCGATAAAAAGCGAATATTTATTTTAAAAAGTGAATTAAATATGCTAAAAATAACAGCTTGCGACGAGCAGTGTCAAGATATAATGAGATAATGACTTACATATATAATTTTGTGTTAACCTTGATTATATAAGGAATAAATAACAAATTATACTTTTATATGTGATTGTATATCTACACAATAATAATATTTTCTTATTTTTGTTACAATCTTGTAATCAAGTTTTTACGATTTGCACATAAAAAAATTGCTGTTTTTTTCTTAAAGACAAAAATAAAGGAAATAAGTGCAAGTGAATTGCACTTATGGTGTCGAATCAAGTAGGCTGATTGTGCATAATTAACAAAAAAATCGGTAAAATTCTTTTGACAATAACGAAGAAACGGTTTATAATAGCACCATCAACTAAAACAACCTGCAAACATTATAACGAATTAAATGGTTACAAATTTTTAATTGCAGGTAAGTCTAAGGAGATTTTATTATGAACAGTCAGAAAAAGAATCGTTCAGCTTTAAAGAAAATAATATCAGTATCACTTATGTGTGCGATATGTTTGACGGCAGCTGTTTCGGTAGCTTCAATGTCAAAAACTGTAACTGTTACAGACGGCGACAAGAAAATGACAATAAATACTATTAATCCTGATACAAACGCTATACTTGATAAAACAGGTGTGGTTCTCGGTGATAACGATAAGCTTGTTCGTACAGATGACGGCAGCGATGGTGTTAACATTTCTATACTCAGAGGTGTTGCAATGGATACCGTTAATAAGGATAAGACACTTCCGCTCAGAGAAAGCTCAGCTTCAGAGTCTTTCCTTACAGCAGGTATGACTCTCAGCCGCAGTGAATCAGCTTCTCTTGCATCTGCTGTAGAGGCATCAACTGTTGAAACTGAGATTAAGCTTGCACGTTTCAAGCTTAACATTGATCTCAGAGGCAGAAAGGTCAATAAAGAGGTTCCGGCTGGTACTGTAAAATCAGCTCTTGAATATCTCAATATAAAGCTTGGCAAAAATGATATTATAGATGTTGACCTTAATCAGGAAGTTGAGGACGGTCTTAAAATCGTTATAAAGAATGTTAAGTATAAGACTGTAAAGGAAACTGAAACAATAGATTATGACATTGTTTATAAGGAAACGGAAACACTTTATGAGGGAGAAACTTCAGTAGAAACAAATGGTGTTGAGGGCGAACGTACAATCATTAAAAAAGAAAAGTATGTAAATGATGTATTTGAGTCTACAGAGCAGGTAAGCAATGAAGTAACAAAGAAGCCTGTAAACAAGGTTGTTCTTAAGGGCACTGCACAGAAGGAAGAAAGAGTTGATACTGGCTATGGTACAGTAACGGATAATGAGAGCACACAGACACTTACAGATATGAACGGTAATCAGGTTAAGTATTCACGTGTACTTTCAGGTCCTGCTACAGCATATTATGCAGAGCCGGGTGCAGGCACAGCAACAGGCCGTCTTGCACGTTATGGCGTAGTGGCTGTTGACCCTGATGAAATTCCTTATGGTTCTATTCTTTATATTGTATCAGATGACGGTTATGTATACGGTTATGCAGTAGCCGGAGATACAGGCGGATTTATCTACTATACCGATGTCCTTGTTGACGTGTTCTTCCCTACATATGATGAATGCTGCAACTGGGGTCTGAGAAATGTAAATATTTATGTTCTTGATGGTGTATCTGAGGATGTAACATATCACTAAGCTCAACAGGCTTAATATAAAAACGGGCAGTTTTTTGTCCGTTTTTTTGTTATATTATAAGAAAAAAACATCTTATGTCTTAACTGATTTGTGTTATTCTATTCTTGAAATTTTTGTTGTCAGCAAGTATAATAATACTATATGCTTTAAGGAGTGTTGGCTTATGCTGCTTGCGATTATTTGTGCTGCTGTATGTTTGGCAGCTGCAACATTGATGTATACGCCCAGAATGAGAAGCTTTCAGTTTTACAGACCTGTGGGACTAATATTTCTTTATGAGGGTGTATGGCTGCTGCTTGACTATATTTTCAGACAAATATCACCGGATAATGTTTTTATGATGATTATACATTATGTCGGACTTATAATCCTTATGGTATATCTTATTCTCAGTATTCTTTTCGGATCAAAGGAAAAACTTAAAGATAAAATATCTGAAAAAAGAAAAAAAGACTGATTTTAAAAGGAGAAAAATATATGGGATATGTTTATGCTGTGCTCTGGTTTATAATGGCTGGGCTTCTGTTTTTTAAGTTTAAAAACGAAAGCCGGGTAGTATATATTTTATCCGGGTACTTTGTATTTGCAGGCTGTTGGTGGTTAGCAAATCAGTTTGTTGAAGTAGACCTTATGAGCGGAAACTATGGATGGGTGCTCAGAGGTATATCGCTGGCTATGCTTGTTATGCTTTTTGTAACCTATATATTGGAAAGAAGAAATAGTGGAGAGCTTACAGAGGATTCATCAGTTGAGGCTGAGCTGTCAGAGGATGAATCTGAAACAGTAAACGCATAATTTTATAGACGGCAACGGAAAAAATCTGTTGCCGTCTGTGTTTATATGTATATAGTATTATTATTTGTATGGCAGCATACAAAACGGGTGTAGGGATTGCGTCCTTGCTGCAGATTTCAAGGGGCGATACCTGACAACCCAAAAAGTGGAGCTGAAGGTAAAGCACTGACAATATCTGTCGTTTAAAGTGATAATAGTATAAGATAAGAATATCATATTTAAGCTTCATACTCTATATACTTTATAAGAAAAAGTCTATGGAGAGTGAAGCTATGGAATGGCACAATATGACCTGTTCACAGACCATATCCGCTCTTGGATCTGATGAGAACAGTGGTCTTACGTCGGCAGAGGCAAAGTCACGTCTTGATAAGTACGGAAAAAATGTTATAAGCTCCAAAAAACGCAGCGGTATATTTATAAAATTTATCTCCCAGTTTTCGGATTTTATGGTGCTTATTCTTCTGGCTGCATCCGGAATTTCTTTTTTTACCGCAGCAGCAGGAGACGGAGATTACACTGAACCCGTAATGATATTGCTAATAGTAGTTCTTAATGCAGTTGTGGGTACGGTTCAGGAATGCCGTGCGGAGCACGCGATAGATGCATTGAAAAAGCTTTCAGCTCCTCACGCTTCTGTGATAAGGGGAGGCAAAAAAATCAGAATTCTATCGGAAGAGCTTGTGCCGGGAGATATATTATGCGTTGAAGCGGGTGATCTTGTATGTGCTGATGCAAGACTTATTGAGAGCACATCTCTTAAAGCAGAGGAAGCCGCATTGACGGGTGAATCGGTTCCTTCCGATAAGCGTCACGATGTTATTTCTCCTGAGGATGTGGCTCCAGCCGACAGAAGCAATATGATATTTTCTTCGTCGTTTGTTACAACCGGTCACGCAAGGGCAATTGTAACTGAAACGGGAATGAATACTCAGGTGGGTAGGATAGCACGGATGATAAACAATGAAGAAAGTCCTAAAACGCCTTTACAAAAAAGTCTTGCAAAAACAGGAAAGATACTTGGGATAGCTGCTCTTGGAATATGTGTTGTAATTTTTGTTCTCGGAATGCTTCAGAGTATACCGCCGCTTGAAATGTTTATGATTTCGATAAGTCTTGCGGTTGCGGCAATTCCCGAGGGACTTCCTGCTGTGGTGACAATCGTTCTTGCTCTTGGTGTAAGAAAAATGGCGCTTCACAGGGCAATAGTGAGACATCTGCCTGCGGTTGAAACGCTTGGAAGTGCAGGTGTTATATGCTCAGATAAAACAGGTACGCTAACGCAGAATAAGATGACGGTTACAAACATATCATCATCTTCGGGAACAGTGAGTGCACATTCTCCGTCAGGCAGCTTTATACTTATGCTTGCTTCACTTTGCTGCAACTGTACAATCACAAAAAAGTCGGATGGCTTCAAAGCAAGCGGAGATCCTACCGAAACAGCTATAGCATATGCAGCTGCCGGTATAGGACAGCTGAAAAACCGACTCGATGAACAATTTGTAAGAGTCAGCGAGATACCTTTTGACTCAAAGCGAAAGCGTATGATCACTGTACACAAGCTTCCCACTGGCGGTTATAGAGTTATAGCTAAAGGTGCACCCGATATTTTATTGTCACTCTGTACAAATATTCATGGCGATTCGGGAAATACATCACTTGGTCAGAATGAAAAACGCAGGATTCTTTCCGTTAATGAATCGCTTGCAGGAAAGGCAATGAGGGTGATAGCTGTTGCTTATAAGGATTGTTCAACTCCTCCGGATGATATAGGAGAGGCTGAAAAGAACCTTATATTCTGTGGTCTTATTGGTATGACTGATCCGCCGCGTCCACAGGCAAAGACTGCTGTTTTACGCTGCAAAAGGGCAGGCATACTACCGGTTATGATAACCGGTGACCACATTGCGACTGCAAAGGCAGTTGCAGAGGAGCTTGGAATATATACTAAGGGCAGTATGGCGATAACGGGAGGTGAGCTTGATAAGCTGACTCAGCCGGAGCTGGAAAGGAAGATTTATTCCTATTCAGTGTTTGCCAGAGTATCGCCTGAACATAAGGTACGAATTGTAAAAGCGTTTCAGTCAAGAGGTGCGGTTGTTGCGATGACAGGTGACGGCATAAATGATGCGCCGGCTCTTAGATGTGCAGACATAGGCTGTGCTATGGGATTGAGTGGAACAGATGTTGCAAAAAACGCCGCTGATATGATATTAACTGATGACAATTTTTCAACAATAGTTGAAGCGGTTGAACAAGGAAGAGGAATATTTGAAAATATAAAGAAAACGGTTCATTTCCTTCTTTCAAGCAACATAGGTGAGATACTGACTGTGCTTTGTGCTTTTTTGATGCGTTTGCCTTCACCGCTGCTTGCGATGCAGCTTTTATGGGTAAATCTCGTAACAGATTCTATGCCGGCACTTGCATTGGGAGCGGAGCCTGCCGAGCCCGATATTATGGAAAGAAAACCCTCGAAGGATACGCATTCAATATTCGGTGGGGGTGCAGGTAGGAGTATAGTTATAGAGGGCTGCTTTATAGGTGCTCTTGCTTTTCTTGCTTTTACGATAGGACGGATTTTTTTTGACGGATCAGGAGAACCTGTCACAGGCCGTACAATGACATTTGCGGTATTAAGTTTCAGTCAGCTTGTGCATTCATTTAACTTGCGGAGCAGTCACTCGCTTTTTAAAACAGGTATAACCGGAAATATGAAATTAGTTGGTGCGTTTGCAGTGGGGGCAATAATGCAGATCTCTGTTATTTCTGTGCCATTTCTTTCGGCTGCATTTCGCACAATCCCTCTTACCCCTCTACAGTGGGTAATTGTTGGTATTCTTTCCCTTTTACCACTGCTTGTTGTTGAGGTAGAAAAATATATCGGTAAGAGTTCTGCGGCATCTGATTCACAACTGGCTGTTGTAGTCAATCACGTAAGAAGCTGAATATAACGGAAGGGGGTGAGGGCAACGATCTTTAACCTTCACCGATAATGTCGGTAACGGATTATATACGGTATTGCATATAATGTAAGAGTATATGATTCCGGAGGTGAAAAGATGCGTTTAACAGAGGCTGTGCTGTTAAGTGCAGCTTTGAGTATAGATGCACTTAGCATAGGGGCATCATGTGGATTTGGCGGAATAAAAATACATTTGCTGCCAAGAACGATAATAATTGTGGTTTCGGTTATGATAACAGCGGCGGCGGTAATGATCGGTCAAATATTGAGCGGAACTGTTTCGGAGATTGTGGGTAAGATTATCGGGGCAGTGCTTTTGGCGACGCTTGGATTATATATGATTTGGGGTGTATCCGGCAGAAAGAAGAATGAAAAAGAGGGGGAGCACAGCCTGCTTGCGGCTTCTGCAAAAATTATAGGTGATCCCGGAAGATGTGATATTGACCGCTCGAAGACGATAGATACCAAAGAGGCGGGAATTATCGGAATAGCACTTTCGGCAGATTCATTTGCAGCAGGCATCAGTGCAGGAATAAGCGGCGGTGAAGCAATATTTGTTCCGATAGTGTGTGGAGTTTTTCAGCTGCTGTTTTTATATATAGGTGAAAAAACGGCTTCCGGTATACGAAGGATAAGCAGCGTTAGTGAGAATTTTTTTACTGTAGGGGCAGGCATTATACTAATAATCACTGCGTTGTTCAGAATAATATTCTGAAATTATACTAATTGTAAATTTTTAATAAAATTAATAAAAGAGCACAAAAACAAAGAACCTGATAAATTCAAGGTTTATTCAAGAAATTTTAAATTTATTGCACAAAATATTATGTGAAATCTTATACAATAAAATGAAATTCTGAAAGAAATATACTTTGTGTATTTTGACATAAAAATGCCGGAGTTTGAGAAATCACAACGATTATTAACAAAAATTTAATTAATTTTTTACCGATTTTCAAAAAAATTTAAAATTGATTAAAAAAGCTTATATCAAACTTGCACAAAAACAAAATGTGCAAGTTTGATATAATTATTTGTTGAAATTATACATATTATACAAATGTTAAAAAAACATATGTTATAATCAACAAAATAAAACGTCTGTATTTATGAATATGGATAAAAATGACAATAAGCCGTTGAAATCAGCTTTTTCGTATGATATTATTAATACAGCGGCGGAGTAATGTCCGGCTTTTGCTGTTGTGCAAAAGCTTGCAGTCGGCATTTTACGCCTTTGGCACAGACGTGCAAAAATAAAAATTTTATGAAAGAGGGTCATTATTATGGCAAGTAAATCAAAGAAAATTATTGCTCTTCTCCTTTCCTCTATGATGGCAGCAACAGCTCTCGCAGGCTGTAACAGCGGTGATCCGACTGCTAATGTTAAAACATCCAGCGGTTCGGGTGCTACAAGTGGTTCAACCCCTGCTGAAACCTCAACTATTGATCTGAAAGATAGTGGAACAGTTTCGCAGATCAAGGAACTGATGAAGGAAGAGGCAAAGGACGGTAAGATTACCCTTAAGGTATGGTGTTCAAGTGATGACGGTAAATTTGAGAAATCACGTGCAGCTGAGTTTGAAAAGATGTTCTCAGATTCCGGCTATGAGCTTAAGGTCGATGTAAGAAGTACTATTGGTGAAGGTGATGCAGGCGGCAAGATCGTTGACGATCCTGAAAACGGTGCTGACGTATTTAATTTTGCTGATGACCAGCTTTCATCACTTGTTGACGCAGGTGCAATAGCAAAGGTTCCCAGCTTCTTCAAGGCAAATGTTGTTGCTGAAAACAGCAAGGAATCTATTGATGTTTGTACAGTTGATGATACTGTATATGCATATCCTAAAACATCTGATAACGGTTACTTCCTGTATTATGATAAGAGGGATCTTACCGAGGATGATGTAAAGAGCTTTGATACAATTATCGCAAAGTCTAAGGAAAAGGGCAAGGTTGCTTTCATGAACTTTGGTGATGCTTGGTATGCTACAGGCTTCTTCTTTACAGCAGGCTGTGAGATCTCATACAAAGACGGTAAGCAGGTTGCAAATCTCAATACAGACAACGGTGTAAAGGCTATTCAGGCTATGTGTGAGATTGCTAAACATGCAGATGACGGTTTCCAGGGCAGCGCAGGTACTGCAGGAAATAACGCTGCTGTTGTTCAGGGCTTTAAGGATGGCAAGTTCTCAGCTGCTGTTATCGGTACATGGGTAGGACCTGACATAAAGGCTGCAATAGGTGCTGAAAATCTTGGTGCAGCTAAGCTTCCTACAGTTCTTATGGATGGCAAGCAGAAGCAGCTTGATTCCTTCGGCGGCTATAAGCTGATCGGTGTTAACAAGTTCACAAAGTTCTCATTCAGTGCAAATGTTCTTGCATATTATCTTGGTGCAGAGGAATCTCAGGTTGAGAGATACAAGACAAGAGGTCTTCTCCCGACAAATACAAAGGCTTCAGAGGCAGAAATAGATGGCCAGAAGGTTAAGGACGATCCTGCATTCAAGGCTATTGAAGAACAGGCTAAGGACGGTCATGCACATCCTCAGGGCTCAAGCGTAAGCGGTAAGTACTGGGCAATGGGCGTTGGTACTCTCGGCGGTGACATCGTTGTTGATAAGGGTAAATGGAACGAAGCAAAGATCAAGCAGAGACTTGCTGACGTTGTAGCTAACCTTAAATAATATTTTCTCCGCAAATTAACGTTTTCGGGTGTTAGAATACGGGTTGCCGCATTTATATGCTGACAGCTCGTATTTTCCCCGTGAGCATATTGAATGTTGTTTTATAAAGGAGTTGTGTATGAATGGATTATCTTGACTATGTCCAGATGACCAAAGGACAACGCCTTGCTTACAAGATAAAGTCGTTTTTTACGAGTATTCCGGGTGCCATAAAGAAATTCTTTATGGCAATCGGATACTTTATCAAGAAATTTTTTGTAGGTATAGGTAATTTTTTCAAAAACTACGGCTCAAGGTTTGCTAACGGTGATGCCGGAACAAAGCTGTCGTACATAATTATGGGCGCAGGAAATATGATGCACAAGCAGTTTATGAAGGGCCTCATATTCCTTGCAGCTGAGGTTGCATATATATACTTTATGATAACCTTCGGTTCATTCTATATTTCAAGAATCTTTACGAGTGATCTTGTACTTCTTTCATCAAAAGTCACAAGAGACGGTATGCAGTATGGTACAGCAACAGTCGGAAGAGTAGTTGCTACGTTTACCGAGGATCCTCGTACAGGTGTTGATAAAATCAACGAAGCAATACCGTATGATAACTCGAACAAAATTCTTTTGTTTTTCATTCTTACGGTTCTTGTAACAGTTGCATTCATTGGCGTATATATTGCAAATACCAAGAGTGCTTATGCAACTCAGAAAATAATCGAGAGTGGTAAAAAGCCGGAGTCTTTCGGAAATGAAATAAAGTCATATCTTGACGAGCGTTTCCATGTAACACTTCTTACTCTCCCGATAATCCTTCTTTTGTTATTTACGGTTCTTCCGATTATCTTTACCATATTTATGGCATTTACTAATTATGATAAGAACCACCAGCCGCCGGGTAACCTCTATCAATGGGTAGGCTTGAAGAACTTTGCAGAAGTATTCTATTCCAGCCCTAAGAAGTCGGCAACATTTGGTAAGGTTTTGCTTTGGACACTTGTATGGGCGTTCTTTGCAACCTTTACAAACTATATTTTCGGTATTATTCTTGCTCTGCTTATCAACAAGAAGGGAATTAAATTCAAAGGCTTCTGGAGAACAATGTTCGTTATTACAGCAGCAGTTCCCCAGTTCGTTACACTTCTCATTATGAGACTTCTTCTTGATGACCACGGTGCTATCAACTCGCTTATATCGGGAATAGGACTGCCTTCTGTCAGGTTCCTTACAGACCCGAATATAGCACGAATTACGGTTATTGTTGTAAATATGTGGGTTGGTATCCCATATACAATGCTTATCAGCTCGGGTCTTCTCATGAATATTCCTGAGGATCTTTATGAGAGTGCTCGTATTGATGGCGCTAATGCCTTCCAGCAGTTCACAAAGATCACATTCCCTTATATTTTCTTTGTAACAACTCCGTATCTTATCACTACCTTCGTAGGAAATATCAATAACTTCAACGTTATCTTCTTCCTTACCGGTATGTCAGAGTCTGCCGAGGGATATTACGTCGCGACGAAGACCGACCTTCTCGTTAACTGGTTGTATAAGCTGACCATAGGTACAGAAAAAGCATACAACCTTGCTGCGGTTATCGGTATTCTTATATTCGTTATTTGTGCTATCGGTTCTCTTATCACATTTAATATGTCTAAAGCATCAAAGAATGAGGAGGAATTCTCATGACAAATCAGACAAGCTCACAGAATGCGATGCGTACGGGCTATGCACGGAAGAGAGCAATCGTCAATGGAATTGTATATGCTATTCTTGCTATTATGGTTATCATATGGATCTTCCCGATCGTATGGCTTATATTGCAGTCGTTTAATACAGAAACAGGTATGTCTACTCATCTGTTCCCCCAGGGCTTTACACTGGATCATTATAAAGCACTGTTCAGTGAGGAAAACAGCCAGCAGTATCCTTATGGTCAATGGATGCTTAACACTTTCTTTGTAGCTGTTTTATCATGCGTTATTTCAACGTTGTTTATATTGATGGTAAGCTACGCATTTTCACGTCTTCGTTTCAAACTGCGTAAAACTTTCCTTAATTTTGGTTTGATACTTGGTATGTTCCCCGGCTTTATGTCAATGGTTGCTACTGCAAACATTATGCAGATATTTGGTCTTGAGAAAAGCCTTTTTGCACTTGTTATCGTTTATTCGGCAGGTGCTGGTCTGGGTTATCAGGTTGCAAAGGGATTCTTTGATACCATTCCCCGTTCTCTTGATGAAGCTGCAAAAATTGACGGTGCTACAAGAAATCAGATCTTCTGGCAGATAATACTTCCGCTTTCAAAGCCTATAATCGTTTATACTGCACTTACAACCTTTATCGGTCCGTGGGCAGATTACATTTTCGTAAGTTACTTTATGGGTGACAAGAGCGAGAACTATACAATCGCAAGAGGTCTTTACCTTATGCTCGAACCGGAATCCGTTAACAAGCAGTTCACAAACTTCTGTGCAGGTGCTGTGCTTATTGCAGTTCCGATCACAATTTTGTTTGTAATAATGCAAAGATTCTATGTTGCAGGTGTAACAGGCGGTGCCGTAAAGGGCTGATTTACAGAATTAAAAAGCAGGGATGCAGGTACGCTCCCTGCTTTATTCTTATACAAAGGAGAATAACAATGTCAAAAAATAAAATAATTTCACTTGCTCTTGCAGGCAGTATAATTGTTTCAGCTGCACTTTGCGGCTGTGGATCATCAAATAATAATGCAGCATCAACAGGTACAGTAAGCACAACATCTTCTGTAAATTCTGCCGATGGTCTGGCTTTGCCAAAGGACGGCGGCTTTACCTCGGTAACATATAATTTTTCGGAGGATAAATACAGAACATATTATGAGATATTTCCTTATTCATTCTATGATTCTGACGGTAACGGCGTTGGTGATATAAACGGAATAACAAAAAAGCTTGATTATCTTAACGATGGCGATGCTTCAACAACAGATGACCTTGGAATTGATGGTATTTGGCTTATGCCAATAATGGAGTCTCCTTCTTACCATAAATATAATGTTGCTGATTATATGACTGTTGACGATATATATGGTACTAATGAGGATTTCAAAAAAATGCTTGATGAAGCACATAAGCGCCACATAGACGTTATTATAGACCTTGTTATCAATCATACTTCGCGTAAACACCAGTGGTATCAGAAGGCTATTGAGGAGCTTAAGGAAGGTAAAACTGACGGCTATGTTCAATACTATAATTTCAAAGAGGGACATAAGGCAAGCGGTTGGACCAAAACAACAGTAGGCGACTGGTATTATGAAAGTCAGTTTGATGTTGACATGCCCGACCTTAATCTGAAGAACGAAAAGGTTCGTGAAGAAATACAGAAAATAGTAAAATACTGGCTTGATATGGGAGTTGATGGCTTCAGACTAGATGCTGTATATTGGTTTGAAAGTGAAATCGGTACAGATAAATCAGTGGAGGATCTTAAGTGGCTTTATGATTATGCAAAAACCATAAAAGAAGATGTATATATGGTAGGCGAATGCTGGAAGGACTCCGCTACTATTAAACAATTCTATCAATCGGGTGTTGACAGCTTCTTCAATTTCTATGTTCAGGGTGCAACGGGTCATATCAATCATTGTGCCGGACGAAAGGATGCAAAGGCTTTTGTAGAATATCTTGAAAGCTGGCAAAATGAGATGAGAACTAGTAATCCAAATGCCATTGATGCACAGTTCCTTTCAAATCACGACACTGCAAGAAGCGGAGGGTATTTGCTTTCTGATACAAGAAGGCGTCTTAATGCCGCATTATATCTCACATCTCCCGGAAATCCGTTTATATACTACGGTGAAGAGATTGTGATGACGGGCTCACAGAATGATCCTGAAAAACGCAGAGGTATGTATTGGTCCAAGACAGATACAACGGGATATGTAGAGAGAATTCCTGATACATCGAATAAATCTGTTCCTGATCAGTCTGTTGAAGATGCTCTGAAGGACAAGAATTCACTGCTTACTTTCTACAAGAGAGTTATAGCACTTAGAAACCAGAATCCGGAAATAGCAAGAGGTACTCTTAATGCAGTAGAATTCAAAGATAAATCTACTGCCGGCTATGTATCAGAATATAACGGATCAAAGGTTATGGTAATATACAATCTTGGTGATAAGGCTGCTGAAATAGATGTCCCCTCAGATACATTTGAGATCAAAGAGGTAAGAGGCTATCTGCTTGCTGCCGGTGATGATGCAGAGATAGAGGATGATAGTGCAAAAGCAACATATGATAATCCTCAGATCACTGTGAAAGATCAAAAGGTAAAGCTTCCTGCATGCAGTGTGATCGTCCTTAAATAATAAAAAAACAAAGTCTCCATATATCAAATATATAAACCTGAGTATATATCAATATATTTTGGTGATATAGTTGCAATTATAATGTAAATATGTTATAATTTTTTTTAGTAAACTCTTTGTTTATAATAAAGATATACGGAGGTTTTAGTTATGAAATTTGTATGTTCAATATGCGGTTTTGTTTATGAAGGCGATACAGCACCTGAGGTCTGTCCGAAATGTAAGCAGCCGGGTGTGATGAAACCTGTTGAAGAACCCAAAAAAAATAAGTATGAGGGCACTCAGACAGAAAAAAATCTTATGGCAGCGTTTGCCGGAGAATCTCAGGCAAGAAATAAGTATACTTATTTTGCATCTAAGGCAAAAAAGGACGGTTTTGAGCAGATTGCAGCTTTGTTCTTAAAAACAGCCGACAACGAGAAGGAGCACGCTAAGCTCTGGTTCAAAGAACTTAACGGCATAGGCTCAACAGCCGAAAACCTCGCAGCAGCTGCTGATGGTGAAAATTATGAGTGGACAGATATGTATGAGGATTTTGCAAAAACTGCTGAGGAAGAAGGTTTCCCTGAGCTTGCTGCAAAGTTCAGAGGTGTTGCCGCAATAGAAAAGCACCACGAGGAACGCTATAGAGCACTTTTGAGAAACGTTGAAATGCAGGAAGTGTTCAAGAAGAGCGAGGTTAAGATATGGGAATGCCGCAACTGTGGTCATATTGTCGTTGGTACACAGGCACCTGATGTATGTCCTGTTTGTGCACATCCTCAGTCTTTCTTTGAGGTTAACGCTGAAAATTATTGATTTCCTGAAAAAGCAGCACTATAAATTGAAATATTGAAAAGGACCGATGAAGTACAGGCTTTCATCGGTCCTTTGCGTTATGCAGTAATTTGTATATCGTTACTAATGTTACAGTATATTATAAATGTTTCAGATGATTATGATCAGTCTTTTTCCAAGCTATCGGTATCGGGAGTTATCCCGTTTTCAATAACTGTATCTACAGCGTTGAGAAGCTCTCTGTATTTTTTCAGCATAAATTTAAGGTATTCCTTGCCTTCATCTGTTATTGAATAGTAATTGCGTGTTCTGTGACTTTCGGTTATTTCCTGAGAGTATTCTCTTACATATCCCTGTTGCTGCAGGCGATAAAGAACAGGATAAAGAAAGTTCATTTTATATGTGCTGTTGCTTCTCTTTTCAAGCTCCTGCGACAGATTATAAACATACATAGGTTTCTCGTTAAGGAGCAAAAGAGTCATCATCGGGCTGGTTGCTCTTTTAAAATAATCTTCAAACGCACTTTTTGCATCTTTATTTGACGTTCTTCCCATTTTCATCACCCTTTCAAGCTTCAATGTTTTATTACAAATATATTACCAAACTTAAACCTATCTTTCAAGTAGAATATGGAAAACTTGCTGTAAACTTAATTTTAACATTTTGTATCTGAAATATTTAAATTTTTAAAGGTTTTTTAGGATGAATATTACGAAATAATATTCTGATAATGAGATACGGCGATCACTATAACTGTTTTTTATCTATTTAATCCCCAATCACGCAAGAAGCTGTTTATTTGTCCGAATTCTTATGAAAACTGCTCAGAATAGCTGCAATGGAATAATAAACAGAAAACTGTTTCAAGAAGTTGATGCTAAATTAAGCACGCTATCAGACTTCTTTTGTGAATATTATAGATTAGCCAGTCGTTTATAACTAACAAAATGTAAAATATTTTTTATGTGATTGTATTCTGATTTATAATGATAATTTATTAATATATTTTAAATAAATAGAATACGGCTGAAATCAAGAGGATAAGAAAACCACTGTTTCAGCCGTTATTTTTATATCTTTATATTGAATAAAATCTGGTTTTTCCGACAGAAAAAATAACCTCCTTACGTTTAATGGTAAAGATTTGGACTTATATTACCAAAAACATAAGGGGGTTATTGCTATGAAAAAAGAGATCAAACATTTCTCGTATTCAACATACGGATGTTAATACCATATTGTATTTGCACCAAAATACAGAAGAAACTATATATATATAATTGAGCAAAGAATCTGGGATCAAGCTTTTCCAACAGAACCGAAAAGCTCCATCTTCTCTTTTACTGTAGCCTTGATAGCCTCAAAGCCGGGAGCGAGAAGCTTTCTGGGATCGAAGCCTTTGCCCTGAAGATCCTTGCCTTCTTCAATGTACTTTCTTGTAGCTTCCTGGAATGAGAGCTGGCACTCTGTGTTAACGTTGATCTTTGAAACACCCAGTGATATTGCCTTCTTTATCATATCTGCGGGGATACCTGTACCGCCGTGGAGAACGAGCGGCATTTCACCTGTTTTAGCCTGGATAGCATCAAGTGTTTCAAATGAAAGTCCCTGCCAGTTGTCCGGATATTTACCATGGATATTGCCGATACCTGCTGCGAGCATATCAACGCCAAGATCTGCAATAACCTTGCACTCCTCAGGATCTGCACATTCACCCATACCAACAACGCCGTCTTCTTCGCCGCCGATAGATCCAACCTCACACTCTATTGAAAGACCGAGGTTATGAGCAACACTTACAAGCTCGCTTGATTTTGCAAGGTTTTCCTCGAAGGGGTAGTGTGAGCCGTCAAACATAATAGATGTAAAGCCAGCTTTGATGCACTTATAGCAGCCCTCATATGTACCGTGGTCAAGATGAAGAGCAACCGGAACTGTAATACCCAGCGATTCATCCATAGCCTTAACCATAGCCGCAACAGTCTTGAAGCCTGTCATATATTTTCCTGCACCCTCTGAAACACCGAGGATAACGGGAGAGTTAAGTTCCTGAGCAGTAAGAAGGATAGCCTTTGTCCACTCAAGGTTATTGATGTTGAACTGACCTACTGCATAGTGACCTGCCTTTGCTTTTTTAAGCATTTCTGCTGCATTTACCAATGCCATTGTAATCACGCTCCAAAAAAAATAAATTTAATTCGTATGCCCTGTCTTTTGACCTGCACACTCTTTTAATTATTATACAATAAAATTTAGAAAATATAAAGTATCTTTTTGAATTTTTTGGAAAAATTTATAAAAAATCAAAAATAGGTATTAATCATCTTGCTTTATCATCCGGCATCAAGCTCAATTTTGTATGGGGTGAGTTGATTGTCCGTTGTACTATTGCCGATTTGACCGTTTTTATTATTTCCCCACATATATAGGTCGCCGTTATCGGTAATGGCATAGCTTGTAGAGCTACTATATATAGCTGCTGTTTCTACATTACTCATTATTTTTTGGGGATTCAGATGATTCTCTGTTGTACCGTTGCCGATTTGACCGGATTTATTATCACCCCACATATATAGATCGCCGTTTTGGGTTATTGCATAGCTTGTGGGATATGTATTTTTGGATATACCTGCCTTCTTGACATTACCCATTATTTTTGTTGGAGTTAGCTGATCATTTGTTGTACCATTGCCAATTGATCCAAAATTATTATATCCCCACATATATAAATCACTGGTTTCTGTTATGGCATAGCTGATGTTGTTATTTATTCCTGCATTTTTTACTTCACTCATTATTTTTATTGGAGTTAGTTGATTATTCGTTGTACCGTTACCGATTTGACCGTAGCTATTATCTCCCCATATGTATAGATCACCGTTTTGAGTTAAGGCATAGCTTGTGGTATAGTCAATACTTACCTCTTTTACTTCACTTATTATTTTTATTGGAGTTAGTTGGTTATTCGTTGTACCGTTACCGATTTGACCGGATTTATTATACCCCCACATATATAAGTCATTGCTTTCGGTTATTGCGTAGCTTGTGTTGTTATTTATACCTATTTCCTTGACTTTAGTCATTATTTTTATTGGAGTTAGCTGATCATTTGTTGTATCGTTGCCGATTGTTCCATAAATATTAATTCCCCACATATATAGATCGCCGTTTTCGGTTATTGCATAGCTTGTGTGTTTATATGTACCTGCTGTCTTTACTGCACTCATTATTTTTTGTGGAGTTTGTTGAATTTCTTTTGTACCGTTGCCAATTGATCCAAGATTATTATACCCCCACATATACAAATCACTGTTTTCAGTTATTGCATAGCTGGTGACAGACTCAATACCTGCTTCCTTAACATTACTCATTATTTTTTGGGGAGTTAACTGAGATGTTGTTGTACCATTCCCGACTGTCCCTAAATTGTTTTCACCCCACATATAAAGGTCGCCTGACTTTGTTACAACTTCTGTTCTGTAATCTGAACAGAAACTTCTGAATTTCATCTGCTTATTCGGGACATTCTGTGTTTCTGGTTATGATTCGCTTGATTCCTTATTATCATTAGTTTCAGATTGGTTGACGCTAAACTCATCAATTTTTGTTTTTATTTTTTGATTTTTAGTTTTTTCATAGCCAGTGTTTAGCACTTCGAGTGCTTTTGTATAGTCGCCCTTTGCAATATATGTATCCGCAAGCTTTATGTAGGCATCAGGATTCATCGGGTCTAATTCAATAGCCTTTTTGAATGCGTCAATAGCATCGTCATATCTTTCTTCACTTAAGTATTTTTCTCCAAGAGAAAGCTGTTCCTGAAATGAAGGTGCACCTGTACCGCTCATAAGGAATATAAGCAAAGCTATACCTATGCCAATAGCAAAAACAGCAATTAGTGTAATTATGGCAATAAGCTTTCCTCTGGATTTCTTCTTTTCCGGAGACTTTTCCTGCTTGAGCTTCTGTAATTATTACATCTTACCATTTTCAACATCCTTACTTATACTTGTTAATTCAATTATAACTGTAAAGATTTTCAAGTCAACTGATTTGTAATAATTGGCAGTTTTTTTGTAATTTTTGACATAACATACGGCAGCTTAATATTTGATAGATTTTGTAAAAGGCTTTCTGATCATACAGCAACAGACCAATTAACAGATATTCTCCGGATATTTCGCATAATCCTTGACTTTTTGTTGAAAAAGCGGTATTTTATTATAGTAAAGAAATAACAAGAAAAGATTCCGTAAAAAGGGGATATTTAAATGCTGACTCTCGATAAGATCTATCACGCGTCTTATGTACTTAAGGATGTAATAAGACCGACCGATATGATCAATGCAACAAATCTTTCAAATGACTGCGAGCTTTATCTCAAAACCGAAAACCTTCAGGTTACAGGTGCATTTAAGGCAAGAGGTGCATATTATAAGGTCTCACAGCTTTCTGATGAGGAAAGGGCAAAGGGTGTTATAGCCTGTTCGGCAGGCAATCACGCACAGGGAGTTGCCCGTGCCGCACAGAAATACGGCATTAAATCACTTATATGTATGCCGGATTCCGCACCAATTTCTAAGGTTGAGGCTACGAAAAGCTATGGCTCAGAGGTGTGCCTTGTAGAAGGTACATATGATGATGCACACGATAAATCGGTCGAGCTTCAAAAGGAAACAGGTGCAACCTTTATTCATCCGTTCGATGATGAAATGGTTATTGCAGGGCAGGGCACTATAGGTCTTGAGATTTTAGAGCAGCTTCCCGATGTTGATGCTATAATCGTTCCTATTGGCGGAGGCGGACTTATAAGCGGCATTGCATATGCAGTAAAGTCGCTGAATCCTGATGTTAAGGTATATGGTGTACAGTCGGCAGGCGCACCTTCAATGTATCTTTCAATTGCTCATAAGCAGATAGAAACACTTGAAAGTGTAAATACATTTGCTGACGGTATTGCCGTCAAGACTCCGGGTGAACTTACATTTGACCTTTGCAGTAAATATGTTGATGAAATAATGACAGTTACCGATGATGAGGTTGCAACTGCAATACTTTCATTGATAGAAAAGCAAAAGCTGATTTCAGAGGGTGCAGGTGCTGTTTCGGTTGCTGCGGCATTGTTTGATAAATTCCCGATCAAAGGTAAGAAGGTTTGCTGCCTTGTGTCCGGTGGTAATATTGATGTTACAATACTTTCAAGGGTCATTGATCGAGGACTTCAAAAAACAGGCAGACTTGCGGAATTTACTATAGCACTCACCGATAAGCCCGGTGAACTTCAGACTGTTTCCAGAATAATATCAAAGCTTGGAGCCAATGTAGTTGCTGTAAGTCACGACCGTGCTGACTTGAATACAGACATTAACTCTTGTTATCTCAGACTATCCTTGGAAACAAGAAATCACGAGCATATACAAAAAATCAAGGATGAGCTTGCAAAACACGGATATAAAATAGTAGGATAATTATTTAAAAAATAAGTATATTGAAAGGAAGTTTTTTCTATGGCAGAAGCAGTATATACAAAAAAAGCGCCAGACGCAATAGGACCTTACTCACAGGCTATAAAAGTTAATGGACTTGTTTTCACTTCAGGTCAGATAGCTATTAATCCTGAAACCGGAAACGTTGAAGCAGATTCAATTGAAGGTCAGACTGAGCAGGTAATGAAAAACCTCAGCAATCTTCTTGAGGCATCAGGTTCATCTCTTGAAAAGGCAGTCAAGACCGTATGTTTTCTTGCTGATATGAATGATTTTGCAGTTTTCAACGAAATATATGGCAAATATTTCACAGGCAAACCTGCACGTTCCTGTGTTGCAGTAAAGACCCTTCCAAAAAATGTTCTTTGTGAAGTTGAAGTAATTGCAGAATGTTAATCAGTTGAATGGAATCGGCTGCCGCAGAAAAAATATCAGCGGCAGCCTTTTTACATAGAATATATCAGTTTTGAATATGAATACGTGTGCCGTATTAAAACTTGTGTATATATTAATGCCTATACAGATGTGTGGTACTGTAATGAGTATTCTGATTTATTGAAAGCTGTATCTTTTTTGGTGTGACAAACAGTTCGGGGGAGTGATGATTATCAAAAACTTAAGGATATTGGCATCTGCAGTGATGGTTACATTGATGGTCTTCATTGCAGAGCTGTCCGGTCAGACAGAAATGATATTTCCTGAGGCGGCGGCTCTTGTTATGGGTGCATGGATAACCGGTAAACAGCCGTGGAATACGGATCGTTCAAGAATAGTTGTGTGTATGACGGTGTCAGCTTTTGTCGGATGGATCATATCTGCTTTTTTGAGTACATTTTTGTGTATAAAGATCATTATAGGTTTTGCAATTTGCCTTATATTGCTGATTTTATCTAAGTGTACGTTGTTTCCTCTTATTTCTGCCTGCATACTTCCCATAATGACAAATGTAAAATCGGTGTTCTATCCTGTATCGGTTATGATTTTGTCGGCAATAATAATTATAGTTCAGTATGCTATGGAAATAAAAAAAATCAGAAAGCCTGTAAGATTTTGTCCGGTGATTTTTGACCTTAAAACTGATGTGAAAAAATGGCTTGTGATTTTTTCTTTGGTTGTTTTTATGGCGCTAGCTGTTGAATTTTCAGGAGCATCGTTTATACTTGCTCCTCCGCTAATTGTGTTGTTGTGTGAATTTATGCAAAAAGACAGCAAGCCGGCAAAGACTCCGTTTATAATGTTTTTCCTGACAGGACTGTGTGCATGCTTCGGTACGTGTATGCGTCTTATGCTGTGTGATATGCTGCATCTTCCGCTGACAGCCGCAGCATTAATAATTTCTGTTTCAGTATTTTATTTTATGATGATGATAAATACGCCGTTTCCACCAGCTTGTGCATTGTCACTTTTGCCGCTTATAATCACAACAGATCAACTCCCGCCTTATCCATTTGAGGTTATGTTTGGTTGTGCTGTATTGATCATAGTATCGGAACTGACTGTAAAAAAACTGTATAAAGGAGCTTCTGAATGAAATATTGTTTTGAATGCGGAACCTTGCTCGTTGATAAGCCTTTGAAAAAAGAGGGTATGATACCATATTGCAGTAAATGCGAAGCTTTCAGATTTCCTATTTTTTCAAGTGCTGTGAGTATGATAATCCATAACCCGTCAAAAGACAAAATATTGCTTATAAAACAGTATGGAACGGGCAATAACGTTCTTGTGGCAGGTTATATCAACAAGGGAGAAAATGCAGAAAATGCAGTTATACGTGAGGCATATGAAGAGATTGGTTTGAGGGTAGGGGAGCTTCGATTTAATAAGAGTGAATATTTTCCAAAAACCAATACCCTTATGCTCAACTATTCGTGTGTTGCTGACACGGAAGCTCTTGACGGAATGAATACAGAAGAGGTTGATGAAGCACGTTGGTTTACGTTTGAGGAAGCAAGAAACAGTATTATGCCGAAAAGCCTTGCAAAAAGATTTTTGCTCAATTATCTGGATGATATTTAACTGAAAAAATGAGGTGAGCAGTATAAAAAATAAAATTATTTCTGTACATTCCACTCTGGGGAAGGACAGGGCATCAAAAAGACGAAAAAAACACTCTGCCTCTAAGGAATTGCAGCCTAAAAACTACACTCTCTCAGTTTTGAAGGTGCTTATAATTTCTATGCCTTTGTTAGTTATTGCTGTTATAGTTACTGTCCTGGTAATAGGGTTTAACCGGATTTCATCAGTAAGGATACCTGACAAAAAAATTGAGTATGAAAACAGTTATACTGTTTCTGAACAAGAGGATAATGAAAAGCTTCTGATGATTGTCTCACCTAAAAATCCTTTATCGGGATCTTATAAGCCGTCACTTGATGAATATGGTGGAATCAAGGCAGATGAAATATTGATGGAAGCTTTGAATGAACTTATGGAGGATGCAAAAAAAGAAAAACTTGCATTACAGATCAAATCAGGCTATATATCGGCGGCTGAGCAGAATGAGCTTTATGAGGATGAAGTTAGACGTCTTATGGCAAGAGAGGGACAGAGCAGTGCAAGGGCGGCAGAGGATGCTGAACTGACGGTACCTATGGGCAATCACGCAGATACTCAGCTCGGCTTATCAATAACGTTTTCATCGGCTAAAACTTTTGAGTTTTCCCAAAGCGAGGAATACCTATGGCTTTTAAAAAATTCATATAAATACGGATTTATACTGCGTTATCCTGAAAATAAGCAAAGATATACCGATACAGATTTTAATCCGTCACTTTTCAGATATGTAGGCAAGGATAATGCATTGAAGATGAAAACGCTTAATATGTGCCTTGATGAATATATTATATATCTCAACTCAAGATAAATTACAGTGCGGGAGTGATAGTAACGGATTTTACTTCAAAATATACTGTTGATAATGATGAGAAAATACTTCTTAGAAAAATAAACGATCTGATAAACAAAAGTCGCAGGGAATATGCAGCTGTCTATTCTCATTTTCTTGATCCTGTGCAGCAGTCGTTGATCTCAGGAATAAGTGAGTTCTATGGATATATTTCCTTTGACGGAGGTTATGTTGATGCCGAAAGACGTATATGTCGGGCTTCGGCGGACGAATACTGTCAAGATAGTGGCTCGCCTGTTGTACTTATGAAAGCAGTGGTACATAATGCAGAACTGTCTCACCGGGATGTACTTGGTTCTCTTATGGGATTGGGAATCAAACGTGAAATGATCGGTGATATTTTACCGGATAAAAATACACCACGTTTTTTCTGTTATGCCGATGCTGCCGATTACATAGAATTCAATTTAAGTAAAATAGGACGATATAATGCAGAGGTTTCACGCTGCACTATGCTTGAATTACCAGAACAGAAATTTGAGCTTAAAACGATAAACGTAAGTTCTATGAGGCTTGATTCTGTAACAGCCGAAAGCTTTGATATTTCACGCAGTAAAGCAGCTGAGTTCATAAAAAAGGGAGCTGTAGCAGTAAACTGGCTTATCTCACCTGATATATCAAGAGAGATAAAAAGCGGAGATAAAATATCACTCCGCGGAAAGGGTAAGATTGAGGTAGCCGATATTACAGGAAAAAGCAGGAAGGGACGGCTTTTTGTAGAAATCAAGAGGAAAGTCTGAGGTTAAAGAGGAAACAGTTCTGTTTTTGCTATAAGTTATAATTTAATAAAAACTATATGTTTTTTCAGCTGAAATAATATTGGACATTTACAGGACCTTGGCTATGATAAATAGTGGAGGTCCTTTTTTATATACAAAATCATTATCTTATCTTTTAAATATTTTGTCCCGATGATATTCCATATTTCTTTTCAACTCCTGAGAGGGTGAGTGAATATAGATTTCGTCTGTGTTAAATCCGATTTTCTTTATGTCATCTTGCTGCATATCCTTTGAGATTATAAGTTTCATATCCTTATTAAAAGAGATAAGACCTTTATCAAACAGCTTATCATACAAGGGTGATAGCAATAATCCGTTTTCTTCACTAAGCCGATCTTCGTTGTTGGCAGAACGCCAAGGGTGAATGTGGCTTGCAATAAGAAGCCTTTTATCTGAAATTCCGGTTATGATGCATTTGTGATATTTACTAATGATTTTGTCTCTGAATATGCCCTGACCGTTTCTTGCTTTTATAATCATTTGTTTTTCGGTGGTATTCAAATGAGTATTTTCTAATATTACATTGCAGATCCGTTTTTCAATATTAGCTTTGGGAGACTCAATAAATGTAAAATTCTTCAACCTCCAAAAGCCTTCTCCCAATCCGTATACTGAATAAAATATATCTTCTGAACCATTATATGATTTTGTATCCTTGCAATGCCTTTGTATTTCCGCAGAAACATTACTTGTCCAATTCGGATTTGTATGTATTGCAGGTAACTTATCTCTTTTGCTGATGACTTGATTGATCTCCTTTAATGATCCGCTTCCGCCTAAATATATTAAAGCCTGTTTTATTTCAGATAGGTATGTAATCTTATTTTCTTTAGCCATTATAAAAATCTCCTTTTTATTTTTTATCTGTTACAGTTGCCTTTTTGAACTTCAGTATTTTCTGCCAAGCGATAGAGAAGATTACACACATATTATAAACTATATATCATCACTTGTCAAAGAAATAATAAAATATATATTGAATGTGATATTGACAGGGATCAGGAATTTTCCATAACAAATTCTTACAGTTTGCATAATATGTAAGTACAGGCGAACATTATTCCGTAAAGCAAAAAGTGAAACCATGCTTTACAATTCCTGATGATCCGGAGGAGATTATGTTTAATATAAAAAGTTTTGGTATAATCGGAGGTGACAAGCGTCAGCTGTACTGTGCGCGGTCAATTGCAGAAGACGGTTATAGTGTGAGCATATGTGGCTTTGAAAAACGTGACAGCTTCAATGAGCTTTTAGAGCTGGAGCTTGACCAGATTATAGAAAAATCTGACGCTATCATTCTGCCGCTGCCCTGCTCACGTGACGGAAAGAATATCAATGCACCATTTTCGGACTGCGGTATCATAATTGACGATAAGACTGAAAGACTTATTGGAAATAAGCCGGTTTTCTGCGGTATGCAAAATAAACTTCCTTTTCAGTGCGGACAGGTGTATGATTACAGCAATAGAGAGGAATTTGCTGTAGAAAATGCTGTGCCTACAAGCGAAGGTGCAATAGAGATCGCAATGCATGAATATGACGGAACCATCAATTCTTCACAGTGTCTTGTGGCAGGATACGGAAGGATCGGACGTGTGCTTGCCGATATGCTTGCAGGGATCGGAGCAAGGGTGACAGTGAGTGCGAGAAGTCTTAAGGATATGGCATTTATACGATCAAGAGGTTTTAATGCAATATCCTCTCAGGCACTGTGCGGAAGATATGATATTATTTTCAACACAGTTCCACACATGCTTTTTGATTCATATACACTTGCAAAGATCGCTTCCGGAGCACTGGTTGTTGATCTTGCTTCAAGTCCCGGAGGAGTTGACTTTGAAGCTGCTGAGCGGTTAGGGATAAAAGTTGTACACGCACTGTCGCTTCCGGGAAAAGCTGCTCCGAAAACATCCGGAATGATAATCAAAAACGCCGTTTATAATATCATCAGGGAGGAACAATTATGACCGGCATCCGTGTCGGCTTTGCAATGTGTGGTTCGTTCTGCACATTCAGCAAAGCATTGATTCAAATGGAGGAGCTTATAAAGTGTGGATATGATGTTATACCGATAATGTCATTTAATGCATATACCACTGACACAAGATTCGGAAAGGCTGCAGAAATTAATAAACGTATAGAAGATCTCTGCGGCAGGAAAATAATATCTGATATTTCTTCTGCTGAACCAATAGGACCAAAAAAAATGACGGATATTATGGTTGTGGCACCATGTACAGGAAACACCGCTGCGAAGCTTGCAAATGCTGTAACGGATACGCCGGTCACTATGGCGGTTAAATCTCATCTTCGCGGAGCAAGACCGGTGGTAATATGTATAGCTACAAATGATGCACTGGGTGCATCAGCTCAAAATATAGGAAAGCTTCTTAATACACGTCATTTTTATTTTGTGCCTTTCAAGCAGGATGATCCCTTGATAAAGCCAAATTCTCTTGTTGCTGACTTTTCTCAAATCGTACCTTCAGTAGAATATGCTCTTGAGGGAAAACAGCTTCAGCCTGTTTTATGCTGAAAAAAGGCTGCCGCAAAATTTTACCTTTTGCGGCAGCCTTTGCTGCTTTGGTTTTATTTACTTGCCTGACTGCTGCTTGACGCACTGCTCTTTGATGATGCTGTATTGGTTGCATTTTTGCTGCTTGTGGTATAGGTCTTATCTTTTTCAACCGTTAAAGCTTCATCATCAGTCAAGGGGTATCTGTTTGAATTTGGTTTGTTGCCGTCGCTGAATATAAGCTTACCGTTAGTAAGATTTTCATCTACGACATATGTGTATGTCTTTCCATCGCCCTTTGTCATTTTCTGACCAGGTCGTTCTGCATTCTTATTGTTTCCGTCAAACACATATACATAAACCTCATCGTCCCAACTGTCCGGTTTTGTAAATGAGATGTTTGCCGTTTTCGGGTTGAGTATACCGCTTGAGAATATATAGAAAACGATTCCGAGCAGCGCAAGTACAAGTATCACGACAATGATTATCGGAGCCAGTGCTTTGTGTGAACCGGAAGGTGCCTTTACTACATTTACGGTTGCGCCCTTAATTGGCTTTCCGTCAAATTTCATAGGCTTTACTTCTACCTGTTCGGCATTCTTTATAACATCATCGTGTTGTCTGTTTTGCTGAGAAAGAGACTGATCCTCTCTTATTTGTCTTTTGAGATTGTGAACGTACGATTCTGTATCAAAATTAGGATTTGTAGGTGTCTGCTGAGGGGGAAGATTTTCCAGTCTTTCGCCTGTTGCAGTGTATTCAGTCTGCTCTTGCTCAATTGGCTGAAGTTCTATTTTACCGCCGTGCTGAGGGCGTCTTTGCTGAGGTCTTCCTTGATTCTGAGGTCTGTTCTGAGGAGCCTGGGGTCTTCCCTGAGTATTCTGAGATCTGATTATGTACAGCAACAGTCGGCTGAGGTCTTTGAGGCTGTACAGGTGGCTGCTGAGGCTGTACAGGATGTTGTGTTTTAAAATCATTCGGGTTAGACGACCATTGTCTTTTTGGTGTCTGTGTACGCTGAGGTACAGGCAGCTGATTATGTACAGCAACAGTCGGCTGAGGTCTTTGAGGCTGTACAGGTGGCTGCTGAGACTGTACAGGCTGTTGTGTTTTAAACTCATTTGGGTTAGACGACCATTGTCTTTTGGGCGGCTGTGTACGTTGAGGTGCAGGCTGCTGAGTGTTTACAGCAACAGTTGGCTGGGGTCTTTGAGGCTGTACAGGAGCAACAGGTTGTTGAGATACTTGCGGCTGTACGGGAGCAACAGGCTGTTGAGATACCTGTGGCTGTACAGGAGCAACAGGCTGTTGAGATACCTGCGGCTGTACAGGAGCAACAGGCTGTTGAGATACCTGCGGCTGTACGGGAGCAACAGGCTGTTGAGGCCTTGTTTGAGTTGCCCTTTGCTGATCAAGTGATGGAGACCACTGACCTACCTGCTGTTTATTTCTTATAACATTATTGGTGCTCTGAGGAATCTCCACTTCTATTTGTGTCTGTGCACTTTTGGGAGGAGCTGCCTCGGGGCTGGAAATATCTGGAAGAGCATCAGTAATATTCTCTCCTTGTATAGGAGTGAGCTGAACTGCCGGTGTATTCTGTATTTCTTCAATAGTCACTTCACGTTCCGGCTGCATCGGGGGTAGCACAGAGCTTTCCTTCTGCTTTTCTATAGGTGTAAGAGGAACTGCCGGCGTGCTTGCAATCTTTGCGAGCGGTACAGGTGCATCAAGCTGCATCGGAGGAAGAGAGCTTTTGTCCGAGTTTTCTGGTATTTCAGGCAGATTGTCTATATCATTGACTTTTTCGCTTATGTCAACCTGAGGAGTTCTCTGAATAGTTTTCTGTTGGAACTTTGCAAATATATTGCTTCCCTTAGCAGCCTGTTGAACTGCGGCTGCCATTGCTTGTTCTCGGGCAATTCTTGCTTGTTCAACGGCTTTTGCCCTGAGCAATTCTTGCCTGTTCGGCAGCTCTTGCTTGTTCCTGAGCAATTCTTGCCTGTTCGGCAGCTCTTGCTTGTTCCTGAGCAATTCTTGCCTGTTCAGCTGCTTTAGCCGCTTCTTCAGCACGAAGAGCTTCTTCTGCTTCTAAAAGCTCCTGCTCCATTTGTGCTCTGGTTTTACCTTCTTTGAAGCTATAGGAACAGAAAGGACAATCCTGACCGTTGTTAATAACGGGTTTTCCGCATTCGGGGCAATTTATTACCAATGCCATAGCAAAATCTCCTCTATGTCAATTTTTTTGAAAATAAATATGTACCATAATGTACGATACGCACACTTATATACATACAATTATATTATAACTTACCTTTACAGTCAATATTTTTAAATAATTTCCGAAATTTTTATCACATTAGCTAAAAACCAAGGTGCATTTTATCGTAATTTTTCCAAAAAACTTACTTGTTTATGAGAGAGTTTATATACATTATTATAGTGTGATAATCAACTGAATTTCTCAGCCAATTATACCACCAATACAAAGCAAAGCCACCCAGAACCAACAAAACTGTTTCTTTTAAAAGACTTCTTATCCACGACCTGCCGAACATCCCTCTTATGATCCATAAGCCGCCGCTTGAGCTTTTTATTGCATTACATTTGTTGCAGCTTGGAGCAAGGTTACGGATGTCATTTACGTTTTCAATTCCTCTGAGGGCTAGTATTTTTCTGTATACCTTACTGTTTCCGGCATTATAGACAGAAACAATATGATCTATTTTTAATTTTTTAAGAGGTACAGGTCTTCCGCAATATGCGCAAATGAATATATCAGATCCAAAGATTCCTCTTTTTTCTTTGAGAAATCGTATTCTGTAGCTTGAACTGCGTTCCATACGGTCGTCAAGAATGCTGTATCTTAAAAGCCTGACTCTACAGAATTTTCTTACGGCTATCAACTCGGTTTCATTCTTATCGTCAATATGCTTTTGGTAGTATTTTAATCCTTTATCTTTTTTGAAATAAAATCTCATCTTTTTCATTCGTCGGCTATAAAATAAACGACGAAAAAAACCCATATAAATTCTGATTTTCATATTAGTGATCCGTTTTCTGTTTGTTTTCCGCTTATATTATATCATAGCTTTCCTTATACATCAAGCCACTGCAACTCAATTTATGATTGCTTTAGCTTACGCTCGCCCTGACTTTGTAATAATTCAGTTAAATGTCTGTGGTTTCTCTTTACATACATGCCTTAGGAATCGGATCTTTGTTAGATAATAGATAATTGACAAATTAAAAACTTCCATAATTACAATAACTTGAACGTGGGTAAGCTGCTGCCCAAACTCATCATTCATTTCTGCCAGTGTCATCTGTCTGTTCATGTTTTTATTATATCATATTTTCAATGACTTCGCAATTATGCGGTGTTGCCTTAAAAGGATATTATTGAGTTGTAAATTGGGTGCGGCAGCTTGCTTCGTGCTTGAATACAATGAGATTTAATTATGCAATGTTAACATAGATGATTGTTTAAATTTATTGCATTTTACTTGTTGACAAAGTATGATACGTTGAGGTATAATGTATAGGTATCGTAATGACACAAACCCCTGCCTTAGGGCGGATGGGAGGGAAGATAAATGGCTGAGATCCGTATTAAGGATAACGAATCTCTTGAGAGTGCACTCAGAAGATTTAAAAAGCAGTGTGCAAGAGGCGGTATCATCGCCGAGGTTCGTAAAAGAGAAGCTTATGAAAAGCCTTCTGTAAAACGTAAAAAGAAGTCTGAAGCTGCTCGTAAGCGTAAGTACAAATAATTTGTATTTTACACAGAAATTTAAGGGTATTTCCGTTATGTGAGAGAGTCGGGTTTGCTTTAAGCATTCCTGAGCTGCACAGGAAATATCCTTTTTTGTTATATAAGTCTGCGGAGCGTGATAATGTGAGCTTGTTAAAACCTACAGCTGCACTCAGAAATGTGACGGATATAAGTCCTGCACTTTTGGAACGGCTTGGAACTGATGCTATACTTCTTGACGTTGATAATACTCTTGCGCCCCCGTCGTCTCATATACCGTACGAAGGCGTAAAAGAGTGGATAGATCTGATAAAGTCAAAAGGTATACATATTGTAATATGTTCTAACAACTATAAAAAAAGGGTGAAGCCTTTTGCTGACAAGCTTGGGTTGGACTGTGTTTCAATGAGCCTTAAGCCATTCCCTTTTGGATTTAACAGGGCTAAACGAAAGCTTCGTGAAAAACCTCAGTCTGTTCTTGTTGTGGGTGATCAGATATATACTGACATACTTGGGGCTAATCTTGCCGGAATGAGATCAATACTTCTTGTTCCAAGGTCGGAGGAACACGGTATTTCTGTTATGATAAGACGGAAAATGGAGGTTGGAGTCAGAAAGAAAATAAAGCTTCATAATGAGGGTGAGAATAATGTCAGTTAAAGAAACAGAGATAATTGATGCTATAGGCATTGAGGATAGTACTAACACGCTTGTTTTGCTTATTGTGGATCCATATACATGGTCGGTGCAGGAATATGATCACCTGAAAGCGCTACAGGCAAAGATAAATAATTATGTCAGATATATAGAAGCCGGGGGCTATAAAAAAAAATACGGAAGCAGAAGTTTTGATGGATTCAGAATAGAGATAGAATTCAAGTATCAGTATTCAGAAAAAGCTTTAACTGTTTTTGAAGCAGGAAAGCGTCAGCTTAAGGAAAGAGGTATTAATTTCAGATATGCCGTTGTGAATGCGGATAATGACAGAAAATGAGGTATAAGTATGAAAAAAATACTTTTTATTTTAGGTCCTAACCTTAATATGGTAGGTATAAGGCATAAAGAGGTATATGGCACACAAACAGCAGAAAGCATAAATGAGGAAGTAAAGGCGCAGGCTGAACAGCTTGGACTGGAGCTTGAAATATATCAGTCTAATCACGAAGGCGACATCATTGATAAAATACATTCCGCCTACGGAAATAAGGATGGAATAATGATAAATGCAGGTGCACTTACACATTACAGCTATGCTCTGCGCGATGCCATTGAAGCTGTGCGTATACCTACAGTTGAAACACATATGTCAAATGTATATGCTCGTGAGCAGTTCAGACACGAATCCGTTATATCGCCGGTATGTGCGGGTTCAATTGCAGGCTTTGGAAAAACAAGCTACTATCTTGGACTTTGTGCATTGCTTAAAATTTTAGAGAAATAGAGGAAGAAAAATGGATCAGAGACTTTCAACGCTTGCGTATATGCTGCCGGACGGTATTGATGCAGCACTTATTATCTCGAATGAAAACAGACGCTATTTTACGGATTTTGTTTCCTCGCTTGGCTATCTTCTGGTAACAAGAAAAGAGTCGTATCTTTTGGTTGACTCACGTTATGAGGAGGCTGCAAAAAATCAGGCAAAAAATTGTAAGGTAGTCCCCTTCAAACGTCTGCGTGATGCATTGTGTGACATAATTAACAGCGAAACTCTGAAAAATATATTGCTTGAGGGTTCTGCTTTTACCCTTAATAATGCATCTGAAACAGATCAGCTTATAAGCTCCACAGGAGCTTCTTTGATAAAGAACAGACAGCTTGACGAGCTCATCAACAAAATGAGAATAATCAAAACCGCCGATGAAATAGAAAAAATGCGTAAGGCTCAGCGGATTACGGAGGATGCTCTCAGTGAAACTCTTAAGCTGATAAAAGAGGGAGTAAGTGAGCGTGAGCTTGCGCTGGAACTTGAATTCAGAATGCGCAGAGCCGGTGCAGACGGTGTATCCTTTGACCTTATCGTACTAAGCGGCGAAACCACCTCTATGCCGCATGGGGTTCCGTCAAATCACAAAGTCAGCTTCGGCGATTTCGTTTTGTTTGATATAGGTGCAACAGTTGACGGCTATCATAGTGATATGACAAGAACATATGCATATGGCAAGGCTGATGCATCAATGAAGCGAGTGTACGATACTGTCCTTAGTGCCCAGTTGAGAGGGATTGAGGCAGTAAAAAGCGGCGTTACCTGTGCTGAGGTTGATATGGCAGCAAGAAACTTTATTGATCAGGCAGGTTTTCAGGGATATTTCGGGCATTCAACCGGTCACGGGGTGGGGCTTGAGATACACGAAGCACCTTCGGTATCACCGGGAAATAATTTTGTGCTGCAAAGCGGAATGGTCGTTACTGTTGAACCGGGTATCTATCTCGCGGGAAAATTCGGTGTGCGTATTGAGGATATGGTGGTTGTTACACAAGACGGCTGCATTAACCTTGCTGCACTGCCGAAGGAGCTTATTGTACTCTGAGCTTATGTATGTTATATTTATGTAAAAAAGTTGAAAAACCTGTGATATACTTGTTGACTTTAAATAATGGGTGTATTATAATTTGAAATAACTTTTAGCCAGAGTTTAAATTAAAAAACAAGAATCGTGGGACACACGGTGGAACTCGTCCTTAATGTGCATTATTGCACTTTGCAGGAATGTCTTTGAATTTTGAGGTTATGAAGTGTGTTGCGTTGATGCTGAATGAGGTGTGGTACATTGGAGCTTAACAGGAAAAATATAATAAAGATATTCTTCCTTGCGGTGAGTGTGATACTTGTTTATCTTGCTTTCGGGCATATGAACATTGTCTTTTCGTTTCTGAATTGGCTTTTAGGAGTGTTTACTCCGTTTATTATAGCGGGTGTTGTTATATTCCTGCTGAATGTTCCTTTGAAGGCTATAGAGAAGCATCTTTTCCGTCCTAAAGACGGAAAGCCTGTGAGTGCTTTTAAGGAAAGTGCAAGACGGCCTATTGCCATAATCCTCTCGATGATAATTTTTGTTATTGTAATAGGTGCATTTTTGATAATTATTATACCTGAGATAGCCAAGAGCCTTACCACTATTGCAGAGAGTATTCCGGGAGTTCTTAAGAACATTCAGGACTGGTTGAATGAAATGAGTAAGGAAAATGATACAGTAAAGCAGATTGTTGACGGTATGTCTATAGATTGGAAGACGCTGACGGATACGGCTGTTAATTTCCTTAAGGATAATGGTACAAATCTTGCAAGTTCCCTGTTCGGAGTAGTTTCGTCGCTTATAAGTACGGTAGTAAATGTTTTCCTTGGCATAGTTATGGCTATTTATGTTCTTATGAAAAAGGAAAAGCTTTCTTCTGATATTAAAAAGCTTGTTTATTCAGTGTTTCCGCGTAAGGCAGCAGATTTTGTGTGTGAGGTGGGTCATCTTACAAACAAATCGTTTTACAACAGTATCACAGGACAGATGATAGAATGTCTTATTATAGGTTCGCTTACGGCTTTGGGAATGACAATATTCGGTTTTCCATATGCGGCGCTCGGAGGAGTTGTACTTGCAATTATGTCATGGGTGCCTATGTTTGGTATTGGTATCGGTACGGCTATAATGGCAATACTCCTGCTGACGGTAGACCCTATGCAGGCGTTATGGTTTGCTATATTTATGGTTATCCTGCAGCAGATAGAGGGAAACCTTATATTTCCAAGGGTTGTGGGTTCAAAGATAGGTCTTCCGCCAATTGTTCTTATCGCCGCAATAGTTCTGTTCAGTAATTTCTTTGGTATCATAGGACTTCTTGTCAGCGGACCTGTCACCTATGTTATTTATACTCTTATCAGAAGATTTGTATATCTTAGAATAAAAGAAAGAAATATTCCTCGAAGGAAATATGAAGCACGCTATGACGAGCAGGATGAATATGAGGAGGAGGTCCAGCAACTTCAAAAGGAGATAGACGGTGTAAAGGAAGAACCTGCACGTCCTTCTTATTTTAAATCTGAGATTATCTCCGGAAAAAAGTTTTTAGCAAAAAAAATCAAAATTGCTTCAAAAAAAAGACGTAAGTAGTGTAGAGAACTGACGTGCGATGACTTTATGCACATTATGCTGAAATATAACAAGAATTCGGATTTGACGTAAAACAAACAGGTACAGTATTCGTTCAGAGTTTACTGTACCCGTTTTTTTATGGTAATGAGCAGTAAATTAACAATAATTTTAAAAAGGCATTGTAATTTTATGGTGATGTGTGATAAAATTAAAATATAAAATACAGTCAGCGGCGGAGGGGTAAGGGTGCTGAAATTAAGAAAGATAATAGGATGCGTTCTTGCGATTACAATAATAACGGGAGGAAGTATGATGGCTAATGCGGTAAATGAAAATAAGCCGGGAGAAAATAAAATTCAGTATACACACGAGCTTGATGCACAGGCATATGACGGAAATGATCTTGGCGCAACATATACAAAAAATGCGACAACGTTTAAGGTGTGGGCACCTACTGCCTCAAGAGTAGCGGTGAAGATATATGCCACCGGAAGTTCTGAGGAAGAAGGTGCTCAGGATATTTCTACTACGTCCATGAAAAAGGGTGACAACGGAGTATGGAGTGCAAAGGTAGAGGGGGATAAAAAGAACCTGTATTATACATACCTTGTTACTATAAACGGAGTTACAAGAGAAACAGCTGATATATATGCAAAGGCAGCGGGGGTTAACGGCAACCGGAGTATGATCGTTGACCTTGCCTCTACAAATCCGGAGGGCTGGGAAAATGATAAGCATATCCTTTATGATGATCCCACGGATGCTGTGGTGTGGGAGGTTCATGTAAAGGATTTCTCAAGCAGTGAGGTTTCCGGTGTTTCTCTTAAGCATAAGGGAAAGTATCTTGCATTTACAGAAAAGGGTACAACGCTTGGAGATAAGGGAAAATATTCAACATGTATAGATTACCTTAAAAAGCTTGGTATAACACACGTTCAGCTTCTTCCTGTATATGACTATGCAACAGTTGATGAGTCTGATACATCTGATCAGTTTAACTGGGGTTATGATCCAAAAAATTATAATGTTCCGGAAGGCTCTTATTCAACAGACCCGTTCCACGGTGATGTGAGAATAAACGAATTCAAGCAGATGATTATGGCCTTGCACGAAGCAGGCATAGGTGTTATTATGGATGTGGTATACAACCATACGTTTACAGCTGAGGGCGGCTGGTTTGAGATGACCGTTCCGGGATATTATTACAGAATGAGGGATGACGGTACATTCAGCGACGGTTCTGCCTGTGGAAACGAAACTGCAAGCGACCACCTTATGTACAGAAAATATATGATAGATTCTGTTTTATACTGGACAAACGAATATCATGTTGACGGCTTTCGGTTTGATCTTATGGGTGTTCACGATGTAACTACCATGAATGAAATACGTAAGGCGCTTGATACTCGTGTAAGCGGAGGTCAGAAAATAATAATGTACGGTGAGCCGTGGACAGGCGGCAGCCTTGCAACAAAAGAACAGACAGCAGTAAAGAGCAATATCAGGCTTCTTGACAAAAGGATCGGTGCTTTTAACGATGATTTTAGAGATGCTGTAAAAGGACACGTATTTAACGGACGTGATCAGGGTTTTGTACAGAATGGCAGCAACAAGGGAAATCTGAGAGCTGCGATTACAGGAAACACTATTGATAACAAGTGGTCGGCACAGCCCTCACAAACTGTAACATATACTTCTGCTCACGATAACTATACATTGTATGATAAGCTTGTTCTTTCGGTAAAGAATGATATGAGTTATGATGTAAGAGATGAGCAGCTTGTTGATATGAACAAGCTTGCCGCTGCACTCACATTTACATCTCAGGGTATTAGTTTTATGCAGGCCGGCGAGGAGTTTGCCAGAACCAAGCTGGGCGATGAAAACAGCTATATTTCGTCAACAGAAATCAACCAGCTGAATTGGAACAATACAGAAAAATATGCTGATCTTTTATCATATTATATCGGTCTGATAGACATAAGAAAACATTATAAGCCGTTCAGAGACTCGTCTATGAAATCCGCTGAGCTTGTAAATTTCGCTGATACTGACAGCGGAGTGATTGCTTATACAATTGAAAATTCCATTACTAATGATAAGGAATGGAAAAATGTTGCTGTGCTTGTCAACTCTAACGATGATAAGGCTGAAGTTAAGCTGATGGGACCGGAAGGAAAAAACTTGCCTGCTGAGTGGACTATTATTGCGAATAAAACAGAGGCTGGTCTGAATGAATTGGGAACGGTAAAGGGTAGCTCTGTTGTATTACCGCCGAGAACTGCTATGATCCTTGCAGACAAGGAAAGTTTTGACAAACTTTCCTTGAAGTCGGAAAGCTGTACTTTAAGGGTTGAACATAAGGACAGCGATACAAATGAAGTTCTTTCCCAAAAAACCTTTAAAGGAACAGCCGGTTCGGTTTATGCAACAAGTAAAGACGAATCACTTGATACAGAATATGATTTTGACCGTGTTGAAGGAAATGTCGATGGCAAGTTCACAAAGGATATACAGACAGTTACTTATTATTATAAGAGGTTTAACGGTAAAATTGTTGATCTGACTGTTAATTATTTAAAAGAAGCAAACAAAATGACTGACGAAGAGGAAGAAGCGGTTGCTCCGAGTATAACTGAAAAAATAAGAGAGGGCAGTGAGTATACAGCGGTAATAAAAAATATTGACGGAATGGAAACGGATATTTCAAAATTTCCGTCTAATGCTGTAGGTAAGGCAGGCAAGGAAAATATAACCGTTACTTACTATTATAAGGAGCTTGAGGAAGCTGATCTTGTTCTGCATTATTACAATTCAAATGACTGGAAAAAAATAGATGTATATGTATACAGAAAAGACGGCGATGATATAACAGAATATACCGATGCACATGGAGATGCTATGAAGGCTGACAGTGAACTTGGAGAAGGCTGGTATACTCTGACAATAAAAAATATCGGTACAAGAGATTCTCTCTATGCGCTGTTTAGCGGAGAAGATGGCAGCAAGGATAATACCTTTGGCAGCAGCGGCTGTAAGGTGCATAATGAAGTGTGGATAAACGGTACTGACGTAAAATATAGCGGAAAGATTAACGTTATACATACTGATCCTTCGGGAAATATATTGAAAACAGATGTTTTGTCAGGTAAGACAGGAGAAACCTATACGACTTCGGAGGGTAGGTTTGATGGGCTGCAGCTTTTTGCGAAGACTGCAAACACAAGCGGAGAATACAGTGAAACTCCGGCATATGTTATCTACAGCTACGAGAAAATACCTGTTCAGGAAGAAAAGTCCACAAAAACCATTGCACTTATAGTAGGAGGTTCTGCTTTATTGGCAGGTGTTGCAGCAGTTTCAATTGCAGCGGCACGCAAAAGGAAAAAAATATCCTGATATATTTTGACTGAAATATTAAGTGTTTATACTCGATAAAAAATATGAGTATTTTATTAATTGTATAATTGTACAGGAATATAAAAATCAGGTACGGTGATCTGTGAGAGATTAGCGTACCTGATTTTTGACTTATTGATAATGTGGATTCAAAATTGGTATGAGAAGATCGGCAACAAAAACAACTGCTGCGATCATAGCTGCAAACATAATAATAAAAAGAAGCTTTGATAAAAAAGAATTGCTTTTGTCTGAGAATTCAGATTCGGATTTCTCACACTCTTCTTTCAGTTTTTTTTTGTCATCTTCGTTAAGCTCTTCCGCTTCTTTCATAGCACCGATACCTGTCAGAAGTTCACAGGCTTCTGTATAGAAGCCAAGGGGAACAAACACGGAACAGTTTTCAGGCGGTGCAGCGTTAAGAATCTGTATTCCGGTATCCTTAGCGGTTTCCTGAACGGAAAATGGAATTTTTGAATCTGTAAGAGCAGCCTTTATGCGTTCAAGCTCAAAGCCGTTGGCGGTTATGATATTTACCGGTGAATAGCGGGTTGGGTCATTTATGAGCTTCCGGGCACAGATCAGGCAATTTTGCGGTTCGTCTGAGTTATATATTCTTTTGCATTTTGGACAGTATTTCATTTGCTTTCCTCAATTCTTTTTTTATTCATTCATTATATATATAATGAAGATGGTTGTCAAACACTTTATTTTTCGCCCGCGTGAACGGAGGAAACCTGCCGGTGCGTGACCGCGTTCGTAAACCACACTTTTACTGTTTGAAAATCAACTGCAATCCGTTATTCTCTGTCCGACACGCCTTTATGATGCACTGACGAAAGATTTTAACATAACAACAAGAGTTATATAGTTTAAACGTAAACGCTTATAAGGAGTTTACATCGTTTTTTCAACATTTTAACATTAACAGATCAAATATGGTTGAAAATTCGCTGTAAAAAAAGGATCAAAATAAAATTTGTAATAAATCTGTAACTAATTCTATGTATGTTTTGACTAATTATTTGAAGATAGTATTATCTAAAACAAACAAATAAAAAATAATAATTTATTTTATTGGAAAAATACAAAAAAAATGTTCGTGATTATATACAAAAAGTGGTGTATAAGTAAAATAAAAAAAATAAAAATCTGTTACTTTATGCTTGATTTTTTTATTTTTCGGTTGTATAATCATTACAGATAAAGCTCTTTTAAAGGGCTTTACAATATTTTTTTAATAGGAGGAAGATTTCAAATGCAGACTAAGAAGATTCTTGGTATAGCTCTTGCAGCAGCTCTTGTTGGTTCAATGGCTACTGTAGCAGTTTCTGCTCGTGATGCAATGGATGCAGGCGAAGAAGCTACTTATTTTGACAGCCATACTATTG
>CADACB010000001.1 GCA_902786345.1 uncultured Ruminococcus sp. | reverse complement strand
ATGGTGATATATGGAAAAGTTAACAGGTTTAATTGTTAAGGCAATCAGCGGCTTCTATTATATTGAAGCCGCTGACACGCTTTATGAATGTAAAGCAAGGGGAGTGTTCAGAAAAAAGGGGATAAGTCCGTCTGTTGGTGATAAGGCTGTGATAACAGTTTTTGACGATAATACGGCTGCACTTGAAGAAATACTTCCCAGAAAGAATTTTATAATACGTCCGCCGCTTGCAAATCTTGACAGGCTTTTTATTGTAGCATCAGCTGCCGAACCTTCACCAAGTACACTTATAATAGACAAGATAACGGCTGTTGCCTTTGATAAGGATATAGAGCCTGTTATAATATTCACAAAGGCTGATCTTTCCGATTGCAGTGAGCTTATCGCTGTATACAGGGCTGCCGGTATAAAAGCAATGTCTTACAGCATAGTGGACGGTAAAGGTGCGAAGGATATAATTTCACTGCTTGAAGGAAAAATTTCTGCATTCACAGGAAATACGGGTGTCGGGAAGTCCTCGCTTTTGAATTCATTATTTCCGGGGCTTGACATACAGACGGGTGATATAAGCAAAAAGCTTGGCAGAGGACGACACACAACCAGACACAGCGAGCTTTATAAGGTCGGAAACGGATATGTTGCCGATACTCCCGGCTTTGGCACTGTAGACATAGAGCGATATGAGGTTGTTGACAGAAGCCGCCTTGCATATTGTTTTCCTGAATTTGAGCAATATCTTACAAGCTGTCGTTTTACGAGCTGTTCACATACCTGTGAAAAGGGTTGTGCAGTTCTTGAAGCTTTGAACAAAGGTGAAATTTCACAATCGCGTCACACTAGCTATATAGCAATGTATAACGAGGTCAAGAACATTCCAGATTGGCAGAAGAAATAATGAGGTAACTATCCGGTCAACGGAAGATGAGGTGACACTATGGAAGGCAGAAGATGTGTTATTATAGGAGCTTCTCCTGTGCTTGATATTGAAATGCTAAAAAGAGAAGTATTACCCGGAGATTATGTTGTATGTGCTGACGGAGGATATACATATGCACATGGGGCAGGGATTAAAGCCGATTTGATAATTGGTGATTTTGATTCATCTGTATATCCGGTGAAGCCTGATTCCGAGATAATAAAGCTGCCTGTTACCAAGGATGATACAGATATGCACTATTGCATCAAGGAGTGTATTAAGAGAGGATACAAAAATTTTGTGTTATACGGGGGAACGGGCGGTCGTCCAGATCACACCTTTGCAAATTTGAGTTCACTGCTTTATATTGCGGACAAAGGCTGTACAGGATTTTTAGAAGACAATGATTATCGGTGTCTGATACTGAAAAAAGGGAAGATGACGATAATTTCTGAAAAAGGCAAAGGTTTTTCGATTTTTCCGTTCGGATGCGATGATTGCAGGGTAACGCTGAAAGGCTTTTTGTATGAGCTTGAGTCAGGTATATTAAGCTCCGATTTTCCTCTCGGTGTGAGCAACACTATAAATTCCGACAGAGCTGTTGTTACTGTTTATCGGGGAACTGCTCTCATCTATATCCAAAAATAACTCTCAAGCAGCTTAATAACGAAGGAAGTTTGACTAGTAGGTAAACACTGCTGTTGTCGTTCTAATTACTGTGTAAAAAATCAATCAACAATTTAATATAAAAAAAGAGCATACTTACATGATCAGCAGGCTTTGATTGAAAGCCCTGTGATGAAATGTAAATATGCTCTTTATCATTTTCAAAATTCTGTTGGTTTACGTAAGGATAATTTTCCCGATATTACGGCAAATCAGAAATCATCATCGTAATAATGATCTTCGTGACCATCAGGATGTCCTGCATCCACAAGCTCACTCTGACGCATCTTCATACGTATGCGGTCTTTTTCTACTGCATCCGAAAGCTTGTTCTTGAATTCACGGGAATTTTTGATGTTCTTGATAACAAGCACAGGTGTTGTCTTGTCGTGTGCGTGAACCGTCAAAGATCCCATATTAAAGAGCTTTTGAAGAAGCGTTCTTGAATATGTCATATCGGTTATTCTGTAAAGAAGTATCTCGTTTTCTACAGTATTCAGCAGACCTTGAGAGATCACAAGTTTTTTTGTCATAAGCGTATATTTCGTGAATGTCCATGGTATGCCGAAAAAACCCCACCTTTTGCGTTCCTGCATTATAAGTTCGTTTTCAGTAATGTTTTCTGCCATAACTCATCCTCCCGGATATTTAACTCGTCAGTCTCCGAAGCTTATTCCTATATCCTTTGCGGCCTTTATTATCTTGCTGTCTGTAGGAACTGACTTAAGCTTTCCTGCAACTTCTTTAAGCGGAACAGGAACAACCTTACCGTCAACCATTCCCGTCATATAACCATATTTTTCTTTTATGATGAACTGAGCTGCTGCTGCTCCGAAAAGTGATGTAATGAATCTGTCATATGCATCAGGACTGCCGCCCCTCTGGAAATGGCCGGGAACTGTTACTCTTGTTTCCTGACCGGTTGCTTCTTCAATTTCGTGAGCTATCTTATACGAAATTGAAGGATACATAAGATTTGCCATTGCTTCCTTTTTCTTTTTCTTAGGAAGCTTTGCTATCTCATCAGACACAGCACCCTCTGCAACAGCAAGGATCGAGAAAGTCTTGCCGTTCTTGGTGCGTGTTTTTATGCAGTCAATTACTTTATCTATGTTATAAGGTATTTCAGGTATAAGTATAACATCTGCACCTCCGGCAATACCTGCGTGAAGCGTAAGCCAACCTGCCTTGTGTCCCATACATTCAACAATGAAAACACGTCCGTGTGAAGTAGCTGTTGTGTGAATGCAGTCGATCACGTGTGTAGCAATATCAACGGCACTTTGAAAGCCAAAGGTGACGTCTGTGCCCCATATGTCGTTATCAATTGTTTTTGGAAGAGTCACAACATTAAGGCCTTCCTCAGAGAGCATATTTGCGGTCTTGTGAGTACCGTTGCCGCCCAGGATAGCAAGACAGTCAAGTTTCATTTCCGAATAGTGCTTTTTCATTTCGGCAACCTTATCAACGCTTGTTTCATCTATAACACGCATAAGCTTGAAGGGCTGTCTTGATGTACCAAGCAAGGTGCCTCCTCTTGTGAGTATTCCTGAGAAATCTTCGGGCTTCATAAGCTTGTATTCACCATAGATAAGACCTCTGTAGCCGTCAATAATGCCATATATTTCCACCTGATTGCCATAATGCTCATATAAGCCTTTAGCAATTCCTCTGATTGCTGAGTTCAGTCCCTGACAGTCACCGCCGCTTGTAAGTATGCCTACTCTTTTCATAAAAAACACTCCTTTACCGTTGATTATATATTAAATATTTTACATCAAAAATATATATTTTACAATAAAAATTTTATATATTTTTATTATTTATTTTCAGCAGGTCCCTTTTTGAAGCTGTCTCCCGTGAGCGGAATGAACTGACGCTCCTCACGGACTATATCTTTTTTTGCTGAAAGAGCTTTTTTAGCCTCCTCAGAAAATTCCCTCTGGCAGTTATGAACCTTTTTTCCTCTGCGGTCAAGAAGTTCATAGCTTGTGTCTGGCTTCTGAATGCGGGTGTTAAGAACATCCTTAAGCATAGTTGATATAATACCGAAGGAACGTTCCATAAGCTCCTTGTCTTCAATCGGGAATACAAGTTCTACACGCTTATCAAGGTTTCTTTGCATCCAGTCAGCTGAACCCATATATATTTTTTTCATACCGCCGTTTTCAAATATAAATATACGGCTGTGTTCAAGCAACTGACCGACAATGCTTCTTACCTGAATATTCTCACTTATACCTTTTATTCCCGGAACAAGACAGCATATGCCCCTGACTATCAGAGTTGTTTTTACTCCTGCCTTTGAAGCTTCATATAAAAGCCTTATTATTTCCGGATCTACAAGAGAGTTCACTTTTGCGGTTATTCCTGAGGGAAGTCCTGCCCTTGCGTTTTCTGTTTCATTTATTATCATTTCGGCAAAGAATGACCGAAGTCCTGTTGGTGCAACCTTCATCTTGTTGTATACAGGCGGCGTTGAATAACCTGTGATTACATTGAAGAGCGAAGATGCGTCCTCACCGAATTTTTCATCACAGGTGAACATTCCTATGTCGGTATAGAAGCGTGCTGTAATATCATTATAGTTGCCCGTTCCCATATGAAGATAGCGCCTTATTTCATTGTTTTCACGGCGTACAACAAGCACGATTTTACAATGTGTTTTTAAGCCTGCCAGACCGTATATAACGTGGCAGCCTGCCTTTTCAAGCTTCTTTGCCCACCCGATATTATTTTCTTCATCAAATCTTGCTTTAAGTTCTACAAGAACTGTGACTTGTTTGCCGTTTTCGGCAGCCTTTATAAGAGCCGCGATAATAGGCGAGTTTCCGCTTACACGATAAAGCGTTTGTTTTATTGCAAGTACGTTTTTATCCTTGGCAGCCTGATTGATAAACTTGATTACCGAGTCAAAGCTTTCATACGGGTGATGCACCATTCTGTCCTTTTCACGTATTGCTTCAAAAACATCGTCATATCCGAAGAAATCAGCCGGTGGATTTACCGGAATAATGGGCTTGAAGCGCAGCTCATCAAGGCCGTCAATTCCTCCGAACTTTGAGAAAAACGTAAGATCTATTGGTCCTGAGACTTCATATATTTCTTCTTGAGAAACATCAAGCATATCAACAAGAAATTTTTTTAGTGCCTTATCACATTTTGAGAGTATTTCAAGACGCACAGGATCACCGCGCTGTCGTTTTTTTAGAGAATGTTCGATTTCTACGAGGAGATCATCGGCATCCTCGTCAATGTCAAGATCGGAATCTCTTGTTATTCTGAACGGACAGTATGCTTGTATTTCATAAAGCTCGAAAAGCTCAGAAAGTCTGCTTGTGATAATATCCTCAAGAAGTACAAAATCTCTGCCTGTATCAGATTTTACCTCGAAAAATCTTGGTATTATAGACGGGACCTGAACCACTGCAAAAATATCCTCGCCGTCTTTAAGAAGTCTTACTGCAATATTAAGACTTTTATTGGCAAGAAGAGGAAACGGACGTGAGGTATCTACTGCAAGAGGTGTAAGCACCGGAAATATAAGTTTGTCAAAATATTCATCAACGCTTTGCTTCTGTGTTTTGGTAAGTTCTTTTATTTTCAGAAAACGGAGCTTATGTTTTTTAAGTGCAGGGATAATAGAATGGTGAAGACAGGAATACTGCTTTTTAGAAAATTCGTGTATTTTTTCGGTAAGTTTCTCAAACTGTTGTACAGGTGTCATGCCCGAATCATCGCGTTCCTTTGGTTTTGAATGCATTCTGTCCATAACGCCTGCCACACGTACCATAAAGAATTCGTCCAGGTTTGATGCGGTGATCGCCAGAAATCTTACCCTTTCAAGAACAGGATTATCCTTTTCAAAAGCTTCTTCAAGCACACGGCTGTTGAAATCCATCCAGCTGAGTTCTCTGTTATGGTAAGGGAAATCTGACGGAGAATGGAGTTTTACTGGCTTAAGCAGTGCATCCGCTTTATTGTTTTTTTGTTTTTTATTATCTTTTGTTTTTTCCGGCTTCAAGCTTTTACCTTCTTTCTGCGTTGATTTTTTTTATTGATATTTATATTAGTATGTATATTATAACAATTTTTTTTATTATATTCAACAATATATATTAAAGAATTACGAAGGATGTTGTGATGTTAATTTAATCTCACTCGGTTTTATTTGTTTTTACTCTCTCAAACTTAGTCTCACCGTTGGTTGGGTCGCCTAAAACAAACACATCTTTTTTAACGGAATAAAGTTTATCAGAAGGAAATGTATTTTCATCAGTTGACATATAGATTCTTGAATCTTTTATATAGTAAAGTAAAGTACTCTCTGATCCTGATATATTTATTATGAGAGTTTTATTTTCGTTGAAAGTATAGAAGATGTCGGGGGTATTTTCAGCCATCCATTTACCAATAAGTGCGGGGTCCGTTTTGCCGTCTTCAATGTCGAAAACTTTTGTGCTTTTTTTGTGTGAGGTTACAGAGTAATCGTCTTCTGAGGATTCAAAATTTTCTTCCGGTATTGATGTTGTTACTGTTTGTGTAACTGAATCTTCCTCAGATGAGTCATTATTGCTGCACGCTGAAAAGCATAAAGTTACAAAGATGATAGAAGTAAATATCAAGGTTTTTTTTATAAAGTTTGATTTAAACATCTGAGTTGTTCTCCTTTTGATAACTGTTTTTTTAATTATACCATATTATATGCATTTGACCAAATTTTTTTATATATCCGACGGCACATTCCGTTAGTTGCCTTGTTTACACAGCAGCTAAGACGTGAACAGAAGTTTATTTAAAAACAGCCAGTATTGCGTTGTCATATGAATGCGACAACTTGCCGTCGAACTGCTTTCCGGCTCGTTTTCTGAGAATTTGGGTATTATTTTCTAAGTCAGTTACTGTGCCTGTTTATTAAATTGATAATTATGTTCACGTTTCAGTTTTCGTTATGCATTACACAAGTTCCGATGTCCGTTTCATGTGAATAAAAAATAAACTTTTGGTACTCATAATGAGTAAAGTTTCACTCAAGCCTTTATAAAGCCTTGACTGGGGTCAAGGGACAGCACACTTTTTCGTACTCCACAGAGTGCGAAATCCCCATACAACGTTAACGCGATTGATAATTGTAATTTTTTACTATTGATTGTTGATTAAAATATCAGGGATTTTTTATATAAAAAGTTGAATAGGGTATTGACAATCGGGAAAGATAATGGTAAATTATAAATAGATTAGCACTCAACGCTTGAGAGTGCTAACGGAGAGGTGGCTGAAATGGAACCGACTGAAAGAAAAATGAAAATTCTTGAAGCGGTTGTGGAAACATTTATAAAAACAGGCGATCCGGTCGGTTCTAAGACCTTGTGCGATATGCTTGATTTTAACGTTTCATCGGCAACCGTTAGAAATGATATGGCAGAGCTTGCAGGTCTTGGACTTCTTGAACAGCCCCATACCTCGTCAGGCAGAGTGCCTACAGAGCTTGGCTACAGAGTTTATATAGACGATCTTATGAAGCCTCGTCCGCTGACTCGTCAGGAACAGTTTGCAATAAGAGATTCTCTTGAACAGAGTGCCGATGCGCCGGAGCATCTCCTTGAAAAAACAGCAGAGCTTCTTTCAAGGCTGACAGGCTGTGCATCTGTGGCATCCGCACCTTCCGGTGAAAATGCACTTATAAAGCATATAAAATTTGTCCAGACAGGCAGCCGCACAGCAATGGCTGTGCTGATAACATCACTCGGAACGGTAAAAACAAAGCTGTTCAGATGTGATTTTTCAATAACACCGTCAATGATGGATATGTTTGACAAGTCAATGAACGAAAGCTTGTCTGGAATGCCTGTGACGGCTGTGACTCCTGCTTTTATGCAGACAACAGCTGTATCGCTCGGTGAGATGTCTATGATAATGCCGAATGTCCTGCTCGCAATTCACGATGCCGCAAAAGAGGCTCTTTCAACTGGAGTGGCAATAAAAGGACAATCTAACCTTTTTGTTATGCCTGAACTTACGTCAAGCGACGGAAAAAGAGTGATGGAGATACTTGGACGTTCGTCAGAGCTTTCAAAGCTTATTTCTGCAGCCGATAATAAGGCGGGCGTAATAATAGGAAGTGAACTCAGAGATCCTTCGTTGAATAATCTGAGCGTTGCGGTAACGCATTATACTGTATCTTCACAGTGTTCGGGTGCTATTGCACTGATTGGTCCTGTGAGAATGAACTACCCTAAAATAATTTCAACACTTGAATATGCAGCCGTGACGGTTGAAGAACTGATCTCGGATATGCTTGATGTATGAGTGTTTGAAAGGAGAGATAACGATGTCAAAGAAGAAACCTTCAAAGGCAGAAGTAAAAAAAGAAAACAGCGAACAGACAGCTGAGAATATAGAAGCTGTTGAGGACGTAGAAGTAGTAACAGAGGTTAACGAGGAGGCAGAGGCTCTAAAAAAGGAGCTTGAAAAACAGAAGGATCAGTTCCTGAGAATGGCTGCCGAATATGATAATTTCCGTAAGCGTACCGAGAAGGAAAAAGCTGCAACATATGATAATGCAGTGGCTGCAACTGTTGAGGCATTCCTGCCTGTTGTTGATAACTTTGAACTTGCACTGAAATCGGATGCAGATGTTTCTGATGACTTCAAAAAAGGTATTGAAATGATACAGAAGCAGCTTGAAGGAGCACTGGAAAAGCTTCACGTTACGTCCTTTGGTGAAAGAGGAGAGGAATTTGACCCGAATCTGCATAATGCGGTTTCAAGAGTTGATGACCCTGAGCTTTCTGAGGATCATATATCGTCTGTTTATCAGAAGGGTTATCTGATAGGCGAAAGAATTATCCGTCATGCAATGGTTCAGATCTCAAACTGAGACATTGATAATAAATTAAAAGAAACAGATAAAATAAATCGAATCAAATCGGAGGTAATTTATTATGGCAAAAACAATTGGTATCGACCTTGGTACAACAAACTCATGCGTAGCAGTAATTGAAGGCGGCGAGCCTGTAGTAATTGCAAATGCAGAGGGTTCAAGAACAACACCGTCAGTTGTTGCTTTCGCAAAGAACGGTGAAAGACTTGTGGGTCAGGTTGCAAAGCGTCAGGCTGTTTCAAACCCCGACCATACAATTTCTTCAATCAAAAGACAGATGGGTACATCTTATAAGGTTAAAATCAACACAAAGGAATATACACCTCAGGAGATCTCTGCAATGATTCTCACAAAGCTCAAGAAGGATGCCGAAGCATATCTTGGTGAGCCCGTAACACAGGCAGTTATCACAGTTCCGGCATACTTTACGGATTCACAGCGTCAGGCAACCAAGGATGCAGGTAGAATTGCAGGGCTTGATGTTAAGCGTATTATTAACGAGCCGACTGCTGCTGCACTTTCATATGGCGTTGATAAAGAGAATGATCAAAAGGTTATGGTTTATGACCTCGGCGGCGGTACATTTGATGTATCCATCATCGAGATGGGCGACGGTGTTCAGGAGGTTCTTGCTACAGCGGGTAACAACCGTCTTGGCGGTGATGACTTTGACCAGAAGATAATAGATTGGCTTGTTGCAAGCTTTAAGAGCGACACAGGTATTGATCTTTCAGGCGACAAAACAGCTATGCAGCGTCTTAAGGATGAAGCTGAAAAGGCCAAGATTGAGCTTTCCGGAATCACAACAGCACAGATAAATATTCCGTTTATTACAGCAGATGCAACAGGTCCTAAGCACCTTGATTATACTCTTACAAGAGCTAAATTTAATGAACTTACAGCTGATCTTGTAGAGAAAACAATGGGTCCGGTTCGTCAGGCACTTTCAGATTCAGGTCTTAAGATTGGTGAAATAGATAAGGTCCTTATGGTAGGTGGTTCTTCAAGAATTCCTGCTGTTCAGGAAGCTGTAAAAGGACTTATCGGTAAGGATCCCTTCAAGGGCATCAACCCTGATGAATGTGTTGCTATAGGTGCAGCAATTCAGGCAGGGGTACTTGGTGGAGATGTACAGGGACTTCTTCTTCTTGACGTTACTCCGCTTTCACTCGGTGTTGAAACCCAGGGCGGTGTTATGACAAAGATCATCGACAGAAACACTACTATCCCCACAAAGAAGAGCCAGATCTTCTCAACTGCTGCTGATAATCAGACTCAGGTTGAGGTAAACGTTCTTCAAGGTGAGCGTGAGTTTGCAAGGGATAACAAGCAGCTTGGTTTGTTCAAGCTTGACGGTATTGCACCTGCGATGAGAGGTGTTCCTCAGATTGAGGTTACATTTGATATTGACGCTAACGGTATTGTTAACGTATCTGCAAAAGACCTTGGTACAGGCAGAGAGCAGCACATCACAATAACCTCAAATACAAATATGAGTAAGGACGATATAGATAAGGCAATACACGATGCTGAGCAGTATGCTGCTGAGGATAAGAAACGCAGAGAAGAAGTTGACAAGAGAAACGATGCTGAAAATCTTGTTTATGCTGTAGAGAAGCTCATAAGTGAAAACGGCGAGCACATTTCTGAGGAGGATAAGGAAAATCTTTCTTCAAAGGTAGCAGCAGTTAAGTCAGCACTTTCACAGAACAATATTGACGCTATACAGTCTGCAAAGGATGAGCTTCAGAAAGATATGTATGCAGTATCTGAGAAGCTTTATCAGGATGCCGCAGCACAGGGCGCAGCACAGCAGCAGGCACCACAGAGCGATAACGGTGTTTATAATGCAGATTATACAGACGTTGATGACAACTGATATTAAAAACCGTTAAGGCAATATACGCAAAAGGGGAAGGCTCAGAAGCTTTCCCCATTGTGCGTATTATGGTTGCAGCAAGCTTCCGCATCCGTGTCATGTTTTCGTTTGCTTATGCTTATTCTATACTTTGAAAATTTTCGATAATCAGTCTGATTTTATAAAAAACAATATTATAATATTCAATTAAACTTCACACTTCGCTCTCCAAATCTTAAGGTGAGACGTGAGTTGTGGCTTTATTTTTCACAATCTGTATTGTGTTGTTTAGTATGGTGAGGCAGCTTGATTAGAAGATAAACACTATGGTATGCATTTATGCATCAGATGTTTAATGCGGAGAGCAGAACTGATGTTAATTATAAATATTAATAGAAAAAGTTTCTTGCAAAAAGTAGGATAATGTATTATTATAGACATATATAGGATAATGGCGGTATCTCCGCTTTTGTACGCATTGGTGTCCAGTTCTTTGCGGTAGTTCATGGGCATAAAAATAATAAGGGAATGCGGTAATTGTTACAGGATTTTGGGGTGAGTTTACTTGGCAGATAAGAGAGATTATTATGAAGTGATCGGTGTGGAAAAGGGTGCTTCCGAGGATGAAATAAAAAAGGCATATCGTAAGCAGGCAAAAAAGTATCATCCCGATCTTAACCCCGGCAACAAAGAAGCCGAGGCCAAATTCAAGGAAGTAAATGAAGCGTATGAGGTCCTTTCCGATAAGGATAAAAGGGCAAGATATGACAGATTTGGATTTGCAGGAGTTGATCCTAACTACGGTGCGGGAAGTACCGCATATGGCGGCGGCAATCCGTTTGGTCAGGATATAGATCTGGGAGATATTTTTAATAGCTTTTTTGGCGGCTTTGGAGGAGGCAGAAGTCCGAGAAACCAGAATGCACCAAGAAGAGGTTCTGATGTTGAAGCGTCTGTAACTATAACCTTTGAGGAATCAGCAAAGGGTTGTAAAAAGGAAGTAACATATCAGAATGTAGATACGTGTAAGGAGTGCGGCGGCACCGGTGCTTCAAAAGGAACACAACTGAAAACCTGTCCTAACTGTAACGGAAATGGTCAGGTTACGGTACAGAAGTCAACACCCTTTGGAGTTATTCAGACTTCACAAACATGTGATAAGTGCCGCGGTAAGGGTAAGATAATTGAAAAGCCGTGTCAGAAGTGCTCGGGTGCAGGAAGAATACGTTCTCCAAGAACAGTTACTGTAACAGTTCCGGCCGGTATAAGTCAGGATCAGATACTTAATATTTCAGGCCACGGAAACAGCGGTTACAACGGAGGTCCTTCAGGCGATCTTCATGTATATGTTAATGTCAAAAAGCACGATATATTTGAACGTAAGGGCGATGACGTGTGGTGCGAGATACCTCTCACCTTCTCACAGGCTGCTCTTGGTCATGAGGTAGTTGTTCCTACACTTGACGGTAAGGTAAGCTATAAGGTTCATCCGGGAACTCAGCCCGGAGATGTATTCAAACTGAGGGGCAAGGGCATTCAGCACATAAGCCAGAAGAAAGGAAGCAGAGGCGATCAATATGTAAGAGTTACTATTGAAGTGCCGAGAAACCTTTCTCCCGATCAAAAAAAGGTGCTTGAGCAGTTTGATTCTCTCTGTGGAAAGGCAAACTACACAAAGCGTACAAGCTTCTTTGATAAGGTAAAAAATATTTTTAAAGAGTAAGATTTTGAAAACAGCGGATTTATTGGTTCGCTGTTTCTTTTTTGAGATGTGTAATTGTTTTGAGGTAACTAAAAATATGAGTGAAGTGTATAGCGGAATTCAGAATTAATTATCGAAAAAATCCTTTCCAGGGTGCATCAATGTCAAATTTTACATTTTTTTGTCTTTTTTTTACAAATCTGTTTTGTCCAGTTTTTAATTATGTATAATTTATGGTATCTTAATAATGAAAAATAAATATTTCAATATTTATTGTGAGGAGAAGTTTTATGTATTGTATTAGATGTGGAAATAAATGTTTGGATACAACCAGATTCTGTCCTAAATGTGGAGCAGCTTTGAATGTGAATAATGCAGTGATGCCTTCACCTGGTGCAGCACAAGCAAACGGTAGTCAGCAATACGTTCCGCCAGTGCAGCAAAATGTCGCACAGCAGTATGTACCTCCAATACAGCAGAATGTTGGTCAGCAGTATGTACCTCCAATACAGCAGAATGTTGGTCAGCTGTATGCACCTCCAATACAGCAGAATGTTGGTCAGCAATATACACCTCCAATTCAGCAAAATGCAGATCAGCAATTTGCTCCGCCGGTGAAAAAGAATGAAGGTCATCAGTATGTAAATCCTGTAAGTAAGGCAGATGAGGACAATGAGGATAATGAAGATGATGAGTATGATGATATTTTTTCATCAGATAAGAAAAAGAGCACGATCAAAAAAGGATTAATAATAGGTGGAATCTCGCTGACTATGGCAGCAGTGGTTGCAGTATTTGGAATATTCTTTTTGCCGAAGCTTCTTAACAAAGCAAATGACGATCTTATCGGTGATGACAGAGTTGAATTATTCACAGAAGGTAAGGCAGTTGCAAAATACGGCAATAAATATGTTATAATTAATTCAAGCGGAAATATTGTTAAAGAAAATATGAAGGATTATGACAATGTAGGTTCGTTTGAAGCCGGTGTGGCAGTAGTTCAGATGGGCAATTATTACGGTTTGATAGATACTGATGGTAATGAGGTATTGTCGCCGTCAAAATATAGCAGCATCGGAAGATTCAAGGAAGGTATAGCTGTTGTGGAAGCTTATAACGGAACATCCAGCAGATATGGTCTTATAGATAAATTCGGAGATGTTATTAAAGAACCAACGTATTACGGAATAGGTGAATTCAAAGATGGTATTGCAAGGGTACGGACAGGTGAAAGCAGCTATAATTATATAGACCAAAAAGGTGAAATTCTGTTCCCACAGAAATATTTCCTGGATGCACTTGATTTTTCAGATGGTATTGCCGCGGTGAAGATGGGTGATGAATATACATATATAAATATCTCGGGAGAAAAGATCAATGAAAATCTGAGATTATATAGTGCCTATAGTTTTGTGGATGGATATGCTGTGGTTGAGGATAATGATTCCCGTAAATATGGTCTTATAAATAAAAACGGGGATTATGTATTACCGGCAGTTTATGATTCAATTTATTATCCTACTTCTTCCTATAGTAACCATTATGATGGTTATAATCCGTATTTTATAAAAAAATTAAAGGTAATACAGGTACGCAGGGGCAGTGAATTGAAATTTATGAACTTTGACGGTACAGTAAACTTTTCAGTGGGAGAATCGAATGCAGATGTATTTAGCGATGTTTTACCGAATGACATTACCCACGAAGAAAATATGGATGCTGTAAACGATCTTTTCCCTGTAAGAATAGAAGGATATAACAAAACAACATATAAATATGTTGACACTCAGGGTAATGTACAATTGGATTTCGGCTTCAGCTATGCGTCTTATTTTATAAATGATGTGGCAATATGCGGAGATAAAGATGCAGCCGAATGCACTAAATATGGCATTCTCAAAATAAACGGTGAATATGCGCTTGAAGGAAGACGTTTTGACAATGCAAAATTTGATGCCAGCGGAAAATATATAATTGTATCTGACGGTGGATATTCCGGACTTGTTGCGGTGAGTGAGCCGGATAAATTTATAGTTGATCCGGCTGAAAAAAGGTTTAAAGAAATAGTTGGTTTCAACAGCGGTCTTTCGGTGGTGTCATTTCCGAACGGAACATATGGTTATATAAATGGATCAGCAGAAATATCAGGAGAAGGATATAAGGCTGCAAAAGACTTCACAGATGATGGTTATGCTGTAGTGTCAAATGGGGAAAAATGGTTCATAATAGATACTTCCTGCAATCAGGTAGGAGATAACTTTTTCGCAGAATTAGACTATCACTATTATAATAAAGATACATAGAACAGGAAAAATGATGAATTCATATATTTTAGATTTTAAAATCTTCAAACGAAATATGGTTATATAAATGAATCAGGAGAAGGTTGTACTTGTGGAGACGATGGTTATGCGATAGTGTAAAACGGAAATAGGAGGTTCACAATAGATATTTCCTTAAATCAGGTGGGAGATAATTTTTCCATGAAAATAAACCTCGTCACCTTTATTGTTTTCAATAAAAACACAGGGGGAATAATAAATGAAAAGAATGCTTGTTGCAGTACTTGCACTATGTCTTGCAGGGATATTTTGCGGATGCAGTTCAGATAGTCAGTCAGAGAAAAAAAGTGAAGTGATTGAATATTCGCTTTCTTCAAGACCGAAGGATATAAACCTTAAGAAAGAATCAATAGAGCTTTATGAGGGTGATAAGAATAAATTAGAGGTTGTTGTTGACGGAGCTGCAGCAAATGCTGAGGATTTTTATTACTCGTCATCAGATAGCAGAGTTGCTGTTGTAAATGACAATGGAGAGGTCACAGGTGTTTCAAAGGGTGAAGCAACAGTTGAAATAAGCTCAAAAAAATATCCTGGACTTAAAACTGCCGGATTGATATATGTATATGAAAAGCAGCAGGAGGATGATTATGATTCATCTGATGTTGTTGATGTACCTGATTTCATAGGTATGATGATCGATGATATAAAGAATAACACAGATTATAAGTTCGATTTTTCAATAAGCTATACTTTTGATAATAATAAGTCTGAAAATATAGTCCTTTCTCAGGAACCCTTAGCGGATTCTAAAAAGATAAAGGAAAATGCAGTTATCAAGCTTGTTGTAAACGGAAAGGAATCAAAGATTCAGGTGCCAAGGCTCAAATATTTCAGTCAAGAGAAGGCAATTGAAAGAATAAGGGAAAAGAACCTTATATGTGATGAACAGGACATTAAAAGTGTATATTCGGAAAGTGTTGACAGTGGATATGTTATAAGCAGTTCACCAGAAGAGGGAAAAGAAGTGAATGCAGGAACACATATTACTATTACAGTGAGCAAAGGACCTGACCCGGATAAGGAAAAATCCTTAGCTTCAGAAAACACATATATTATCGGCGATGATTCATTGAGTGATGTTTTTGCTGACATTACAAGCGATCCCGATACATATTCATACTACAGCATTACCGAAGCAAATACAAGGAGAGCGGAAGCTGCACGTGAATGTCTCAGGTCGTATGAAGCAGATCAGAGTGATATTGACAAACTTAGTCTGAAACAGTCATATTTTCTTATCAACGTTATTTCGGCTGCACAGGGAAGAATAATGAGTGATTCCGAGCTGAATGAATTTTTTAATTCACTTGACTGGTATCGTAATATTTCCGAAAGTGACAAGTTTAGTAAGGAAGATGCCTCAAGAATGGGAGAAAATATAAACGATATAACATACAATAAGATGTCGTCAATTGAGAAGAAGAACTATAACAAAATTTATAAGCATCAGAAAGCATTGAAGGAGAATAATTAAAGGTATTTTGACAGTAAAATTAAACAGGGGGGAATAATACGTGAAAAGAATACTTGCTTTATTAATTGCATTTTGTCTTACAGGGGCATTATGCGGATGCAGCTCGGACAGTCAGGCACAGCAAAGCCGTGAAGTGAGTGAATATTCATTTGCTTCAAGACCAAAAGATATAAAGCTAAAAAATGCAACAATTGAGCTTCATATTAAAAGCAGCGAAGCATTAGAGGTCATTGTTGACGGAGCAGCTGCAAATCCCGGGGATTTTTATTATTCATCTTCAGACAGCGGAATAGCTACAGTAGACGGCAAGGGTCAGGTGACAGGTGTTTCAGAGGGCAATGCAAGTATTGAAATAAGCTCAAAAAAATATCCGGGGCTTAAGACTATCGCACTCATAAATGTTTATGAATATGTCAGACCTGTTTATTCTCAGCCGTCATACGAAGTAAGCCATGAGGAAAGTGAAGAGAGTCAGGAGAGCAGAGAAAGCTCCTCGCTTACATCGGCGGGTGTTGAAGCGTCAGAGGTATCGGGTCAGCGTAGTCTGAATTACAGCGACCTAGTGGCTGATGTTTTCGGAATGGATGTTGAAGGGGGCAGTTGGTATGCCTTAAAAGAAAAGAATTTCAAAAGAGCCAATGCCGCAAGGGAATATTTGATAACATATGAAATTCCGATGGATGCTATTGACAAGATGAATAAAAAACAAGTCAACTTTATGCTTAATGTACTGGCAGCATCTAATGGTCGTAAATTTGATGACAGAGAGTTGAATACTTTTTTCAATTCACTTTTATGGTATCAGGAAATGTCTGACGGCTATAAAATAGGCAAGGACGACACTGATGGAGATTATAAAAAGCTTGGGGATCTGATACACGACCGTATGAGTTCGATAGAAAAAGTCAATGACATCAGGCTTGGCTCACGTCAGCAGCAATTTATGGAGGGATAATTTACAGAGCAGCTGACTCGTTCTTGACGTATATTAAAACCAGCTTTGGTATAAGCTAAATGAAAAAGACAGCGTACTTTTTGTGTAGTTATGCTGTCTTTTTATTTATTATATGATTTTGGTTAGTGAAGCTGCTTTTATCAAGATAAATTACGGGTGCACTGGCTTAGCTCCTGCCGGGGTCAAGGGTGAGCAGTCTTTGTGAGGTCTGGAACAACGCCTCAGGATTCAAGGCATTGTCTGCATAAGGATAAAAATATCACCTGTTGAAAGGTAAGTGCTGACTCTTGATACTAAAGGGTAATTTCGTTTTGAGGAGGAAATATATTCAAAATACTGTGATGCATTTTCTGTATTGCCCATAACTGCATAGCTCAGACCTATATCATAATAGCAGGCGAGCAAGGGATAACTAACCTGTGGAGATGATTTGACTATAACAGATAAGTATAGCTTAGAGGCAACGTTGAACTGTTCTGCGATGTGTCTGTCGGTGGTTCTCAGCATTTCCGGGGTTCTTTTATAAAATTCTACTGCCATTCTTGTGTGCTCAAAATGGCTGATAAAGCTTGTTTTTATATTTCCGTCGGGAAAATATTTTGAGTTTAACATTTCATACATCTGTGACAACAGCTCTTTGGAATCTGATAGATCATGTTTTTTCTTCATAAGTGAAAGCAACTTGTCAAGATAGATATAATTATAATATGGATGTCCCTTCTTTGAAATATGTCTTCCAAATCTTTCAATGCTTTCGGAGGCTTCATCAAGTTTTTCATATGCCAATGCGCCGTTTATGATATTTGACAGTACAAACAGCTTTTTGGCAGCAAGGCTTTTTGCAGCAATTTTCTGCTGTTTCCTGTACCATTTATCAAAATCCTCGTGCAAAACACCCATACTTGAAATATATAGCTTATGCGAGCTTTTTACGGTGAGTAGTGCACCGAATGCAGCCATAAACATTACTCCCGCTCCAATATCTGCATAGAATGCATCTCTTGTTGAAATAAGAAATACTGAAACTCCCATAGCCAGAAATGAACATATAAGCATTACGGTGGTGGGTAAAAATGCAAATACCATTTTATCACGTCCTTGTTTACGTAAATTGCATTACATCAGACTAACAATAACAGCAGCTGCAATTGCTGCAGCTGTCGAAAATGCAGTTATTACGGGCGATGCACATTCAAGACATCCTGTTCTTCTGTAATGTGGGTAGAAAGTGGAAGAGTACCGTAACCTTTGTGACGTCCTTCTCTGTGTGACGGCGAAGCACCAAAACTTCCGTGTCGTCCCTCATCGTGTGGTTGAGGACCTCCGTGTCCTCTGTTCATAACAAATCCTTCCATATAGCATATGATCTGTATGGAGGATCCTATTTATTCTGACTGCAGTCTGAGATATGTTTCAGTCATTATTGAATATTATGTTTTTGTCGTTCAATATGGCAGCTTTCAGGTCATCAAGTGAATTGAATTTTTTTTCGTGTCTGATAAAGCTGTCAAAGCATATCTCAAGTTTTTCGCCATAAAGCTCTCGCCCGGAATATTCTGGCATCCATGTTTCGATCAGTACCTCATCCGAACCTACAGTCGGTTTCATTCCAATATTTGAAATACCTTTATAAAGCTTGTTGTCAACCTTGACATATGATGAATATACACCGAAGGGCGGCTGTATAAGACCATCAGGAAATCGCTGATTCAATGTAGGAAAGCCAAGCTTTCGTCCGAGCTGTCTGCCATGTATAACAGGCAGTGAAAAACCGTATTTTCTCCCGAGCATAGCGCTTGCAGAGGAAATATCTCCCTGCGAGATGCACTGACGAATTCTTGTAGAACTTATCGGAATATTGTTATAGCATAGCTGAGTTTGAGTTGTTTCGCTTATTCCGTATTTTCTGCAAAGTTTACTCAGTATTTCTCCGTTGCCATAAGCTCCGTTCCCAAAATGATAATTAAAACCGCAGCCTGTATGTTTTGAATTGAAGCAATCCTTAAGAATATCTCTCACAAAGGCTTCAGCATCAAAATGTCTTATTGTACGAAAGTCGATAAGGTATACCCTTTTAACGCCGAGTCGTTCAAATACATCAAGCTTATCCTCAAGCGATATTATATTTTTCGGTGCTTCACCGAAAAGCACAAGTCTGGGACTTTGCAGGAGTGTGAATACAGCAGGAACAAGACTGTTTTTTTCTGCATACTCTACAGCTTCTCTTATAACGGCCTTATGTCCCATGTGAACTCCGTCAAAATATCCCAGGGCAATTGAGGTGTACTCCTTTGAATGTATAAGCTCTTTTATTATTTCCATTACTTTCACCGCAGTATCAAAATCTTTTTTTTACGGCAAGCTGCTGGTTTTTCTTATCAATAATACCTATTGCTATAAACTCACCGTCATATCCGTAAACACGGACAAACTCGCCGTCAGCTTTGTTTTCGGCGGACTTTAATCTTGAAAGCATAAGTGTGCCGCCGTTTTTGAAGCGGATGGTTTGTTTTTCACTTATTTTTATGCTGCCGTATCCGGAAAATATACTGTCAACAGGTCTTACAAGTTCCTTAGCCTTGCCAATAGGTGCAAGTTCTCTCAGCTTTGCAAGAGTTACGGAATCCTCAAGCGTGTAGCCACAGGCACGCGTTCTTCTCAGACTTGTCATTACACAACCGCATCCAAGTGCTCTGCCTATATCATCACATATAACTCTGATGTATGTACCCTTTGAGCAGCATATTTTCAGGCTGCCGCAGCGTTCATTTTCGTCATAGTGCGTAAGTTCCAGAAGACTTACCTCAGCAGGGCGTTCTTCTCTTTCAACTTCGATGCCCTTCCTTGCAAGCTCATAAAGACGTACACCGTTTTTATATACTGCCGAATACATAGGCGGCTTCTGCATAATATTTCCCCTGAAACGCGGTAGAACAGCTTCAAGCTCTTCTAAGCTGACAGCATTGTTGTTGCTGCTCAATACCTTTCCGGTAATGTCAAGCGTATCGGTTGTGATACCAAGTCTAAACCCGGCTTCGTACTCCTTATCTGTATCGGGCATAATATCCTGAGCCTTGGTTGCGCTGCCAAGAAGTATCGGCAAAACACCTGTAGCCATTGGATCAAGCGTTCCGGTGTGTCCTGTTTTACGTTCGTGCATACATCCCCTTACTATGGCTATAACATCAAAAGATGTAAAAGCCTCGGGCTTATCTATTATAAGTATTCCGTTCATACCTTACTCTCTATCTCCCGTGAAGCTGCTTCTACAAGTTTTTTCTCCACTTCACCGGCACTTCCCTTTATCTGACAGCCGGCAGCGGCTTTGTGTCCGCCGCCGCCAAAAACTGCACATATTTTTGAAGCGTCAATATCATCTGTTGTTCTGAGTGAGATCTTATAAGCTCCGTCTTCTTTTTCACGAATTGTGATGCCGACCTTTACTCCCTCAATCTGACGCGGTATTGATGCAATACCCTCTGTATCACTTTCATCAGCACCTGATTTTTCAAGCATATCTTTTGTAACGCTTATTGTTGCTATCTTGCCATTACAGTAAAATCTGACAGATGCAAGCGCAAGCTTTTCAGCTTCAAGTCTTTCACGTGATTTTGTATCGAACATAACTCGATTTATCCTTGCGCTCTGAGCACCTTTTTCTATCATATTGGCAGCGATACGGAAAGAAGCCGCAGTTGCATTTGAATATTTAAAACAGCCCGTGTCTGTTGTTATGCCTGTAAATATTGCGTCAGCGATATAGGGATCTATATCAACGCCCATAAGCTCAATTATTCTGACAAGTATCTGTGTGCATGCACCTGCTGAAGCGTCTACAATACCATATTCGGCAAAGCCTGTATTTGAGCCGTGGTGATCTATGCAAAGATCTACCTTGTTTTTGAAGCACTCAAGCTTGTCACCAAAAAGCTGCTGATCGGCAAGATCAACAGTTACAATACATTTCGGTTCAAATGTCTGAGGCGCAAGTCTTTCGGTTATATAAGCATATTTATCAGGGATCGGATCTGAGCAGTAGGGCTGAGCTTTTTTTCCGAGTCTTCTGAGGGCTGTACAAAGAGAATATGCACAGCCTATGGCATCTCCGTCCGGAGATTTGTGCATAAGAACAGCAACCCTGTCATATAACAGAAGAAGCCTTGCAGCCTCTTCAAGCGTAACATTTTTCATTCCTTGTTATCTCCGTTATTATCAATTTCGTTGGTTGAATACTGAATATCATTAAGCATTCTTGAAATATTTGCACTGTATTCAATTGAATCGGTTGCTTCAAATGCAAGTGCAGGCGCATATCTTAGCTTAAGCCTTGTTCCAAGCTCGTGGCGGATAAATCCCTGAGCGTTTTTGAGAGCCTTTACAGCTTCTTTTGCCGTATCAAGACCGTTCATTGAGCTTATATACACCTTGCTGTAAGAAAGGTCGTGGGTGGTTTCACATCTTACAACGCTTATAATACCGTTGTGAAGACGAGGATCTTTCATTTCCCTCAGTATTGCGGCTATTTCTCTTTGTATATCCTCTGACATTCTGTCTGCTCTGAAATTTGGCATAAATACCTCCGTAATAATTGTTATTGCTGTGCTGTTTTGACGGACCTGTAATAGCTTACTGCATTTACCCCCGAAGCACCAAGAAGTCTTTTTTCTATATATTCATAGACATAAGCATCTTTGCCGTTGACATTGACAGCGACGCCGTTTTCGGTATCTGACCATTTTCCTCCGACGTTGGCAATGATAAGCAAGCCGAGGTAAGCACTCATACTTTTGGCAATGTTTCCTGAATCCTCTGAAAAAAGCTCATCCTGTACCACACCTCGGTCAATAGCATCAACTACTTCCTCGAAGGCGTCGATTGATACTTCGGAATTATCAAGGGCTATACCAAGTTTTTTTTTGGAGAAGCGTATAAAATCGAGTGCTCTGCCGAGCATAACCAGCTCAAGGGTTACAAGATCGGTATTGCCTTTTTTAATGAGATCGAATTGTCTGTCATAGTAAGCTTCAAGTGTCGGAATATCTGCGCTGTAATTTATGGTCCTGCTTTTTTCATGATCAAGTCTTTTCATTGTTGTCACCGCCGGAATTGTAATTATATTATATATCATACCACAATTTTTTAAATTTTCATATACCTTTGAGTAAAAAATATCATAAGAATATAAAGTTTCCGTTTAAATAGTGTAAGAAAACAAAAATACCACGCATTATCCTGTTCGGGCAATGCGTGGCTTAAGATGAATATTTTCATTTCAGTTGCTGTCAGTGATAGTTCTCAAAGCATTGGCTGTAAGCCGTTCTTTTCTGGCAGTTTTTTTATTTTAAACATCTTTCTTAGGAAAAAACCGAAAAATCTTGGTTTGTCAACGATAACGATCTTCATAAGTATCCCTCCGTCAAGAATATAAATATAGCTGAAGAGTTCATTCTTTAATAAGAACCCATCCTTGATATGTCTGCCTGCTGTCGTAGTTGTATGTCAGTATCTACAGCAGCGCGAGCCTGCAATAGAGGTCACAGCAAGTATGGCAGCAATAGCTATAACAAGCCAACCCTGCGGCAGCAGACGGGAAATCAAGAGTCCTATGCTGAAAGCAAGTATGTTTCCGTTTCTCAGACATCTTCGCATAGTATCACCGGCCGTTCTTTTATTTGTGTCTTACACTATCATAATATACACATAACCTGCTTTTTGACACAACAAATTACAGAAAAATCCCCGTATGTATTCAGTTTCTGCCATATACATACGGGGACGCTTTTTACTTTTTATCAGAAGTTATAATGTTACACATTGAAGCGGAAGAGAACAATATCTCCGTCCTTCATAACATATTCCTTGCCCTCAGAACGTACAAGACCCTTTTCTTTTGCAGCGGCCATAGAACCGCACGAGATAAGATCGTCAAATGCAACCACCTCTGCACGAATAAAGCCTCGTTCAAAGTCTGTGTGGATCTTGCCGGCTGCCTGAGGAGCTTTTGTTCCCTTGGTGATAGTCCACGCACGTACCTCTGGTTTTCCGGCTGTGAGGTATGATATTAAACCGAGCAGATCATAGCAGGCATTGATAAGTCTGTCAAGTCCCGATTGCTCAAGTCCCATCTCAGACAGGAACAGCTTTTTTTCATCCGGTTCCATACCTGAAATTTCTGCTTCTATCTCTGCACATATCGGAAGAACACCGGCGTGCTCTGACTGTGCAATTTCCTTTACAGATGCAAAATAGGGATTTCCGTCAGCTGATCCGTCCTTGAAATCACCGTCACTGAGATTGGCTGCGTAAATGATAGGTTTGTTTGTTAGCAGAGAAACGCTTGAAAGAAGTTCGGCTTCTTCTGGAGTGCATTCAACCGAGCGTGCAGCTTTTCCCTGATCGAGAGCTTCTTTTACACGGTTAAAGAAATCAAGCTCTGACTGATATTTCTTATCACCCTTTAAAAGCTTCATTGTTTTATCAATGCGTCGGTCAAGTATTTCAATGTCTGAAAGTATAAGCTCAACGTTTATGGTGTCAATGTCACGCTTGGGATCTATGCTGCCCTCAACGTGTACAATGTCGTCATTTTCAAAGCAGCGTACAACGTGAACAATAGCATCTACTTCTCTGATGTTTGCAAGAAATTTGTTTCCAAGACCTTCGCCTTTAGACGCACCCTTTACGAGACCTGCAATATCAACAAATTCGATGGTTGCCGGAGTAAATTTTTCAGGCTGGTACATTTCTGCAAGCTTATCAAGACGTTTATCCGGAACAGCAACCACACCGACATTTGGTTCTATCGTACAAAACGGATAGTTTGCAGACTGAGCACCTGCATTTGTTATTGCGTTGAACAGTGTGCTTTTGCCGACATTCGGTAAACCTACGATTCCTAATTTCATTTTATTTCTGTCTCCTTTATTTTCAAAAATACAAATCAATAAGACAATTATATCATAAAAAAATGTTTCTCTCAATAGTAATCAGAGCAATTATATTTCTTGTGTCGTGAAATTGCCTAATTATGTTATATTGATGTATTGTAAAATTCTTATCATTGTGATAAAATAGTAGACGGATTTGACAAATGTCAAATGATAAAAACAAGGATGTGTAATTTATGAGTGATTTGCAGAGCATTGTTTCAGACCCAAGAGAAAATATTATAGCTACGTTAGGAAATACTACACTACAAAGTTTTCTAACAACAGGCGTTATAGGCAAAATGTCACTTATGCTGACAGACAAAAGAGTTTATTTCAAAGGGAAAATAAGAAGCGGTATGATATTTGGTACAAAATATATGGGCGAAGAAATAGTAGATCTTAAAGACATAACCGGAACGGGCTTTAAAAAAATAAATCCTCTCGGCTATATCCTCTTGAGTATTCTTAGTTTTATATTCGGTATTATCTTTCTGGCTCTTGAAGGAGATTCATCGTCAATGAAAAATGTCGGTATAGTCATCCGCATTATTGCTATTACTTTTGGTATAATATGGATTATTTCATATATTATTCAGAGAAGAACGATCTTTTATATAAACTATGCCGGCGGAACTGTGTGTGTTGACCTCAGGCTTGTTTCGTATAACGAAATTGTTGAGTTTAACAGAACTCTTCGTATCTGCAAGGATAATATTACCAACTACGTTCAGCCTGCAATACCATATCACCCTGTTCACTAAGCAAGGTGTATATCTTAAAATATAATGGACAGAAATGCGTCAACTAAAATTGACGTGTCTCTGTCCTTGTTTTATTTTATTGTAGAATTTTATAAAGCACTTTCAGGGGGATGATTACATTGCAGTATTACGGTTCATATCCGTATTGCAGAGTGAAGCCTGTGACTTAAAGATTAATAACTTCCTCTAATGAAATAACGGCATTTCTCACACAGTCATCACAGCTGCAAACAGGCTTGCCCGTTTTGATTCCCTTTAATTCGCTGCATATTGTTGCACCGCAAAGCTGCTCAAATTTATCAACTATCTGTCTTGTAAGTGCAGGTGTGAGGTGTCCTGTTTTATTGAGCAGTCCTGCGGCAACAGATGCACCACACAGTGCACCGCAGGTCGCTTTCATACATCCCATACCGCTGCCAAAGCCTGATCCTATTGCTTTAAGCTCATCTTCGCTTAACGGCAGTATATCTGAATATGCAAGCAAAACAGCCTGACAACAATTGTTTCTTTTTTTAAGCTCTGCCGCCTTTTCTGCTCTGTTCATAAAAGTTCCTCCTTATCCAAGCTTAGCCTTTGCCTTTTGTATAAATTTTTCTGACTTTACTGAGAAGCGTTCGTGACTTCCCTTTGCAATAAGACCTGCATTGTCATATGCGAATACTTCAAAGCGGTATTTGCGGTCGTCTGTTCCGGTGAGAACAGCTTTTGCACTGATGTCTGCGCCAACAGGGCTTGCACTGATGTGTTCCACTGAAATAAGTGTGCCGACTGTAGTTATTCCTTCATCAAGATAAGGCTCAAGCACCTTGCAGGCTGCCTTTTCCATAAGTGCAACAACAGCAGGAGTTGCAAGGACCTCAAGTGAACCGCTGCCCATTTTTTCAGCGGTATTTGAATCGTTTGCTTTGGCATATACTGTATATTCAGCACCGATAGTCAAATTATCCATTTTTGATATTACCTCGCTTATTTTTTCTTGATTATAATCCCGATTACTGATATAATCTGATATTGTAGTATAATTATAACATATTGAGGTTTAAAAGCAAGCGTAATACCATTCAACCGTCGAGTGCCGGTTTCAATTTGTGGGCAGTGTCTGTACTTCCGTAATTATTTTATACCATTATTATTTACTGCAGCAGTTACCCTGTTAAGGTCCGCACATTAATTTATGAATTATACGTTAATTATGATGAAGTTTTGCTTATAAACCTGCAGAAGGAGTGATATATTTGGCTGAACAGGCAAAGGAAAGGACTCTCAAATCCCGACCGAGAATACAGATCCTTGACGAGCTGAGAGGGGCTGCAATATTCTGTATGATATTTTTCCACGCTTTTTACACCATAGGTTTTTTCTTCAATATAAAATGGGGAAAAGATCTTGTGAACTTTTTTAATCCTGCCGAACCTTATTTTGCAGGACTGTTCATTGTTATTTCAGGAATTGCTTGCAACCTAAGTCATTCAAATTTTGAAAGAGGAGTAAAGCTTGCGTTTATTTCTGCAGTGATAACGCTTGTGACATATCTCACTGTTGGATATGAGAATATGATACAATTCGGCATATTGCATATGCTTGCATCTTGTATGCTGCTTTACGGTCTGAGTAATAAATATCTTAAGCTCATTCCTTCATTTATTGGTATCATATTTAATGCAGTAATGTTTGTTTTCACATATCATATTGCAATCGGTACAGTCGGCATACCGTTTCTTTTCACACTGGAAGTACCCAAGGCATGGTATACAACAAGATTTTTGTTTATGTTCGGATTTCCATATAAAGGCTTCTATTCGAGTGACTATTTTCCCCTTCTTCCGTGGATGTTCCTGTTCTTTGCAGGAACATACCTTGGCAGGATAGGTGTTAAGAAAAAATTTCCGAAGTTTATGTTCAAAAAAAGAATACCGTTCTTATCATTTCTCGGCAGACATTCACTTCTTATATACATAGCCCACCAGCCTGTTATTTTCGGAATATGCTATGCTGTGCAGTGGACAGGCTCGCTTTTCGCACCAAAATAAAGCTTAGGCTCTTATGATAAGATAGGTATGATATGTATATATAGTATAAAGAAAGAAGGAAAATATATGACAGAATATTCAAAGGAGCTTGCGAAGGAGTTCAATATAAAAGAAGAATATGCACAAAATATAATAACGCTTCTTGATGAGGGAAATACCATCCCGTTTATTGCACGATACAGAAAGGAAATGCACGGTACGCTTGACGATCAGACGATAAGAGAAATCAGCGAAAGACTTGAATATCTGAGAAATCTTGATAAGAGGCGTGAAGAGGTTGCAGGTCTTATTGAGGGCTTGGGTAAGATGAACGAAGAAATAGCCGCAGCACTTTCAAATGCTTCCGTACTTTCAGAGATTGAAGACATTTATCGCCCTTATAAGCCCAAAAGAAAAACAAGAGCCTCTGTTGCCAAGGAGAAAGGATTGCAGACCCTTGCAGATAATATTATGTCTCAGCAAAGCATTGACCCTTATATTGAAGCTAAGGGCTATATAGATCCTGAAAAGGGAGTAGAAAACGCTGATGAAGCCATACAGGGAGCTATGGATATTATTGCTGAAAATATTTCAGATAACGCAGAAATCAGAAAAAGACTTAAAAACATTATTCGTCTGAACGCAAGACTCAGAACAAAGGCTGTAGATCCTGAGAAAAAAAGCATCTATACCGCATACTATGATAGCAGTGAGCCTGTGAAAAGCATACCCGGACACCGTTTGCTTGCTATTGACAGGGGCGAACGTGAGGGCTTCTTGAAGGTGAGTGTAGATATTGATGCTACGAAATGCCTGAATATTATATACAAACTGACTGTCATAGGCAACAATGACTGTTCACAGCTTGTAAAGGCTGCCTGTGACGATGCTTATACAAGACTGATATTTCCCTCTGTTGAAAGAGAGATACGTTCTGAGCTTACCGAAGCTGCCGATGAGCAGTCTATAAAGCTTTTTGCACTTAATCTTCGCCAGCTTCTGATGCAGCCGCCTGTCAAGGGCTATACGGTTATCGGACTTGACCCCGGATATAGAACAGGATGTAAGCTTGCTGTTGTAGATCCTACGGGAAGAGTTCTTGACACAGCAGTGATATATCCTACTCACGGTGAAAATCAGGTAAAAAAATCAAAGCAGCTCCTTAAAGATATGATACATAAGCATAACGCGCAGGTGATATCTATCGGTAACGGAACAGCTACAAGGGAAACAGAAATGTTTGCGGCTGAGTGTATTTCGGAAATAGATGAAAAGGTATCTTATGTGATAGTCAGTGAAGCGGGTGCGTCGGTTTATTCTGCGTCAAAGCTTGCAGCGGCTGAAATGCCTGATCTTGATCTTACACTTAGGAGCGCTGTTTCAATTGCAAGACGCTTGCAGGATCCGCTTGCGGAGCTTGTAAAGATAGACCCTAAATCCATAGGTGTTGGACAATATCAGCACGATATGCCTCAGAAAAGATTAAGTGAAGCACTTGATGGTGTTGTAGAGGATTGTGTTAACAGTGTTGGTGCAGATCTCAATACGGCTTCTCCTGCACTTCTTTCAAGAGTGGCAGGAGTGAGTGCGACAGTATCAAAAAATATAGTGACTTATCGTGAAGAGAATGGTGCGTTTACATCTCGTTCTGAATTGAAAAAGGTTTCAAAGCTCGGTCCTAAGGCATATGAACAATGTGCAGGTTTTTTAAGGGTTCCGGAAAGTAAGAATCCGCTTGATAATACTGCGGTACATCCCGAATCATATGACGCCGCAAAAAAACTGCTTGATATTTGCGGATATGAAACCTCGGATATTACAAACGGCGGACTTTCGGATCTGAGATCAAGGGCAGAAAAGTTCGGACTGGAAAATGCTGCTGAAAAGATAGGCACGGGTGTACCGACATTGCTCGATATTATCACGGAGATAATAAAGCCCGGACGTGATCCGAGAGATGAGCTTCCTGCACCCATACTCAGGACAGATGTGCTTGATATAAAGGATCTCAGACCCGGTATGGAACTGAAGGGCACAGTCAGAAATGTAATAGATTTTGGTGCGTTTGTTGACATTGGAGTTCATCAGGATGGGCTGGTGCATATATCTGAAATCAGCCAAAAAAGAATAAAACATCCTTCCGAAGTTTTAAAGGTAGGTGATATTGTGAATGTAAAGGTTCTGAGTATCGACACTGAAAAAGGCAGAATATCACTTACTATGAAAGGATAATTACGGGTATTTTATCATAAGGCTTGCCTGAAAAAGGATTGAAGAAAATGAAAAAATATGATATAGCACTGTTTGATCTTGACGGAACATTGAGTGAGTCAGGTGAAGGAATACTTGATTGTGTAAGAATGATATTCAAGGAGATGAACAGACCGTTGCCTGATGAAACAGAACTGAAAAAATTTATAGGTCCGCCGATGTATGACAGTCTGATAAGATGCGGATTTGAACACGAACAGGCACAAGAGGGCGTTGTTATTTATAAAAGAAATTTTCTTGAAAGTGGAATATACAAGAACAAGGTGTATGACGGTATTAAAGAGGTACTTGAACAGCTTAAGAATAATGGTGTTCATCTTGGAGTTGCCACAACGAAATATGAGCCTTTTGCCCACAGAATAATAAAAATGCTTGAGCTTGAGGAATATTTTGATTTTGTAGGCGGGGCTACTTCCGGTACGGAAAGACGTACAAAAGCCAAGGTCATAAGCTATACTCTGTCTGCACTTGGAGCGGATGATAACACTAAGTGCATAATGATAGGTGATACAAAATATGACGCTGAGGGTGCTGCACTTACGGGAGTTGATTTTATTGGATGTCTTTATGGCTATGGTACAAAAGAGGAAATGCTGGATTTTTATGAAAATGCAGAATTTGTTGCTTTTCCTGAAGAGATAATAAACATAATCTTATAAATAAAATTGCAGATTAATAAAATGAATAAAATTCTCTTTAACTGGGCATTATATTACTGCCGGAAAATAACGGCAGGTAAGGAGAAACAATATGGAAAACGTTAACAGAAGTATTCAATGTACCGTTGAACAGTGCATACACCATTGTGAGCACTGCGATTATTGTTCGCTTGACAGTGTTCAGATAGGTACGCACGAAAGCAACCCCTCAACCGAAGAATGTACGGATTGTCTTTCATTTGAAAGATAAGGTAAAATTCTGAGATCAACGTAAAAGAAAACAACTAAAAACCGGAACAGGATATCATACGGATAAATCCTGTTTCGGTTTTTAGTTGTAGAGTAATATAAGAGACTGCTGTCAGCAGAGCAGTTTTTATATGTGGTGATTATTCGCGTTATATGAATTTTGGTTAATTGGCTATTGACATACGGTATAAAATTATGTAAAATATTTATGTTAATCAGATTGTATGGAAGCGTATCGAAGTGGTCATAACGGGCCTGACTCGAAATCAGGTAGCCTGCAAGGGCTCGTGGGTTCGAATCCCACCGCTTCCGTCAGTGCGAAACCACAGAGAGCAATTCGTGAAGTTGCTCTCTGTGGTTTCTTGTTTTTCAGGAGTTTAAATTCTGCACCACACCACAAGAAAAAAATTTGTACGCTGTTGACAAAGCGAAAATCCTGACACGAAAGTGTCGGGATTTTTGCTTTGTATCATTCGTTTTTGAGTCTTAAGTTTTCTTGTTATACCGTAAAATATGAGCACCTAGAGCTTATTTTTGAATTGCGTATCAAACATATGCAGCAATAGTAACGGTTTACAACAAATTTTGAACGAAATCCGGACCGGCAGTTCGCCGGAACTGCAGAGTCACTGCCTTGACAATGGTGAGGTGATGGGGTAAAATGTTAGGAGAGAAAATGTTTTTTGTTGAAAAGAAGGGTTAGTATGGGTGCATATTTGAGGAGAACGTGGGCAGAAGTCGATGTTGATGCGATCAAACATAACTATAAAGTTATAAGAAATGCAGTAGATGAACAAGCACAGATAATGTGTGTTATAAAAGCAGATGCATATGGACATGGTGCGGTTTTTCTCGGTAAACTTTATGAAAAAATCGGTGCGGACAGATTCGCAGTGTCAAATATAGAAGAGGCTTTGCAGCTCAGGGAAAATGGAATAAGCCTGCCGGTGCTTATATTGGGATATACTCCTGCAAGTATGGCAGGAGTGCTTGCGGAGAATAATATAAGTCAGGCGGTCTTCTCGGAGGAGTATGCTGAAGAGCTTAGTGAGGAAGCTGTAAAGCAGAATGTAAAAGTGAAAATTCATATAAAAATGGATACGGGAATGAGCCGTATCGGGTTTATGTATCAGAATAAAGAACGTGATAGTTCTTCTTTGAAAGCTGTAAAAAATGCCTGCTTAATGTCGGGACTTGAAGCTGAGGGAATATTTACACATTTTGCTGTTTCTGACGAGGGAGACGAGGGCAGGAATGCAACGATTCATCAGCTTGAGTGCTTTGCTGATGCTGTGCAAAGACTTAAAGAGGAAGGTCTTCATTTTGATGTTGTACACTGCTCAAACAGCGGTGCAGTTATTGACTATAAACAGGCGCATTTTAACTGCGTTCGTGCAGGAATAATACTTTATGGGCTTTCGCCGTCAAAGAAGCTTGAGGGCAGACTTGAGCTTCATCCTGCAATGCAGATAAAAAGTGTTATCGCTCAGGTCAAGACGATAGAACCCGGTACACCTGTGAGCTATGGGGGAACGTTTGTGGCTGATAAACCTATCAGGCTGGCTACGGTGCCGATAGGATATGCGGACGGATATACAAGATGCCTTGGAAATCGTGCATATATGACGGTGAACGGAAAAAAAGCTCCTGTTGTAGGCAGAGTGTGTATGGACCAGCTTATGCTTGATGTTAGCGGAATAGATAATGTAAGGTCGGGCGATGAGGTTATTGTTATCGGAAATGGTGAAAACAATACGTTGTCGTTTGATGATGTTGCAGAGCTTACGGGTACAATAAACTATGAGCTTGTCTGTCTTGTGGGAAAAAGAGTGCCAAGGGTCTATATACGTCACGGCGAGGATGTTGTGATAGCTGCAAGCCGCAGTACGCTTCAGGCGGCTCAGGATTAATATAAATAAACCTCAAAAGGAGTGCGGTATATGAAGCTTCTTGTTATAGACGGAAACAGTATACTTAACCGTGCATTTTTCGGTATAAAGCTGCTTACAACAAAGGATGGGCAGTATACCAATGCAATATATGGATTTATGAATACGCTGAATAAGATTATAGAAGAAAGTAATCCGGACGCAGCAGCTGTTGCGTTCGACCTTAGGACACCTACCTTTCGTCATAAGGCATATGACGGGTATAAGTCAAACCGTAAGGGAATGCCGCAGGAGCTTGCTTCTCAGCTTGAACCGCTAAAGGAGCTGCTCAATGCGCTCGGATATAAGATAGTTACGTGTGAGGGATTTGAGGCGGATGATATTCTGGGCACGCTTGCACATAAATGTACGGAAGACGGCTGTGAATGTATGATAGCAACGGGTGATCGTGACAGTCTTCAGTTGGTATCGGATATGGTTACGGTGAGGATAGCTGCAACAAAATTCGGCAAGCCTGAGGTTACGCTTTATGACAGAACCAGAATTATGGAGGTTTATGGAGTAGATCCTGAACAGCTTATAGATATAAAAGCAATTCAGGGCGATACGTCTGACTGCATACCTGGAGTGGCAGGTATCGGACAAAAGGGTGCATCAGAGCTTGTTGCACGTTTTCACGATCTTGATAATATATATAAGAATATAGACTCGACTGATATTAAGCCGGCAATGAGAAAAAAACTTATAGATGGCAAAGACAGTGCATACATGAGCCGTATGCTGGGTACTATAAGAACCGACGCACCTGTTGATACAAATCTTGAGCATTACAGGATACATGCACTTGATCCTGATGAAAAAGCAAATGCGGCAAGACTTATGGCAAGGCTGGAGCTTTTTAGTCTTATAAAGAAATTCGGGCTTGAAGGACAAGATTTTTTTGTCCCTGAACAGTCAGAAAAAAAAAGCAGGGAATCACATAATCTGATTTTTTGTGATAATGCACAGGCTTTGAAGGTCTGCTCGGAGCTTAAGGGCAAAACCATTGATTTTTCAGCTGAAACCGATGGTGAGGAAATAACCTCACTTGAGCTGTCTGACGGTGAAAGGGTATATAGCTTCAATGCATTCAGTCCTGATTTCAGAGAGTTGGTAAAGAGGTTCTTTGAGGATGCCGGTATAAAAAAACGTACAAATGACTCAAAGCCTGTATTCGCAGCACTTGAGAATGCCGACGTGGATTGCAAAGGGCTGACGTTTGATACAGGTCTTGCGGCATATCTTCGCGATCCTGATTCCTCAGATTATTCAATTGAAAGGCTTGTAAAGGAATATGGGGTAAGTCCCTATAGGTGTGACAAAGAATGTATTACAGCAATGCTAACTCCGCTTGCGGACAGGCTTGAACAGGAAATTGAAAGCAAACAGCAGACAAAGCTGCTTGAGGATATAGAGCTTCCTCTTGCAAGGGTGCTTGCAGAAATGGAAAATTCAGGTGTTATGGCTGACAAGGAGGGTATTATAAAATACGGTAATCAGCTCCAGCAGGATATTGACAGATTACAGTCAGATATTTATGAGCATACCGGAACAGAATTTAATATCAATTCGCCTAAGCAGCTTGCTTCGGCTCTGTTTGATAAACTCGGACTTCCTGCCAAAAAGAAAACCAAAAGTGGATATTCAACAAATGCAGAGGTTCTTGAGGAATTAAGACCTTATCATCCCGTTATTGATGAGATACTTGAATACAGAACGGTTACAAAGCTAAAATCAACCTATTGTGACGGTCTTGTGAAGGTTATAGGGGCTGACGGAAGAATACATTCAAGCTTTAACCAGACTGAAACAAGAACAGGAAGAATAAGCTCAGCTGAACCTAATTTGCAGAATATTCCCGTAAGGACAAAGCGAGGCAGGGAATTTAGAAAATTCTTCAAGGCAAAGGACGGCTGTCTGCTTGTTGATGCGGATTATTCACAGATAGAGCTCAGAGTGCTTGCACATATTGCAGAGGATGAGAATATGATAGAAGCCTTCAGAAACGGAAGGGATATTCATACTTCAACAGCTGCAAGGGTATTTGGATTGCCCGAAGATATGGTAACGCCCGAGTTGAGAAGCAGGGCAAAGGCGGTAAATTTCGGAATAGTTTATGGTATGGGTGCGTTTTCTCTTTCAAAGGATATAGGAGTAAGTGTCAAAGAAGCAGACAGATATATCAAAGGGTATCTGTCTTTGTATTCGGGAATTGACAGTTATATGAAAAATGTTGTTGAACAGGCAAAAAAGGACGGATATGTAACAACAATGTTTGGCAGACGCCGCTATCTGCCCGAGCTTGCTTCGTCAAACAGGAATATACGTGCCTTTGGCGAACGTGCAGCACGTAATATGCCGATACAGGGCACTGCTGCCGATATTATAAAGATTGCAATGATTCGTGTCAGTGATAGGCTTAAGAGAGAGAATATGAGATCTAGGCTTATTTTACAGGTTCACGATGAGCTGATTGTTGAAGCACCAGAAGACGAAGCTAAAAAGGCAGCTCAGCTTCTTAGTGAGGAAATGCAGAATGCCGTGAAGCTTTCTCTTGAGCTGGTGGCTGATGCAGGGATCGGAAAAACATGGTATGAGGCTAAGGGATAATTTTCAGGGGGGAGTGTCAGTATGCTTCATATTTTATTCGTATGCACCGGCAATACCTGCCGAAGCCCGATGGCAAAGGCTATATATGAGGTGAAGTCACGAGAATATGGAATAAACAGTATATTCAGCAGTGCCGCTCTGGGTTTTTGTGATGGAGAAAAAGTATCGAAAAATGCAGTTGTTGTTTGTAATGAGATTGGTCTTGATATAAGCGGACATCAGCCCAGGATAATAAGAGAACGTGATATTGAAATAACTGATATTTATGTTGTTATGACGTCAGGGCATGCCGAAACGCTTATGAGTATAGGCGTTCCGAAAAGTATGATATATATTCTTGGCGGAGGAGTTCCTGATCCGTATGGCTCCGATCTTATAACCTACCGCAGGTGCAGAAGATTTATTGAGGTTGCAATAGATGAATTTTGCAGGCTTTTGAAGAAAAAGCTTGATAAGGGAGAATTAAAGGTGAACAGTAATGATAGACCTTATTTTGGCTCAGATGGAGCGTGAACACCTTGAAGCTGTAGCTGAGCTTGAAAGGGTATGCTTTACACAGCCGTGGTCATATAAAAGTCTGGAGGAAGAGCTTGACAATGATACGGCACATTTTTTTGTTGCACTTTCGGAAGGAAGTGTCGTCGGCTATATTGGCGTTTATGTTGTGTGTGAAAGCTGTTTTGTAACTAATGTTGCAGTATATCCCGACTTCAGGAGGAAGGGTGTGGGACGTGCTCTGTTGAAAATAGCTATAATGACTGCCGATGCTATGGGTACGGATTTTATTTCTCTTGAGGTAAGAAAGACAAACTATCCGGCTATCTCGCTTTATCAGTCTCTTGGTTTTGAGGAAATGGGTTTGCGGAAGAATTTTTACCGTAATCCGACAGAGGACGCTCTTATTATGACAAAGATTTTTACAAGGTAGGATAAGTATGAAAATATTAGCAATTGAAAGCTCTTGTGATGAAACAGCAGCGGCTGTGGTTGAAGACGGCAGAAAAATACTATCGTCTGTTGTAGCTTCTCAGGTAGAGGAGCATAAGCTTTATGGGGGTGTTGTTCCCGAGATCGCTTCAAGAAGACATTGTGAAGCCATAAACGGTGTTGTAAAGGAAGCTTTGTCACAGGCGGAGCTTGACTTAAAGGGTATTGATGCAATAGCTGTTACATATGCACCGGGACTTATAGGTGCTTTGCTGGTGGGAGTCAACTTTGCAAAGGGATTGTCTGCTGCTTCGGGACTGCCGCTTATACCGGTACATCATCTTCGCTCACATATTGCCTCAAATTATATTGAGCATAAGGAGCTTGAGCCGCCGTTTTTATGTCTTGTTGTTTCGGGCGGTCACAGCCATATTGTTGAGGTAAAGGACTACACATCAATGAAGGTGATAGGAAAAACCCGTGATGACGCTGCAGGAGAAGCCTTTGATAAAGCTGCAAGGGCAATGGGGATGCCTTATCCGGGAGGAATACATCTTGATAGGGCGGCTCAGGACGGAAATCCCGATTCATTCAGGCTGCCTCATCCAAGGGTGGATGGTGCACCGTATGATTTTAGCTTTTCGGGGCTGAAAACCGCTGTGATAAATCTGATACATAATGCGTCACAGAAGGGGAATGAACTGCCTGTTGCAGATCTTTCTGCTTCATTCAGAAAAGCTGTTGTTGACAGTCTTGTTGAAAACTTTATGAAAGCCGCACAGGATCTTGGTTACAATAAGCTTGTTCTTGCAGGAGGTGTCTCTGCAAATTCTCTTCTAAGAAGCCGTCTGTCAGAAGAATGTAAAAACAGAGGCTGGCGTTGTTATTATCCGCCGCTTTTACTGTGCGGTGACAACGGTGCTATGGTCGGCTCACAGGCTTATTATGAATATCTTGCCGGAAATGTTGCCGGAACTGACCTCAATGCAAGGGCAACAATGTCTATAGAATAGCGAAAGGTTATTGAATTATCAAAAATTACGGTTACAGTCTGTAATAACTGCAACACAGAATAATATTTGTAGGCAGAGATTATTCTGTGTATGATGTTATACAGCTGTTTTTTAAAGACATATACATTCGGACGGATTTCAGAGAAGTAAATTGTTATAGGGATAGGGATTAAATGAAGAGATCGATTTGTTTTATAATTATAATAGGTCTGATGCTGTCTGTTTTTTCGGGATGCGGTAATAACCGGAGTGATAAAGAGAGCAGTACTGACGCAAGCGGATATGAAGACGGAGATAATGTTCAGCCGGACAGTACAAATGAAAATCAGGGAGAAAAATCGGATGAAAATAAATCTGAGCCGTCAGTCATAAGAGCTGATCCAAGGGCACTTGAACCTGATGAAATAAAGGATATTGTTTATGTCAGCGATGACCGGATGAATGTTCTGAGTCTTTCTGTGAATACAGGAGTGGTGGTTGAAGATAATAAAGATGTTGTTTTCAATAGTGTGAATATTAAAATAACCGGCGGCACAGATTCTCTGAAAAAATATATACAAAAGCTGCTCAGTGCTGAAAACAAGGATGTTTTTATCTCTGAGATAATGCTTGAAATTCGGGGGAACAAAAATTATTCAATAGATGTAAAGGTTGTCAATCCATATTCAAAGGTAACTTCAGATAAGGCTGTCAGTCAGGCAAAGGAATATATAAATGACAGATTCGGTGGAATTGATTTTGCTGCCCTTGCTGATGATTTGTTAGAGCGTAATGAGGGAATGACATTCAACAGTATCAGACTGACTGACCTGTTCAATGGTGTTGTCCAGATTGATACAGCGATAGATTTTCCTGATTACAGTGCATATACAGAATATAAATCAAAATTTGATGATACGATTTACAGACTTTCGGGTGAAACACTTGTGCCTGTTTTGCCTGAGGGAACAGAAATCGGAGAGGACAGCAGTAAATATCCTCAAAAGGCACAGTTTATTTATGTAACAGAGGAGTTTAAATTATAAAAAGGTGCGGATATAATGAAAAAGATATTGGAAAAATTATGTATTGACAAGGGTATTTCGGGTGATGAATCCGGAATGCTAAATATTGTCAGGGAAATGATGGGAGATTTCACTGATATTATCTTTGACAACAGCGGCAATATAATTGCTTCTATGGGGGATAAAAATGCTGATAAGCATATTATGCTTGACGCACATATTGACAGAATCGGTCTTACAGTTACATATATTGATGATCGTGGATTTATAAAAGCTGAGCCTGTTGGTGGAATTGATCTTCGTACACTGCCTGGCAGCACTGTCAGGATATTTGGTAAGAAAACTTTGCTTGGAGTAATATGTACAATGCCGCCTCATCTTTCAAAGGATGACGGAGAACTTTCAAGGGATAAAATATGGATAGATTTGGGCTTGCCTGCACAGGATGTCAGGGAACTTGTAAGCCTTGGTGACAGTATTATAGTGTGCAGTGTATTTGCAGAGCTTTTGAATGACAGGGTTGCTGTTTCGTCACTTGATAACCGTTCGGGCTGTGCGGTTCTTGTGAAGACTGCTCTTACGCTGAGGGATAAGAACCTACCTTGCAGGGTGTCGTTTACGTTTACAGTACAGGAAGAAACAAGTGAGCTTGGAGCCGCTACTGCTGCATTTTCACTCAGACCTGACGAGGCTGTTGTGGTTGATGTGGGATTTGCAGCACAGGATGGTGTTCCGGCAGAAAAAAGCGGCAGTCTTGGATGTGGAGGAATCATCAGTATATCGCCTGTGCTGTCCCGTGATGTGACAAAAAAACTTGAGGAGCTTGCACAAAGACTTGAAATGCAGTGTGACTATGAGGTGTGCGGAGGTTCAACCGGTACGAATGCCGACAAAATATCTGTTTCAGGCAGCGGAGTGAAAACAGGTGTAATATCTGTTCCTGCAAAGAATATGCATACTCAGGTGGAGATCGTATCACTTAAGGATATGGAAAGGGTATCTGAGCTTCTTGCGGCATATGTTATGGAAGGCGGTGCACAGAATGCTTGATTATGAGCTTCTTGAAAAATTATGCAGAGCGGGTGGTATATCCGGCAGCGAGGATGACGTAAGAAATATTATAATTGAAGAGATAACTCCCTATGCAGATGACATTAAAACGGATAATCAGGGAAATCTTATTGTATTCAAAAAGGGCAGAAAAACACCTGAAAAACGTATGCTTGTCTCTGCACATATGGATGAGGTAGGCTTTATAGTAACATATATAAATTCTGACGGCACTTTGAAGTTTACTTCCGTAGGAGGAATAAATGACAGTGCTGCATTTGCAAAAAATGTTCTTATCGGAAAAAACAAGCTGAGGGGTGTTGTGAATGCAAAGCCTGTTCATCTTCTTAAGCCTGACGAGAGAAAAAAGAATCCGCCGATAGATACTCTTTCAATAGACATTGGTGCTGACAGCAAAGAAGAAGCAGAAAAGTATGTTTCGCTTGGAGATTCTGTGGTGTTCGATTCACTATATGAAAACAAGGACGGCCGTATCATCTCAAAGGCGATAGATGATCGTTTTGGCTGTCTGGTTTTGATAGAGATGATAAGATCGGAACTTGAATATGATATGTATTTCAGCTTTGTGGTACAGGAGGAGATTGGTCTGAGAGGGGCTAAAACAGCGGCATTTTCAGTTGAACCCGATTGTGCTGTTGTTGTTGAAGCGACTACAGCGTCGGACGTGCCATATGCAGAGAATGAAAAGAAGGTCTGCTGTGTAGGGGACGGTGCAGTTATATCCTTTATGGACAGGGCGACAATTTATGATAAGGAATATTACAGGCTTGGTATGGAGCTTGCAAAGAAGCATGGAGTAAAGGTACAGACCAAAACTATGATAGCAGGAGGAAATGATGCAGGTGCTATACATTGTTCAAGAGGCGGTGTACGTACAATGGCTGTTTCTGTACCATGCAGATATATTCATTCTTCAAGCAGTCTTGCAAGTGTTGAGGATATGGAGGCTGTATATGCCATAGTTAAGGCATCTGCCGAGAAGATACTGAGCCTATGATACTGCTTGTTGATCAAAGCAGAATTGACGACTTAAAAGCACTTACATATAAGAGTGATATATATGCCTGCCGCGTTGAGTGTCTGCTTGAAAGCTATGGCTTAAAATATACTTTTGCACAGTTCCATATACAGTACGATGAAAGTGGCAAGCCTGTTTCAGCTATAGCAAAATATTATTCCGATATGACTGTATATCTTACAGCGAACAGTAATATACCGGAGCTTGCAGAGTTTATCGAATGTATCGGTTTTGGCAGCATAAGCAGCAGTAAGCCGATTATTCCCGGTATATATCGTGAGGATGAGGTCATAATGAAGCTTGATCGTTCTCTGCTGACAAGACCTTGTCTGCCGGAGGGAGCACAGATTATAACAGAGCCTGAACTTAATGAAGTCTATAAGCTGATTAGTTCGTGCAGGGAAAGCGGTTTTGAAGTGCCTCAATATGAAGACTTCATAATTGATATGTCACATAAGCTGCGTCACTCAACTGCACTGTGTACAGCGGTGAGCTATAATGGAGAGCTTGCAGCCTTTTCTATGACTGTTGCACAATCAATAAAATGTGCCGTTATAGGAGCGACAGCAGTAAAAAAACAGTACCGAAGAAGGGGGTTAGGCTCGTTGTGTGTAAAGGAGCTGTGTTTTCGATTGCCTGACAGGGATATTTTTATTGTAAGGCAGAGAGAAAAAAACCTTGAATTTTATACTAATGCAGGCTTTTGCTGATATAGCAGCAGTAAAGGATGTCAGCTGAGAGGGGAAGGAAAATGGATATAAATTTTTTTGATATAAAGCCGGAAATATTAAAGGCTTCTGAAAAGGCGATGGAGCTTTGTAAGGAATATCTTGACAAAACTGATGATATAACCGAATATAATCAGCTGAAAATGCTAAGAGCATTTCAGCACGCAAGGGTGAGTGAAAGCTGCTTTGCAGCGTCAACAGGCTATGGTTACGGCGACAGGGGCAGAGACGCACTGGATGAAGTATTTGCAGAGGTGTTTGATACTGAGGATGCGTTAGTACGTCATAACTTTGCAAGCGGTACACACACTCTGACTGTAGCACTCTTCGGTGTGTTAAGACCTGGAGATACAATAATCTCAGTTACGGGTACGCCGTATGATACCTTGCAGGGTGTGATCGGTATAGAATCTGAATATACAGGTTCACTTAAGGATTTCGGAATAAATTATGAGCAGATAGAGCTTCTTGAAAACGGAAGTGTGGACCTAGAGGCCATTAAGAAGCGTGTGAATCCCAACACTAAAATGGTATATATACAGCGTTCAAGAGGATATTCACTCAGACCAACGCTGACAGGACCCGAAATAAAGGAGATTACAGAGCTTGCACATAGTCTTGCACCCGGTTGTATTGTTATGCTTGACAATTGTTATGGAGAGTTTGTTGAAAAAACAACTCCGGGAGAGATAGGGGTGGATCTGATGGCAGGTTCACTGATAAAGAATCCGGGAGGCGGCATAGCACCGACAGGTGGTTATATTGCAGGCAGAAAGGACCTTATAGAGGCTTGCAGCTACAGACTCACAACTCCTGGCACAGGCAAGGAAATAGGCTGTACTCTCGGAAACAGCCGTGAGCTTTTTATGGGAGCGTTCAGTGCACCCCACGTTACAGGAGAGGCTGTAAAGACTGCAATATTCACATCTGCACTCTATGAGCTTTTAGGATATGAAGTAACTCCGAGATATAACGAGGTGAGAGGAGACATCATTCAAGCTGTACTTCTTGGAAATGAGCAAAGGTTGATACGTTTTTGTCAGGGTGTTCAGAAAGCTTCACCTATAGATTCATATGTAACGCCCGAGCCGTGGGATATGCCTGGCTATGACAGTAAGGTGATTATGGCGGCAGGTGCATTCACACTTGGATCTTCAATAGAACTTTCGGCAGATGCACCTCTTAGAGAGCCTTATGCGGTATGGATGCAGGGCTCTCTCAATTTTCATACGGGCAGACTTGCGGCTATGCTTGCAGCTGAAAATCTGTAACAAGATGTGTATACTTCCGATATTACTATAAGCTGATCAGGGCTTAATCATAAGTGATATGAAGGGTGATGGGTGCTATGGATGAAAATATTAATACTGATTTACGCATAAATCCTGCTTCAGCTGCGAAAAGACTGAGAAGAAATGTCAATATAGTTTCGTTGTTTGGGATAATTTCCATATTGCTTAATCTTGGGATCAGCTTCATTGTAATACAGCTTGGAATAAACAAAAGCGTTATAGGATATTTTATATCTTCGGCAACAATATCATTCACGGCAGTTCTTCTGCCTGCGTTGGCATTGTCGGTATTCTGCAGCGGATCGAACGACTTTATTGCCGATTATAATAAAAAGACAGGTTGTGCTGACAGCTTGTGGCTGATAGCCTTTGGCATTGGCGCTTGTATGACGATTAACACTATTGTTTCAGTGATTTTCTCTTTTTTGCCAAACTTCGGCAGACAGAATACGTTCAGGGCAAGCTTTGATGATTTTGGCGTGTTTATGTTGATGCTTGTTGTGACTGCGGTTGTTCCTGCAATCTGTGAGGAAACGGCATTCAGGGGATTTGCGGTTAACGTGTTGAAAAACAGCGGTGAAGTTTATGCAGCAATAATATCAGCACTTGTTTTCGGACTTATGCACTCAGGCTTGTCATCTGCGGTTTTTGCTTTTATCAGCGGATTGATTTTTGCATATATAAGAAAAAGCTCCGGAAGGCTTATTGTTCCGGTAGTTGTTCATTTTCTGAATAATGCCTTTGCCTTATTCTATGGTGCTGCGGCAGGTGTTATGAAGCCAAAGGCATATACCATACTCTATCTTTTTGCATTTATTGCAGCGATGGTAATTATGGTTGTTTCTTTTATAGTTCTTGCAAAGCGTAAAATAGGTGTTTTTGCCGATGACGAACCCGATTATGTCTGTGAACAGACTGAACCGAGCAGCGGTAAAAAGCTGCTGTATACTTTGAGTTGTCCACTGTTTATGGCATTGATCGTGCTTGCGGTCGTGTTGAAGCTTATGTAGGGTGAGAGCCATGACTAATGATGAAAAATTTATGTTTGCAGCGATTGCACAGGCTGAAAGTGCACTAAAGCTTGATGAAGTTCCGATAGGTGCGGTTGTGGTGAAGGACGGCAAAATTGTCGGAAGAGGCTTTAATAGACGTGAAACAGGAAAAAATGCACTTTATCACGCTGAGCTTGCAGCAATTGATGAAGCCTGCAAAAGGCTTGGCGGCTGGCGATTGTGGCAGTGCGAGCTTTATGTTACGCTTGAGCCGTGTCCTATGTGTGCTGGTGCCATAATAAATTCACGTATAAAGCGTGTGGTTTATGGTTGCAGTGACTATAAAGCAGGTTCATGTAAGTCAGTTATCAATTTATTTGAACTGCCGTATAATCACAAGCCCGAATGTATAGGCGGAATACGTGAAAATGAATGTTCAGCCTTGCTTTCTGATTTTTTCAGAGAGCTCAGAAAAAAGAAAAAACAGGCAAAAAAAAAGACCTCCGTTTAGGCGAAGGTCTTTTTTTTCAGCGTCTGTTTGCTGCGAGTAAGCGAAGTATATATATGAAGAGATTGATGAAGTCAAGATAAAGCTCAAGAGCAACATTTATAGTTGATTTTTTCAGAGCCTGTTCATCGTTAGCATAATAGTTGTAGCCGGATTTGATCTTTTGTGTGTCATAAGCTGTAAAGCCAATGAAAAGAGCTATTCCGATAAGACTGATGATGAGTGAGCTTGAATCCATTCCAAATATCATTGCGATTATCGAATAGACTATAAGCACGATAAGACCTATCATAAGTATCGGACCAAGCTTTGTAAGATCACGCTTTGTAACAAGTCCGTAAATCGAGAATGCACCGAACAGTACAGCTGTTGCCGCAAATGCAAAAACAGCGTTTGCACCTCCTGCCACTACAAGCAGCGGAGTGAGCGTAATGCCGTTGCATACTGAGTAAATTCCGAAAATCACAAGGCTTGCCACATAAGGCAGTTTACGTATGAAGAAGCCAAGTACGATCACCATTACAAGCTCTACTATCATACCGCCGAAAAAGATCGGAAGAAAGCCTTCAATAGTTTCGTCGGGCGCATTGGTCAGTATCTTCATAAGCACAAAGCCGATAATGAAGGTTATTCCAAGACCTGCACCAAGCCAGCCATAGATCCTTTTGCTGTATTCAGCCATACTCATCTTAGCACTTTCACCGTATGACTGTGCCGTTTGAGGATAGCTGCTGTAGCCTGTCTGCTGACCATAGCCGTTATATTGATTATAACCGTTCTGCTGATCATAGCCGCTATATTGACTGTAACCGTTCTGCTGATTATATCCGTTATTATTCGGATCATATCTGTTATTCACTAAAACACACCCTTTCCTGTACATAATCAAAATATACTTGCTTAAGAATAAATATAATCCTTTTTATTCTCAAAGTCAACAGAAAAAAAGTGGAAAACATCGGAAAATTACGACTATTCTTTGTGTTTATGCCCGAAGCGGGGTGTCTACAGAAAGTGTGTCACTAAAAAAATATTTGTGAGAAGCAGTTCTTTAAAGTGAAGAATAGCCGAAGCTGTTTACAAGAGCCTCTATTTTTATCCCTCTCTGACATATGGGGCACTGATGCGGTTTATAGCTTTCATAATCTCCGAGGTCGTTAGGATTGAACACAGAATTAACGGGTTGCCCGTCACATTCATCAACAGTTGCGAATATAGACGCAACGCCAACGGTAGTACCTCCGTAATATTTAATTGCATCAATAGCCGCAAGTACGCTTTTTCCAGTAGTAACAGAAGCCGCCAGCACAAGAACGTGTTTGCCTGCAAGCATTGGCACAAGATTGTCACGGAACATTATCTGACCGCCCGTAATGTACTCAGGTGATATAACATATATAGTCCTGTGAGCATTCATATTAACATATTCGTCCTTAGTAAGCTCTTCAGCAATGCAAGTTCCTACAACCTCCATACCATCAATGCAAAGTATTGTATCAACTATCGTGTGCATTTTATAGTTTTCTACAAGCTCTTGTGCTACAGCTTTTGCCTCAGACAGTCTCATCTTTTGTGTTGTAACATCAATAAAATAATTAGTATGGCTGTGCATTGTTGCAAAATGTCCTTTTCTTACTCTTAGAAAAACATCCTGATTTCTTGTCCTTATTTTAATTTCCTTTGCCATATAATATCACCTCAAATATTCAATTAATAATTATTATTGCATATTCCTTGAAAAATTAACTGTATTCACGCGTTTTAAAATTCTGATTTTTTCATTTTATTTGTATTTAAATAGCGGAAAAATGTAAGTATAAGTCTTATTTTTAATTAAGCTTTTTGCGCTCTGAGTCGGGTGGACCGGTTTGTTACCGGCATTTTATTTTTTTATCTAGCTTCTTTTGATTTTAGTAAGGGTACATCGGTGGCTGTACAAAGGTTGTAAACTGCTTGAAGACATATACGGGCGTGCTTGAAGAAATTGTTTTTGTTTATGCCTTCGTCAACATCGTGAATATTGCTTGGATCTCCTTTAAATACAGGACCAAAAGCTACTCCTCTGTTTCCAAGTGTCCTTGCATAGGTTCCGCCACCTGTTGAGTAAATTTCTGCCTCTTCTCCCGTTACTTCCTTGTATGCAGACTTAAGCAGATCTATAACAGGCAGGTTTTTGCTTACATAAAGCGGCGGTTCGTGATTGAGCATCTTCGTGATCAAACCTTCATATGATGCGCGTTCGCATATTTTTGTGAATATTTCATCGCTGTCGGCAGTTACCGGATAACGTATGTCTATAAGTGCCTTTGAGCTTTTTTCGTTGATCTCTACAATACCCACGTTTAAAGTAAGTGCCCCCGATTCCTTGTCGCTGCACGCAATACCAAGCGACATACCATCTGTTTCAAGACCTATTGCATCATCAATAAAGCTGCATACACTGCCAAGCACAAGCTGTCCAAAGTTTGCTGCAAGTATCCTTATAAGGTGTGTCGCACAGTTAAGCCCCTCCTCGGGTACTGAGGCGTGTGCGGCTTTGCCCTTGGCAGCAATGCGAAGTCCGTCCATTGTATAAATGAAATCGTATTGTCCCGGTTTTGCATCTGCAAAGCGGCGAAGCTGATGATCCTCGTTTTCCGTGCAGTCTATGAGTGCATCTGCTTTTGATGGGACAGCGTTTATTGCCGAGCCGGCGCGGAAGGAAGTCAAAGTTGTGCCGTCGTGCCTTTGTGACGATACTTCTATCTGCATTATGCCCTTTTCACAGCAGCATATGCCGTATTCCGCATCGGGAGTGAATGACATTGAGGGCATTTCTTCCTTTCTGAAATATATCTGCATATCATCCATTCCGATCTCTTCGGCTGCTCCGAAAATCACCCTGATACGTCTTTTGGGTATAACACCGTTATCCTTAAGTGCCTTTAGACAATAAAGTGCCGCAACAGCAGGACCTTTGTCATCAACAACACCTCTGCCATACAGTCTGCCGTTTTCTTCGGAAAGCTGATAAGGCTCAACACTCCATCCTTCTCCTGCCGGAACAACATCCACATGTGTCAGTACGGCAGCCAACTCTTCACCCTCGCCATATTCGGCATGTCCTGCAATGCCGTCGATGTTTTTGGTTTTAAAACCCATTTCATCGGCTCTTTTCAGAATGTATTCAAGTGCCTTTGATGCGGCTGATTTGTCGATGGAGGAAACCGAGCGTATTTTTATCAGTTGATTCAGATCGTTTAATATTTCGTCTTTGTAATCAAGTATTTTTTCTCCAAAGCTCATAAGCTCATCTCCCTGCTTGTAACTTGTTTTGTTTTATATATTATAATATATAAAGGCTGATGCATATATTCTGCTTATGGAAAAAAACATAAGCTGTGATGGCTTTTAAATCACATATTTTACGGCTTATTTATAATTTTTTCTTCTATCCTGTAACGGGGACGCCGCTTTACTTCGTTATATATTTTACCCACATAAGTTCCCACGATTCCGATGCAGAGCATTTGAAGACCGCCAAGAAACCATATGGAGCATATTGTTGATGTCCAGCCTGATACTGCGATACCCATACATAGTGAGACAAGTGCATATATAAAACCTATCACACTGAGAACACATATAATTATTCCGATATTTGAAATAAGCTTGAGGGGCTTTACGCTGAATGAGGTTATTCCGTCTATGGCAAACTTGATCATTTTCTTAAGCGGGTATTTTGATTCTCCTGCAAACCGCTCACTGCGTTCATAATAAACATAATCACATCTGTAACCGATAAGCGGAACAATACCTCTGAGGAAGAGATTGACTTCTTCGTATTCCGAAAGTGCCTCAAGAGCCTTGCTTCCAAGAAGCCTGTAGTCCGCGTGGTTATATACAATATCAACTCCTAAAAGTTTCATAAATTTATAATATCCCTGAGCGGTTGAACGCTTGAAAATGCTGTCTTTTTTTCTGCTGCTTCTCACACCGTATACAACCTCACATCCCTCAAGATATTTATCAATGAATTCATCAATTACTTCAATGTCATCCTGAAGATCTGCGTCAAGGGATATAACACAGTCACAGCAATTATCTTTTGCTGTCATAAGTCCGCTCAGAAGTGCATTCTGATGTCCGCGATTGCGTGAAAGCTTTACGCCGCCTACGTATTTGTTTTTCTGACTATATTGAGTGATTATTTCCCATGTTTTATCCTTGCTTCCGTCGTCCACGAACAACATACGGCTGTTCTCGTCTGCTTTCCTTTCAGCGATAAGCTTTTCAAGCTTAGTGCTCAAACGGCTTATTGTTTCGGGTAGAACAGCTTCCTCGTTATAACACGGAACTACAAAATATACGGTAGTCATTTTTTTAATCTCCTTAACAAATTGCATTTTGATGTAATGCCGCACAATTATTATGCGGCTGGAATGAGGTTAGTTATAATATTGGACTTTGCCGACAAACTGACGTTTACCGTATATGAGCCCTGAACCCAGCAGTCAGAGTAGTTATCACCGAATGTAAACGACAGCGGCATTTCAACAATACCGTTTGTGATAGTTGATTTTTCTGAGAGATCAACGATCGCTGTAATATCAGACGCCTTTATTGCCGATAGCTTTGACTTTGGACCTATAAGCGTAAGATTCACGGACTTGGTAGAAACAACAGCATTCTGATCGTTGCCCTGATTTATGAATTTGAATTTTGTAAGTGCAACATTTTTTGTTGACATACCCGACATATTAAAGGTTACCTCTGCGTTTTCCGTACCATCAATATTCTTGAAGCCGGTAGGTGTTTCTATAGCAACAGTGAATTTATTGTTTTCAATACTGAGCTGAGAGAAATCAATATCATTTGTAAACAGACTTGAGATGTTTGCATTTTTAGGCATAGCCACCTTTATTGTGGGAGGCTCAACAGAAATAAGGCTGCTGTCAAATGACAGATATTCAGGAAGGTTGATAATCCTTGGGGTTATAGTAATATCGTGAAGGTCGAGTACGCGAACGGTTGCGTCAACCTCTGATATATCAGACTTGATATAACTGCTTTCTATTTTCTTGCCCGAAGAGTCATAAAATACAAGGGGTGCATTAACAACGGTTGTTTCGGAGAGAGTTGACTTGAAGGTATATTCGGCGTCGACCTCAGAAATACTGTTAATTATGGACTTTGCACCTGTGACTTTTACGGTTTGCTGAGAGAGAACGGTCTGTGAAGCATAGGTATCCTCCTCAACGGAATTAACGACTATCTTATCTGTTATAACGATTTCCTTTTCGTCGTATTCGTCAACAAATACATCTATACTTGAGGGCGATACAGAGGACTCAAATGAGTAATCGGTTTTGATACCGCTTTTTTTTGGTACAAGATCGAGAGTATAAGTTCCGGGCTTTGTAATAAGGCTTGTATCATCGGCAGTGATATAAATATCATCTCCGGTAATGCCCGTTACAACAAGTGCATTGCCGGAAATTTTGACTTCGGCTTTCAGACCATCGGTGTTGAAATATCTCATATTATCCGAAAGTTCAGGAAGGTTTATTGGTATGTCAGTCACTGTGAACACAGTGGAATCCTGTGATGTTGTTGACATGTAAAGCCAGGATATGAATGCAACAAGGATCGAAAATACCATTACAAATTTATCATTGTAAAAAAGCTTGGAACTCAGATTATTTCTTAATTTTTTCATTTCTTTTTCCTCTTTTTGCACCGGGGTTTATAGGAGTACGCTCACTTTTTTCTGCTGTTACAGGAACAAGCAGTTCCTCGAGTGCGGCATTGAGTGTTTCTCTTGTATAGTTACGGGTTATTATACCGTTAAGAGCTATTGAGATTGTTCCTGTTTCCTCAGATACAACAACGATCACTGCATCACTGTTTTCACTTATTCCCAGAGCGGCTCTGTGACGGGTTCCGAGTTCAACACTTACATTGTTGTTGTTTTTTGTGAGAGGCAGTATACAGCCTGCTGCATAGAGCATTCCGTCACGAACCACCATGGCACCGTCGTGAAGGGGAGCTTTGTTATAAAATATATTTCCTATTATGGGAACAGATGGTTCTGCGTTTATTATAGTTCCGGTGTCGATTATATCTCCAAGTTTGGTTTGTCTTTCAAATACGATAAGAGCACCGGTTTTGGATTTCTGAAAGCTGTTTGCAGCTTCAACAACACACTTTATTCCAAGCTTTATCTGCTTTGTTTTTTCTTCCTCAAGCTCTCTGTTCCCTGAAAGATTATTCCAGTATTTTGCTATTTTGCTTCTTCCGATATGCTCAAGTGCACTTCTCAGCTCAGGCTGAAAAACTATAAGCACGGCAAGAACCGAAAACTGGAAGAACGAGGTGAACAATGCATTCAGCATTCTTAGACTGAAAATATTTGAAATAAAGAATGCAACCAAAAGCACAATTATGCCTTTTACGAGCTGTTCGGCTCTTGTTTCACGCATTATCTTAATCAGATTATAGATGATGAAAGAAACAACCATTATATCAAGAACGTCTGTAGCTTTGAAGGTCAGCATAAGAGCAGCAAACCAGTTATATGCATTAACTATTACGTCCCACAAATTTATTCCTCCCCATTTTCATATACCTATATTTTATCATATAAAGAAATTTATTCAACAGTTTTTTTTAAATCTTTTTCTCTGCCCGAGGTGTTTCACGAGGATGACAAAGCTTACATAAAATATAAATGGACAGAGAGGTGATTTTTATGGGAAAGCTGATAATGGTTTCATCGGTGACTAATGCTATGAAGGGAAGAGAACTTTTGAAAGGGCACGGTATAAGTTCGGCTATTGAGAGAACTCCTAGAAGCAGTTTGCGCCAGGGCTGCGGCTACAGTCTGTATGTGCCGCAGGATACCGATGAAGCGGAAAGAATCCTGAGAGAAAACGGGATAAAGGTTATGGGACGTGCGGAAAGGAGCTTGAAAAGATGATATATTTTGATAATTCGGCAACTACCTTTCCTAAGCCCCGCACTGTGAGAGATGCAGTATCATCGGCTTTGTCGGGTTATGCAAATCCCGGCAGGGGAGGACACAGTTTTTCTATGGCTGCGGCAGAGGAGATATATTCTGCAAGAAAGGCAGCAGCTGAATTTTTTGATAGTCATAAGCCTGAAAATGTGATTTTCACACTAAACTGTACTGCTGCAATAAATACAGTAATAAAGGGTATTTTAAAAAGCGGAGATCACGTTGTTGTATCAGAGCTTGAGCATAATTCGGTGATGCGTCCGCTTGAAAAGCTGACGCACAGAGGTATAACAATGACGGCGGCGAGGGTGTATCCATGTGATGACGACAAGACAATAGAGTCTTTCCGCAGTTCTATAAATGCTGCAACGCGGCTTATAATCTGCACACATGCCTCAAATGTATGGGGAATAAGGCTTCCTGTTGAAAGAATATCGGCGCTGGCACACGAATATGGTATACCGATACTGGTTGACGCGGCTCAGAGCGCAGGTGTTATACCGATAAGCATTCGAAAAAGCGGTATTGATTTTTTGTGTGCGGCAGGGCATAAGGGGCTGTATGGCCCTATGGGAACAGGAATGCTGATAGTTGGCGGAGATATTGTGCCCGACAGCCTTACGGAGGGCGGTACAGGCAGCAGTTCAATTTCTTTCAGTCAGCCGGAGGAGCTTCCGGACAGGCTTGAAAGCGGAACACCGAATGTTGCAGGTGTTGCCGGACTGAGGGCAGGTATCGGCTTTGTTAAAAGAAATAAGCCTGAAAATATTTCAAAACACGAGTTTGTTCTGATAAAGCGTTTATATAAGGAGCTATCAAAAATTGACGGGATAAAGCTTTATATGCCCGAGCCTGAACCTGAATTTTTTGTACCGGTATTATCTTTTAATATAAAGGATTCAGACAGTGAAGCTGTGGGACAGGAGCTTGGCAGACGCGGGATAGCTGTAAGGGCAGGTCTTCACTGTAGTCCTGCTGCACATCGTGCGGCAGGTACTCTCGACAGAGGTGCAGTCAGAGTATCACCTTCGTTCTTTAATAAGCCGGTGGAAATTGATCGTCTGGTCTATACTATAAAGAAGTGTAGTTCTGTAATGTAGTTAATTGCGCAAAGAGGCAAAGGTATGCTGCTGAATATCATACAGCATACCTTTCTTCTGTTATCTTTTTAAAATAATGGTCAAAATTATTAGTTTAATTAATTTAACCGTGCTCTTTTTTGGTGTTAAATGACATTTACAAGCTCGATCAACAGGTGTATAATGTCATTTGTGTAATTACAAATGAAGAGGGATATTTATGAAAAGGAATAACAAATTTGAGCTGACGCTTGGGATAATAATGACAGTGCTGAGTGTGCTGCTGTTCGTAGGTATACTTACGTTTTTTGCGCCATGCGGTCCGAAGGAGGACGGCAGCTTTATGAAGTGTCACGAAATGGGACAGGCTGTAATGTGGACAGCGTGTGCTATGACGTTGTTTTCCGGTGTGAGTATGTTTGTTCCGGGTATGATAAAGCTTGTATGCAGCGTGGTTACTGTATTGCTTTCGGCTGCTGCTGCGGTATTGCCGAATGTTATGACAACATGTATGAGTGAAAAAATGCAGTGTAATGCAGTTACAAAGCCTTTGGTCATGGTAATCGCTTGTCTTGTTGCCGTTGTTGCTGTGGCTAAAATTGCGGTTGTGCTGAAAAACAGAAAAAAGAACGGTGAAGCATAATGAAGAAAAAAACACTGCCTTTTAAGAATATTATACGTAAGCCTGCAAGAACAGCGGCACTTACGATAATAGTTTTTCTGATGTCATTTACCCTTCTGGGCGGCACTCTGGCGGTTATGAGCCTGCAAAGAGGACTTGACAGTCTTGAAACAAGACTGGGAGCGGATATTATTGTGATACCAGATACGGCAAAATCAAAGGTGAATCTTGAGAATATTATATTTCAGGGTGTTCCCGGTTATTTTTATATGGATAAAAGCTATGTTGACAAGCTTGCACAGGTTGAAGGTGTTGAAAAGGTTTCGGCGCAGTATTATCTTGCGTCCCTGAGTGCTGGGTGCTGCTCTATGCCTGTTCAGATAATCGGATATGACCCCGAAACGGATTTTTCCGTAACGCCGTGGATAAAGAAAAGTTATGGTAAGGCTCTGGGGGAGCTGGATATTGTCATAGGCTATAACGTCAATAAGGATGTGGACTCTTATATCACCTTATATGGTTTAGATTGTAAAGTCGCGGCAAAGCTTGAACAGACAGGAACAGAGCTTGATAATGCTGTATATGCAAATGTTGACACGGTGAAAAGGCTTATAGCTGCCGCAAAGGATACAGGCATAAATGAGCTTTCAAAAAAAGATCCCGAAAAAATAGTATCGTCTGTTATGATAAAGGTTGAGGACGGCTACGGTATAGACGATGTTGCTGGAGATATAAATATCTATGTGCGTCACGTTCAGGCATATCCTACAAGAAGTATGATTTCGGGAATTGCCGACAGCTTATCGGGAATTTCGGGTGTGATAAGAGTATTGATAGCTGCAGTATGGGTGTTTGTGTTCGTACTGCTGTGCATAGTTTTTGCGGCTATGGTGAACGAGAGAAAAAAGGAATTCGCGATATACAGGGTTATGGGGATGTCCAGGGCAATGCTTGCTTCAATGGTTCTGTATGAGGGAGTTATTATTAGCGCGGCAGGTGCACTGCTTGGCTGTGCTGTATCGGCACTGGGTTTGAATATGTTCAGTACGGCGATAGAAAACAGTCTTAATTTACCGTTCTTGCTGCCGAATATGGGAGCTTTGGCAATATGTGCGGCTGTGACGTTTGTGCTTTCTGTGGTAATAAGTGCTGTTTCATCATTCTATGCCGCTGTGAAGCTCAGCAGGGTGGATCCCGGTCTTATTCTGAGAGAGGGTAACTGATATGATTTTAAAGGCAGAGGCTGTTACAAAAAAATACTTCCGTAAATCTTCTGAAAGCAACTTTTTCTATGCGGTTAGTGAAACAACGCTTGAACTGAGAGAAGGCAGCATTACAGAGATAACCGGACGCTCCGGCAGCGGAAAGAGTACATTGTTGAATATGCTTGCAGGTCTGCTCAGACCTTCCTCTGGCAGAGTTCTGCTCGGTGAAACGGATATTTATTCACTTAAGGACAAGGAGCTTTCAAGGCTGAGAAACAGCAGTATTGGTGTGATACCTCAGGGACAGACAGGTCTTGACAGCCTTACCGTTATAGAAAACGTAATACTGCCCTCGGTTTTGTATAAAGTCTCTTTGAATTCTGAGGAAAGAGCTATGGAACTGCTTGAAAAGGTGGGCATTGCACAGCTTGCGCATTCCTATCCGAAAGAGCTTTCAGGCGGTGAGCTGAGAAGACTTGCAATAGCAAGGGCACTTATAAATTCTCCGGCTGTACTTCTTGCGGACGAGCCGACAGGAGATCTTGACGATGAAAATACAAAACTTGTTTTGGAACTTCTGAGAAATTTTGCGGACGATGGGGTGTCAGTGCTGCTGGTAACACACGAGGCTGAGGCCGAAAAATATGCGGATGTTGTTTATAGAATGAATGCCGGAAAGCCTGATCAGATAAAAGGCAGACCGGGATAAGTTTATATTTTATATATCAATTGAGTGAAAAAATGAGGCACAGTGATGTGAATTATGACAAAAAATCAGTATAAACTATTGACATTGGTTTGCTGGTATGATATATTTAATCGGTGAAGAGGTTAAGATACTTTAACTTCAACTTCCTTTAGAAGTAAAAATCCACGAAAAAGCGGTCATGATAATGTTTTGTGTTGCCCGTTTTTTAATGACAGTTAGTTAGCTCCGGTTAATTACTAAAAAATACAGAAAGCCGGATTAATTGCCAAAACTGCAAAGGTAGGGCTGATTAGTTAGATTGAACTAAATGATTTAATTAGTTCAAATAAACTAATTTATAATTTCTGATAATGCCTATGCTGTAGGAAAATAGAAGGAGGAGTGTTGATGACTGTACAGAAAAAGTACGGAAGGCTCAGCAGAACGGCTGCGGCAGCAGCTGCGGTGATGTTTTTGCTGATGAGCTTTTTCAGTCTTAATGTTAGTGCTGCTGCAGATTACTGCAAGGACTGGAAGTCGTTTAAGTCTACATATGGAAAGCCCGACTCGCTTACGTGGAATGTTGTGGTTGATGCTATGGAGGATGTGCTTGATGCCGCTCAGGAAATGAGTGATGAGGGCGACACGACAGGCGCATATAATGCGCTGAATGATGCCTACTATGGATATTATGAGATAACAGGTTTTGAAAAGGTTACAATGGGTAGTTTATCCGGTTCAAGGGTAAGCGCTATGGAATTTCAGTTCAAGGATTGTAAAATGTCGGCACAGTCCGGTGATAAGACTGCAACTAAGGAAAAGATAGATACGCTCAGGTCTATGCTTCGTGAGGACGCCAACAAGCTTGACGGAACAAGCGATGTTACAAGACAAAAAAGCTGGCGTTCAGGTAGGGATTTCTCTACGGGCGAGGCTGTTGAAGCTTCAAAAAGTGATGAGCAGAACACGGCTGACGATGATGACGATGCAATTGTAGTAAAGACAAATACAAACGGTTTTGATGTTGCAAGATTTTCTGCAAGCTTTACTATTATACTCAGAGAAGGTCTTGAAGCAATACTTATTGTAGGCGCTATCATTGCTTATCTTGTGAAATCAGGTAATAAGGATAAACTTAAGATGGTTTATGGCGGTGCTATACTTGCTATACTGGCAAGCTTTGCGGCAGCAGTGCTGTTCAATCGTCTTAAGATCGCAAGCACAGCAAACCAGGAGATCATAGAGGGAGTTACGGCAATACTCGCCGTGTTTGTGCTGTTCTATGTCAGCAACTGGATGATCTCCAAAGCAGAAGCTGACGCATGGAACAAATATATTGACGATCAGGTAAAAGGCTCTATGGGAGCAGGCAATGCGCTTGCACTCGGCTTTACAGCTTTCCTTGCGGTGTTCAGAGAGGGCGCAGAGGTTATTCTTTTCTATCAGCCGCTTGTATCAGGCAACAGTGACTCAGCTCCGGTATGGATTGGCTTCGGCATAGGTTGTGTTACTCTGGTTGTTGTTTATGTGATAATACGCTATTTCAGCGTGAAGCTTCCGATAAGACCGTTCTTCCTTGCAACCTCAATACTGATGTTTGCAATGTCGATAGCATTCCTCGGCTCAGGTATTAAGGAACTTATTGAGGGCGATATTATTTCTATGACATCTCCCGAGTTTCTCAAAAACCTCATACCGATGAACGATGCATTCGATATACTTGGTATATATCCGATACTTGAAACGCTCATACCTCAGCTGATACTCGTTATGATCACACTGATGATTTTCGTGATGCAGGGCTGGAAGCAGAAGAGAAAGAACGAAGCAGGTGTGCTTGCGGTAGTTCTTGGTACTTTCGGAATACACAAGTTCTATCTTGGAAAATACGGTCAAGGACTTCTTTATATAGCATTTTGCTGGACCTTTATCCCTACTGTTATATCTATTGCTGAGGGAGTTCATTACCTCACAGGTACTCAGGAACAGTTTGAGTCTGAACTTGCTCCAAAGAAAAAAACAGCAGTTAAAAAGGAGAAGTCTGCCGGTAAAGCTGACAAGGATAACGAATCCGAAAGTGAAAGCAAGCTCGAAAAGGCAAATGAGACAAAGGCGGAAAAAACAGCAAAGACCGCAAAATAAATGCTGTATCAACAAGTTTATTGATTCCGTATAAAAACACGGAATTGATTATAAAAATTTTAAGGAGAGAATAGAAATGAAAGCAAAGAAAATATTTGCAGTGCTGCTTTCAGCAGTAATGATCACAGCTCTTGCAGCTTGCTCAAACAGCTCAGACAGTTCAAGCTCACAGGCTTCAAAGGCATCAGCAGCTTCAACAACAAGTTCAACAGCAGCAAGCAAAGAGGACGGTGCTCCTGAAAGCAATGCTGAGTCAACCGCAGACGCTTCAGCAGCTGCTCCTGATGAGAATGCAGGCTTTACAGAGCTTCCGATCGGTGAAAAGGATCTTACAGAAGCTCCCATCCACATCGCAGCAGTTTATTTCCAGCCTGTTGATATGAAGGGTAACGGTCAGAATGATATTTCGGCAGAAGGCTATAACATTCACCTTGAGGCTGACATATCTGCTCTTGAGAATGAGCTTGGCTTTGGTAAGGGCGACTGGATCCCATATCTTACAGTTGACTATAAGGTAGAAGGTTCTGACAATAAAGAGGCGGCAGCAGGTACATTTATGGTAATGAACGCTGATGATGGTCCTCACTACGGTGCAAACATAAAGCTTGATAAGGCTGATACTTATAAGCTTACATTCACACTCCACAGCCCGATCGAAAACGGTTATCTCCTTCACGTTGATGAAGAAACAGGTGTTAAGGGTCGTTTCTGGGAAGAACCAATCACAGTTACATTTGACAACTGGGATTACACAGTTCAGGAATGGTAATACATTCATAATTTAAGCTTAATTGTGATAACAGTGTTCTCTGATACTGTTATCACACTTTTGCGTTATAAGGCATACTGTTAGATATATTAAACATTATGCCTTAAACGAAGACTTGCTGGTGCATAAAAAATTTTGGGGTATATATATGCTAAAATATTTATTTATGGTTACGGAAAGCACAGTGATACTCGGAATAATCACGGGTGTATTGTTTGCTTTTATGAAAGTATTTTACGAAAAAAAAGGCAAGCTCGCAATGTTCATCGGTTGTGCAGCTGGACTTATTGCGGCGGCGGTAATGTCCTACATAAAAAATCATACAAAACGTTTTGATATGAACGGGTGGAATCTTCGAACACTTATTGTACTGTTCATAATATTCGGCTTGTTTATAATAATGACTATAGGTCCGATTCGCAAGCTGACAAGAAAGCCCGGCGAATATATCGCTTCAGTTCTTGGTGCAAGCTTCATAGGATATCTGTGGTTTTATGAGTTGCCTGATGTTATCGCTTATCCGTCAAACTTTGATTTGTCAAATAATTCGGTATTCTCAACGGATTTTCTTTACAGATTCATTGGCTATCTCCTTGGATTGCTGTTGATATTTGTTTCCTGTATGATTATGTACAGGATTATGGTGAGACTGCCAAAGCTTCATAATGCGATTTTTATGAGAGTGGCCTCTTGTCTTATCGTTATAAGCTTTCTTGGAAATTTCTTCAATATTTTGCTTTCAAAAAGAATGATAAAAATGAATAGCCCGATGAGAAAGCCTGTTTTTGAGATAACAAAGAATTTGCAGAATAACAGTAACTGGTTTATTTATGCAGCAATTGCATTGGCTGTGGCTGCTGCTGCAATACTGTTTTTTAGAAATATCAGAGTAACTCAGGAATACAGCAATCCTGCACAGCACAGAAAAATACGAGCAGGTATGAGAAGCAGCAGAAGATATGCGGTTGTTATGGCTGTGTGTGCGGCAATAAGTGTGCTTAATCTTACGGTCGTTTATGCAATAGATAATCAGGCAGTTGTGCTTTCGCCTGTTGAGGATTGTGAAATAAGGAACGATAGCCTTTATATTCCCTTTGAACAGGTTGAAGACGGACATCTTCACCGCTTTGCATACAAAACCAATAACAACAGAAATGTCCGCTTTATCGTCATAAAGAAGCCAAATTCAAAGGCATACGGTGTTGGTCTTGATGCTTGTGACATCTGCGGAGAAACAGGCTATTATGAAAGAAACGGACAGATCGTATGCAAGTTGTGTGATGTTGTTATGAATATAAATACTATCGGCTTCAAGGGAGGATGTAATCCCATAGTTATAGACTATAAGATCGAGGACGGATATATTATTGTGCCGATCTCAACGCTTGTAGAACACGAGAAAAAATTCAAAAGCTGAGGAGGCGTCAGAGTGTTTTTCAGAATGTTAAGAGGAGCGTTTTTCAGGCAGAAGGGAAAAATGCTGATGATTGCCTTTACCATAATGCTTGGTGCGTCTCTGGCAACGGCAATGTTGAATGTAATGTTTGATGTCGGAGATAAGGTGAATCAGGAGCTTAAGGCATATGGTGCGAATATAACCGTAAAGCCTAAAAACAGCTCTATCATTGAAGAAATGTATGATATAGATGAAAGTGATGTTAAAAGTGCACATCTTAAAGAGGACGAACTTGGAAATATAAAAACTATCTTTTGGGCATTTAATATTGTTGACTATACTCCGTTTATTGACACAAGAGTGAGGATCGGAGAAGACGAAGCAAAACTTGTAGGAACATGGTTCAATCATCATATGGAGCTTGCAACCGGTGAAACTCTTGATACGGGAATAGCAAACTTGAGAACGTGGTGGGATCTTACTGAGGGCAACTGGCTTGACGAACAGAAACAAGGTTCTGAAAATGAGGCTATGGTAGGAAAGCTTCTTGCTGAAAAGGAAAACCTCAGGATAGGCAGTACCATAACAGTCAGCACCGACAACGGCAGCAGACAGCTCAGGGTGATCGGAATATATGATGCAGGCGGAGATGAGGATGATTATATTTATACAACCCTTCCGGCGGCTCAGCAACTTGCGGATTGCAGTGGACTTATAAGCAGCATTGAGGTAAGTGCACTTACAACCCCTGATAACGAGCTTTCAAGAAAGGCAGCAAAAAACGGTCCGGAATCACTTTCAGTTACCGATTATGAAACGTGGTACTGCACTGCATATGTCAGCTCAATCTGTTACCAGATACAGGAAGTAATAACCAATTCGGTTGCAGCTCCTGTGCGTCAGGTGGCTGAATCTGAGGGTGCTATTATGGATAAGACTCAGTTGCTTATGATTCTTATAACCATATTCAGTCTTATAGGTTCTGCTCTCGGAATTTCAAACCTTGTTACTGCAAGCGTTATGGAAAGAAGTAATGAGATAGGACTTATGAAGGCTATTGGTGCAAAGGACAGCTCTGTTCTGGGAGTTGTGCTTACAGAAATTATGCTCACGGCAGTTGTGGGCGGTGTTGCAGGATATTTTGCAGGCTATGGTTTTGCACAGATTATAGGTCAGAGTGTTTTTGGATCTGAAATAGAAATGAAGCTTATGGTTGTGCCGATAGTTGCAGTGTTGATCACAGCCGTTACACTTGCAGGAAGCCTTCCGGCAATCAGAATGCTGCTTAGACTTCGTCCGGCAGAGGTGCTTCACGGCAGATAATGATATGATTGGAGTTTACTATGAAAAAACAAAATATGTTCTTTCGTATGATAACAGCGTCACTCTTGCGTCGTCGTTCCAGAATGATTGTAACTCTGTTGGCGATAATGGTAGGAGCAACTATACTTTCAGGCCTTGTGACAATATATTATGATGTTCCAAGACAGATGGGAGAACAATTCAGAAGCTACGGTGCAAATATGATATTCCTTCCCTCAGGTGATTCCGCAGGTATTACGGCTGCTGACACTAAGAAGGCTGTTAATGTTATCAATGAAAAAAATATAGTGGGTACAGCGCCATACAAATATGAAACAGTTCTTATAAATGAACGTCCGGTTATCGCAGCCGCTACAAATATGAGCGGTGCAAAAGCAACAAGTCCTTATTGGTATGTAAACGGTGCGTGGCCGGAAAAGAACGGACAGATTCTTGTTGGCAAGGATATTGCCGAAACATACGGTGTTTCGGTGGGTGATGAGATGAAGCTTGCTTACGCTGAGGAAGATGAGGGTGTGTCAAACGAGAACAATAATGCTCCTCAAAATAAAAATGAGCTCGCCTTCACTGTAACAGGTGTGCTTGATACAGGTGGCTCTGAGGAAAATTACATATTCATTTCACTTGAGGATATGGCTTCTCTTACAGAAAAGAATACATCATATGATATGGTTGAGCTTAGTGTTTCTGCTTCTCAGGATGAGCTTAATGATTACGCAAATAAAATAAATAATTCCGTCGGCAGTCTTTCGGCACGTCTTGTAAAGCGTGTTACTCAGTCTGAAACAACGGTTCTTACAAAGCTTCAGTCGCTTGTTTTGATAGTAACGATCGTTGTTTTGTTGTTAACGATGATCTGTGTTGCAACCACAATGACGGCAGTCGTGACTGAGCGAAGAAAGGAAATCGGCTTAAGAAAAGCGTTGGGTGCCTCAAATAAGAGCATTATCGGCGGCTTTATGGGAGAGGGTATGATGCTTGGAGGTATCGGCGGACTTCTTGGTTCTGTTTTGGGATATTTCTTTGCCGAGCTTGTAAGCAGAAATGTGTTTAACAGTTCCATCACCTTCCAGCCGCTGCTTATACCGTTAACGCTGGTTGCTTCTGTGGCTGTAACGGCAATTGCCTGCCTGCTGCCTGTAAGAAGTGCCGCAGATGTAGATCCTGCTCTTGTACTCAAGGGTGAATAAAATATAGCAAGGAGAAATACAGAATGAGTCTTTTGGAAATAAAAGGTGTTTCAAAGATCTACGGAAGCCTTAAGGCACTCGATAATGTAAGCCTGACTGTTGACACAGGCGAGTGGGTTGCCATAATGGGACCTTCCGGTTCGGGTAAAAGCACAATGATGAATATAATAGGCTGTATGGACAAAGCATCCTTGGGAGAAGTTCTGCTTGATGATGTTGATATTTCAAAGGTCAGTTCCAAAAAGCTTACCGAAATACGAAGAGATAAGATAGGACTTATCTTTCAGCAGTTCCACCTTGTGAATTATCTTACAGCTGTTGAAAATGTAATGCTTGCACAATATTATCACAGTATGCCTGATGAAAAAGAAGCGCTTGAAGCTCTTGAGCGAGTAGGCTTAGCCGACAGAGCAAAGCATCTTCCCAGTCAGCTTTCCGGTGGTGAGCAGCAGAGAGTGTGTATAGCAAGGGCACTTATAAATCATCCTGAGATCATACTTGCGGATGAACCTACAGGAAACCTTGATGAAGCCAACGAGAATATTGTGCTTGATCTTTTCCGTCAGCTTCACAACGAGGGTACAACACTCATTGTTGTTACTCACGACCCCGAGGTTGCCGAAGTTGCCCAGAGGACGATAATTCTTGATCACGGCAAGCTTGTCAAAGAGGTTATGAATGAAAATTTCAACTCACAGAATGCTGCTGCAAACAATTCCGGTTCTCAGGAAAACGGAATATCAGATTCTGGAAGTAAAAAGTCTGCTGAAACCACAGAAGAAAATCCCGAGGCAAAAAAAGAAAAAGCTGAAGACAATGGCAGAAAGGCTGACGCAATGAAAGCCAGAGGAAAAACAAGAAAAGGCAGCAAATCCAAGAAATAAGGGAGGGTGCCAATATGAAAAAGAAAATTATAACATCAGCTATAGCAGTATTATTAATGTTTACATTATGCAGCTGCAATTCAGCACCTGCAAGCTACAAGGATGGAGTTTACGAAGGTAAGAGCGGTGTTTATCAGACAGGAGAAGGAACAGAGGATGTCGGCAGCGGTTATGGTGTCATCAAGATTACCGTCAAGGACAACGAAATAACTGCTTGCGAGTTCAATACTTATGAAGAAGACGGAACTCTTAAGGACGACAGTTATGGTATGAAGGATGGAAAAATTGCCAACCAGGACTTTTACAACAAAGCCCAGAAGGCAGTAAAGGCTTGCAATGAATATGCCAAGTCTCTTATTGAAACCAACGATCCCGAAATGGTTGATGCCATCTCAGGTGCAACTATCAACAATACCGAATTTAAAGAAGCAGCCTATGATGCTCTCGAAAAAGCCAAGGCTGCGAATTAATTTACAATTAATAATTTCGTTTACTTCTTTTGTTGTATCCTGTGTTGCTTACACATTTCACACATTATGCATTGTCAAGGTTGCCGTGCCTGAATATTGTTTTTGTGCTCAGCTTTTTGCTGAGCACTTTTTGTATCGGTAGGAATTTTATTGGGTTCTATCTTCTGATTTGATTCGAAGTTAACTATTTATCAAACCTGATGCATACAATTGAGTTGTTTTTATTAATAATAAAAATATACATATCCTGTTCCTCACAAGATGCGTATGCTCAAATCTTAGGTATTTGTTTCAACACAAAAACGAAGTGTTTTATTTATCCGTTTTTTTGTAATTAACTAACTGTTTGAACAAAACCCTTCCGCAAGCACGACTTTAGGAGGGCGGGGAAGGGATAATCGTGATCATCGTATGTTTGGTTTGGATTATCAGAGGAAGCGTGAGCGAACGCAAACGCAAACATGGGCACGGCAGCTAGCCGCCGAACGAAAGCGTGACAAGTTCCTTCGCGATCACGCGGTTGCGGCTGTAGTTGTTGATTTTTTAAGGATGATGTTATAAAATGATAGGGTGGATTGTGTATATAAAAGGTAAGTTATTGTTAAACGTCATAAAGGCTTGGATTGGTGTGAGTGAATGTTTACGCTGCTGAATCGGGGGTGACGTGATGAAAGATTGATGGAGGAGATCACTATGGGAAAAATGGAATTTGCTGCACCTTGTCTGATGGGTGTTGAGGGAATATGTGCAGATGAACTTAAAAGACTGGATATTGAAAACGTCAGAGCAGAAAATGGAAGAGTACTGTTTGAAGGAGACTTCAATACACTTGCCCGTGCAAATATATGCTCACGCTATGCCGAAAGAATACAGCTGTTGCTGGCTGAATTTCCTGTTTATAGTTTTGAAGATCTGTTTCAGGGCGTAAACAAAATCCGCTGGGAAAATTTTATCGGTAAAAAAGAAGCGTTCCCAGTTAAGGGGCATTGCGTCAGCTCAAAGCTGTCAAGTGTTCCGGATTGTCAGAAAATTATAAAAAAGGCTGCCGCAAAAAGACTGGGTAATTCATACCATACCTCATGGCTTGAGGAAAGCGGCAGTATACATCAGATACAGTTTCTTATTATAAAAGATAAATGCAGCATTATGCTTGATACTACAGGTCAGGGACTTCACAAAAGAGGTTATCGTGCAAATTCAGCAGCAGCTCCGATAAAAGAAACTCTTGCGGCTGCAATGGCGGATATTTCAAGAGTCCGTCCGTTTTCAACCGTAATAGATCCATTCTGCGGTTCGGGTACGATATTGATAGAATCTGCACTCAAAGCTCTTAATATAGCTCCGGGTTTAAGAAGAAGCTTTGCAGCTGAAAAATGGTGTGCTTCTCCGTCTTCTGTGTGGAGTAATGAACGTCAGCGTGCTCAGGATATGATAAGGCTTGATGCGGATTTTCAGGCTTATGGATATGATATAGATAACGAGGCTGTAGAACTTACACTTGAAAATGCAAGAAAAGCAGGGGTTGAAAAGCGTGTGCACGTTGCAAAACGTGATATAAGAGATTTCAAAGAAGACTTTGAGCGTGCCGCAGTTATATGTAATCCGCCATATGGTGAAAGACTTCTTGATATGGAACAGGCAAGAGAGCTTTATAAAGTGATGGGTGAAAAATTCCCTAAGCGTGAGGGATGGAGCTATAGTATAATCAGTCCTGACGACAATTTTGAGAATATTTTCGGACGTCCTGCGGATAAACGCAGGAAGCTTTATAATGGGATGATAAAATGCCAGGTGTATATGTATTTCAGAAAATAATTACAAATGTTTATATGAAGATAATTAATACAAGAGGGGAATTGAATGAGCTTTGTACATTTGTGTGTTCATACCGAATACAGTTTGCTGGAAGGGCTGTGTAGAATAAAGAGGGTTGTAAGACAGGCAAAACTTCTTGGACAGACAGCTTTGGCTATAACGGATAAAGCAGTAATGTATGGTGCAGTAGAATTCTATTTGGCAGCCAAAGAAGCTGGTATAAAACCTATTATCGGCTGTGATGTTTATATTGAACCTGAGGAGCATGATAGAAGTACTTACTATCTTGATATAGACAGACGAATTGTACTTCTTTGTGAGAATGATCTTGGTTATCAGAATCTCATAAAGCTGGTTTCTCTTTCAAAGGCAAAGTTATCATTTGAAAAGCCAAAGGTGAATATAGCTCTGCTGAAAAAATATCATGAGGGTATAATTGCAATTGCAGCATCTCTTGACGGAGAAATACAAAGGGAGCTTATCAAAGGAGACTATAATGCTGCAAAAGCCATAGCTCTTGAATACAGAAGCACATTTGGTGAAAATAACTTTTTTCTTGGTCTTCAGGATCATGGTATTGATGAACAGAAACGCATAAATTCGTATTTAATAAAGCTTTCAAAAGAGCTTAACATACCCCTTGCGGCAACAAATGATTGTTACTATATAAAGCGAGAAGACAGTAAATTTCAAAAAGTACTTTTTTATATAAAAGAAAATTGCCGAATTAATGAAAGTAATTCCCATTGTTTACCCAATGATGAATTTTATTTAAAAAGTGAAGAAGAGATGCGGCTGCTGTTTCCGCATAACCCTGAGGTAATAGAGAATACTGCAAAGATCGCAGAGAGATGCAACGTTGAATTTGAATTCGGTAAGCTTAAGCTGCCGAGGTTTAATGTTCCGGGCAATCGTGACCACACCGGGTATTTCCGCGAGAAATGTTATAAGGGTCTTTATAGACGATACGGCAATACACCTGATAAGTCCTTGAAGGAAAGGCTTGAATATGAGATAGAAACAATCTCAAGGATGGGTTATGTTGATTATTTTCTTATTGTATGTGACTATGTGAGTTATGCAAAAAAGTCAGGAATACCTGTGGGAATAGGAAGAGGTTCAGGAGCAGGCAGTCTTGCGGCTTATTGCATAGGAATAACAGGTATTGACCCGATAAAATATGACCTTCTGTTTGAGCGTTTTCTTAATCCCGAAAGGGTGAGTATGCCTGATTTTGATATTGACTTTTGTAAGAACAAGCGTCAGCAAGTCATTGATTATGTAATACAAAAATATGGCAGTGATCACGTTGCACAGATCATATCCTTTGGCACATTGGCACCAAAAGCAGCCATTAAAGATGTAGGACGTGTACTGGGAATTGGCCGTGATTTATGTGATAAGGTTGCAAGGCTCATACCGTATGACCACAACGATATAACAATAAGAAAAGCAATAGAGCTCTCTGAGGACCTCAGGATACTTTACAAACACGATGAAAGTGTAAAAGAGCTTCTTAATATTGCTCACAGGCTTGAAGGACTCCCACGTCACACAACAACACATGCGGCAGGAGTTGTTATTACAGACAGACCTGTCAGTGACTATGTACCTCTTGCAGAAAATGATGGGGCAGTTGTTACACAATATACAATGACAACACTTGAGAAGCTTGGCTTGCTTAAAATGGATTTTCTCGGACTGAGGACACTTACCGTTCTGGATGATACCGAAAAGAATATAAGAAAGAGCATACCAGATTTTTCTGTCAATAATATACCTGATAATGACAGTGCTGTATTTAAAATGCTTTCACGGGGTGATTCAGACGGTGTATTCCAGTTTGAATCAAAGGGGATAAAAAATGTACTAAAGCAATTAGGTCCCGGGTGCATTGAAGATCTTATTGCTGTATTGTCATTATATCGTCCTGGGCCTATGGATTCTATACCCCGATATATCAAAAACCGTAAGAATCCAGCAAAAATAATATATAAGCATCCTTTGCTTAAGCCTATACTTGAGGTTACTTATGGTTGTATTGTATATCAGGAGCAGGTTATGCAGATATTTCGTACTCTTGCAGGCTACTCACTCGGACGAGCAGATATTGTAAGAAGGGCAATGTCGAAGAAAAATAAAAGCGATATGGAAAAAGAGCGCAGCATATTCATAAACGGTTTGAAGGATGAGAATGGAAATGTTATTGTTGAAGGCTGCATAAGACGAGGAGTGCCAAGCAAAACGGCAGAGAAAATATTTTCTGAAATGGAGAGTTTTGCATCATATGCATTTAACAGATCGCACGCAGCCTGTTATGCACTTATCGCATATCAGACGGCATATCTTAAATGTCATTATCCCCGTGAATATTTTGCAGCACTGATTACCAGTGTGATTTACACTCCGGAAAAGGCAGCGGCATATATTGATGAATGTGAACGTCGCGGGATAAAGGTATTGCCGCCAAATGTAAATGAGAGCTTTTATGGATATACCGTTGAAGGAAACGGTATAAGGATGGGACTCAGAGCCATAAGAATGATCGGAAAGGGACTTATTTGCGCAATAATACGTGAAAGACGCAGCGGAAAGTTTACTTCCTTTTATGATTTTTGTAAAAGGATATATGGCAATGAGCTTAGCACACATGTGCTCCGTGCTCTTATATACAGCGGAGCCCTTGACGGGATGGGTGCAAACCGCAGAGAGATGGACGAAGCTTCTGATCGGTTTATGTATGTGATTGCTGAACAGAGGAAAAACACTCTTGACGGACAAATTGATTTATATGGTTCATATGGTGAAGTTGAAGACAAGAAAGAACCGGATATGTATCAATATCCTGAGTATTCTTCAGAAAAACTTCTTGACAAAGAGAAGGAGTACACGGGATTATATCTTACAGGGCATCCGCTGATGGAATACAGGAATGTAATATATGCACTTCAGACTGATATGATAAAGGACATTCTAAGTGACAGCAATATATATTTTAACGGAAAAACGGTTGACATTATAGCCATGATAGTATCGGTTGACATTAAGAAGACCAGAAGAGATCAGCGAATGGCGTTTATTAAGATAGAGGACAGGCATGGTATGATCGAGATGTTGGTATTTGCATCAGAGCTGGATAAATACGGAAAATTGATGATGGAAGGAAACGTTGTAAGGATCAAGGCGTCTATAAGCAGAAAAGAAGGTGAGGAACGAAAGCTATTATGCAAAAGTATACATCAAGCCCCCAAAAGCGTATCCGAGTTAAGTCCTGACGAGATAAAAGCAACAATACCGTCGGCAGTCAAGAAGAGTAAAAAGAAGTCTAAACCAGGATTATATATACGAGTACCGAGCAAGGAAAGCGAAGAATACATCAAAGCCAAGTGGATAGTTGATTCATCACGCGGCTCAACCCCATTATATATTTTATTTATGGATAGTGGAATGTTATTGAAATCACATTCGGGTTATGTAGAACCAACAGATGATATTCTAAAATCTCTTAAAGAAGCCATAGGCAGTGAAAACGTTATTTTAGTATAGCTTATGTACCTGTAGGAAGTGATCTTGGGATACTTGCCAATGGTGGACTGTTTTGAATAGGTAAAAACCTGAAAGAAATTGCTTCTCATTTGTTACGGCTATAAGTTTATCTATTGTCTAAAGACAGCACGCAATGAATTATTGCTGATAGTTTAAATGATTCCGGTACTTTATAGTGCAGCAATATATTCGATTTTTAAGACTATCAACTGCTGTGCCACAATATAAACTTACATAATATTACACTAATACAGAGTGGTACTGCAGCCATCTGAAAAAGCAGACAGTTTAGTTATTATAAGTTTACATTTGCATCTTCCACGCTGTTTAATGATGTTTGATTAATTAAAAAGTTTGATTAGTTAAAAATCAATTTAAAAAGTCTGTACCTACCTTAGTGAGTACAGACTAAATTATTTTCTATTTTGTTTTTGACTGCCAAAAAAGCACATTTAATAACAAAAGCACTTTCAGATCTATGAACTTCATTTTATAATTATCAGCTGATGTTTTGAAAGCATTATTAAAGCAGTAATATAAGATAAGAAACAAAAGTTGTGAATGTGCTGTATGAAGTTACGTGACACCAAACAGATCAAGCCTGTATTTACACGGCTGCCCCTTAGTCAGGAACATACATCAGACGAATAACAGCACCTATCTGTTGTCAACACGTTCAGGGTACATATCATGATGAGCAAGACGCTCCCACGCAAGCTGCTCCCATTTTGTACCTGGAATGCCGTAATTGCAGTATGGATCTATTGACAAACCTCCCCTTGGAAGAAATTTGCCCCATACCTCAATATATTTCGGTGACATAAGCCTTATGAGATCCTTCATTATGATGTTCACACAGTCCTCGTGAAAGTCGCCGTGATTTCTGAAACTAAAAAGATAAAGCTTGAGTGATTTGCTTTCTACCATAAGCTTATCAGGTATATAGGAAATATAGATACACGCAAAGTCGGGTTGTCCAGTTATAGGACACAGACTTGTAAATTCAGGACAGTTGAATTTTACAAAATAATCATTTCCGAAATGCTTGTTCGGAAAAGTTTCAAGTACGTCCGGAGAATAATCAGACGGATAAATCGTTTTGTTGCTCCCCAAAAGACTTATACTGCCCTTTTCATTTTCATTTCTGCCGTTCATATTCACACCTCCAATGCAGGATCATTAATACCGTTTGCTCTGAATGCAGCTGCTCTGTCACGGCATGTTCCGCATACTCCACACGGCTTATCTCCACCTTCATAACAACTCCACGTAAGATCATACGGAACATCAAGTTCAAGCCCTCTTGCAACAACCTGAGCTTTATTCATTCCGATAAACGGAGCTGTCACCTTAAGCTGTTTACCGCTGCCAAGATATATCGCTGTATTTATCGCACTGTTAAAGGCTTCACTGCAATCAGGATATGCACTTCCTGCCGAGTCATCACTGTGTGCACCGTAATATATTTCACTACAGCCGTTTGAAAGTGCAATGCTTGCAGCTGATGCAAGAAACAGTCCGTTTCTGAACGGAACATACGTTGACACAGGCTTTCCGTCTGTTTTTTTAAGCTGATCAGCATAGCTTTCGTGTGGTATGTCTTCATCTGAAGCTTTAAGCAGTGAGCAGTTGGAATCGGCAAAGATCGGTGTAAGATCAAGCTCCATATGCTTCACACCATAATGATGTGCAATTTTTCTTGCTGACTCAAGTTCCTTTGTATGCTTCTGTCCGTATCCGGCAGACAATGCCAGAACCTCCCGTACACCATATTTTTTTATAGCCTCAGCAAGGCAGGTTGTACTGTCAACACCGCCGCTGAATAAAACAAGTGCTTTCATTTATTGCCCTCCGATCAATCAAATTCAACCATTTTTTTCAGCTCAATATCATTTCTGAATCTTCCTCTGAAAACCGAAGTGATTGTTTTTGCAGAGGAATTTTTTATTCCTCTTGCCGTCATACAACTGTGGCAGCCGCTTATCATAACTGCAACATCCTCAGTTCCTGCTGCCTCTGAGATAATATCCGCAATATCTCTGCCAAGCTTTTCCTGAAGCTGTAAACGCTTTGCTGCCATATCACATATTCTTGCTATTTTGCTCAACCCCAGAACCTTGCCGTTCGGGATATATCCCACATTAACCTTCATATTATACATCAGTGCAAGATGATGCTCACAGTAGCTGAAAACAGTTATATCCTTCAATACAACAGCACTGTCATCTTCACCACTCATTTCAAATGTTTTTCCGAACATTTCAGCTATCTCGTGATTTGTATAATTACTTCCTTCAAGCACCTCTTCAAGCATTCTTGCAACACGTTCCGGAGTTTCACGCAGTCCCTCACGCTCTGTGTTCTCTCCTATTGCTTTCAGAAGTCCGAGTATATGATATTCTATTGCTTTTTTATCCATAGACTTACACGCCTCTCATATCAGGTGCCCATATAAACTTATGAAGTTGCAGCTGCAAACGCACCAAATTCATTTTTCTTTCTGTCATAAATTCAACTATTTCTGATGGCTCTATCTTACCGAAAACCGGACTTATGTATACGTGGCACTTATCAGTAAGCTCAAATTTGTCAATTATTTCAGCAGCCCTTACAAGGTCTTTTCTGCTGCCCGATACAAGCTTTACTGTATCGTGTTCCTGAAGACAGGAAAAATTATCGACATCCATATACTTTTCCATGCCGCTTGACGGAAGCTTATAGTCCATTGTAAAAACAGGTCTGAGTTTACGTCCGGAAAGAGACTTGAGCGGAACACTTCCGTTTGTCTCTATCTCCACCCTGAAACCGCAGGCAATAAGCTTATCTGTAAGCTCATAGATATTTTTCTGTTGTAATGGTTCACCTCCTGTCAGCGTAATGTTTTTTACACCTGATTTTTTTGCAATATCAACAAGCTCCTCTGCTGACATCACAACAGCCTCTGCGTTGTCATTACAAGCCCAACGTGTATCACAATATGAACAGCAGAGATTACAGCCTTTGAAACGTATGAATAATGCAGTCTCACCTGCGTGAGGACCTTCACCGTTTATACTTACAAAATATTCAACTACAGGAAACACAACTCATCCCTCCTCATACACGGCACAATTATCAGGCGTCTCATATACTGCAACACTTTTTATCGGCAGACCTTTTTCCTTAAGAATATAATAGAAATGCCTTGCAAAATTTTCAGCTGTAGGTCGGAACATAACTTCAATAAGACTGAATTTTTCTTCTCTGAGAGCCTCAAGTGTTTTATTCTTTAATGTGCCCGATTCAAAAATCAGTGAATGATCAAAGCTGTCGGCAAGTGCTCTCACCTCGTGTTTAAGATTACCAAAATCAATTACCATTCCTCTTTTTTCACCATTCTGCACAAGTGCTTCACTATTGATCATTACCTCGATCACCCAATGATGACCGTGAATATTAGCACATTTCCCGTTATATCCAAAAAGAAAGTGTGCACTATCGAAGTCTGCTGAGGTTTTAAGCATATACATTACATTCACTCCAAATAAAAAACGTCTGCCAAAAGCAGACGCATCCATTTATATCAAGGTATTTCCTCAAAAAGGGACACAAATATCCCTTGGATGTCCTGGTTTTGTTTAACGACAGGATGGCACAAACGAACTGTCGGATAATATTCTTCTATTCCATCCAGATTATAACACACTGCCGCTTAAATTTCAAGTCAATTCCGGATCGACCGCGTTATTGTCTGTTGCAGAACTGGATTGACGTGATACTGCTGTTGACAATTATTGTAATGTTGGTTATAATTGCTATATAATTGGCATAATGTTGTTAGAATTTGGTTAGTGAATAGAGAAATGTGTGGTCAGACACTATGAATGGAGAAAAAACTGTGAGATCATTGTCGGGAAGTGTGTGTGTTGATTATGGTCGGTATATGTGATGCTGATGCATCGCAGAGAAAAATGATAAGAGAATATGTAGAAAAGTTTTTCTTCGATAAAACCGATGTTGTGATCACAGAATATGAAGGCTATGTTCAAATGACGGATTTTGCATCGTCAGGCATATCAGTGTATGATCTTGTGATACTTGATGCGGATAGGTGCGGTGGATTGGCTTATGCCGGGTTTGTTAAAACGTCAGGTATATGTACGGATATTATCGTTTATACTGAAACAGCAAAATATGTCTTTGACGGATATAAATATGGCATTTTTGATTTTGTTCTTAAAAATGGTGAGCCAGATGATCTTGGTGTTTCACTTCTGAGATATGTCAATGAAAGACTGGATTCAAATACGGAATACCTTAGTATCAAGGCTAACGGTTGTGTGCAGAATATAAGACTGGATAAAATATATTACTTTGAGAGCAGGGGCAGAAAGCTTGCTGCTGTGACTGCTGATGAAAAAATTGAGTTCTATCAGAAAATGGATGAACTGATTGAGGTACTGCCCGGAAATTCCTTTGTACGCTGTCACCAGAGCTATTCGGTAAATTCCTCTGCGGTATATTCGTTCTCGGGTGGAGAGTTGATTCTTAAGAACGGTCAGACAATACCTGTGAGCAGAAAATACTATCTTAACGTAAAAAGTATCTTTCAGATGTCAAATCTTACATAAAATATGTCAATTATTACATTTTTGGTTCTTATTGACGAGATTGTTGTATAATGCTGAAAGAATGATAAAATAATTGCTTAGGCTTGTTTGATACTATTTCCTTATGACGGATTCAGTAGCTGTGTTCCTGCCGGGTTCAAGGGTGCAGAATTCTTGTGGGGTGTTGTGCTAAGCTCTGACAATATCTATTGTTTAAAGTGATAATAGTATGATACAAAACAGCATAGGGGGAAACATAGGGGGAAACAGAATGAATCTGAAATTTAAGTCTTGTGTGTTGTTTACTGTTTTGTGTGCTGTCCTGACGGTGTTTTCAAATTCAGTCGGAGCAACTTCTGATGGAGTAACTGTGTCAGAAATAGAGCAGGTGTATGTCAATATGCCTGAGATAAGAGCTTATTTCAGCAATATAGACGAGTCACAGGCAAAAAAAGAGAATATTGCGGCATTCTGCGAGGATAGAACGCTTGAATGTGTTGAAACGGTAAGATTTTCCGAAACCAATGACGGAACGGACTACTATATAATTCTTGATACCTCTGCTTCTGTGGGAGAAGAAGTTTTTTCTCAGGCGAAAAACTCGGTTATAAGCTTAAGCTCAAGGCTTGGAGATAAAGACAGACTTTCTGTTATATCTTTCGGTAGTGATGTTAAGGAGGAATACCGTTCTGATAAAAAAGAAAAGGAGCTTTCGCTGGTGCTTGATGGTCTGCGAGCAACAAGCAACAAAACCTCGCTTTATTCTGCACTTGCTTTTACAGCAAGACTTGCCGACGGTAATAACAGCAGTGAATATAAAAGACACGAATGCATACTTTTTACCGACGGATATGACTTTGCAGCAGGCAAGGAAACGATTGAAGAAACAGAGGAGCAGCTGTTGAAATATAATATTCCGGTATATACGGTTTCCTTTGTGAGGTCTGCATCTGAAGAAAACCAAAAGCTTGGGGAACTTTCACGTAGAACAGGCGGCAGAATACTTATTCCTGAGAGCGAAAGTGAAGTAATGAATTCGGTAAATGAAATATATGATGAGATACAAAATTCATATGCCGTTGTTTTCAGAGCAAAAAATAATATTGTAAATAACAGTGAAAACAATTTTTCAGTAAAGTTTATTGACAAAGACATCACAAAGGTAAGAAGAACATATATGTTCAGGTGGCAGCCTGATACAGTACCTCCTGTGCTGACAAAGGCAGTTCTTGAGGGCTGTAACACAGTGAAGCTGTATTTCAGTGAGGATGTTATCAATGCTGACAATGCAGACTGCTATTGCTTTGTTGATTCAGCAGGCAGGGCAGTTATACCTGAAAAGGCAGCTTATGAGGAAAATGCAAATGAATATATCTCAGTGCTTACATTCCGTCAGGATATAATAAAGGGCGATTATAAGATCATCTGTAAAAACATAAGTGATCGTTCAATGGAAAAGAACAGTATTGACGGGGAATTGCAGGTATATTTTGACGGAGCGGAGCCGCAGAATGAGTTTATTGTTTTTATAACGTCGTGGAAGGGAATCGTTCTTATTGCGGCAGCTGCTGTGATAACAGCAGGTGTTATCGTGACATTCATAGTTCTTATAAGATGGGCATCAAAAAAGAAGAGATCTGATGAGGATTACGAATATGATGAACAGTCCTTCGGTTATCAATACCCGGTTGAGCAGGCATATCCGTTAAGCGGTGTCATAAATCTTCAGATAGAGCTTGAAGGCGGAGGGTTCAGAACGACAGAGCTTAAGCTTGAAAATAAGCTTATTGCAGGAAGAAGCAAGGCGTGTGATATTTGCATTGACGATCAGTATATGGCACGCAAGCAATTTATCATAGAGAGGGAAAATAACGGCTGCTATATAAGCGATCTTGCTTCAACAAATGGCACGTTTGTAAATGGTGTGAGACTTTCATCAAAGGTAAGACTGAATGTAAATGATGTTATTACTGCCGGAAAAGCAAGGATAATTATAGCAGGACTGTAAAGTGGAAAAGGTGAGAGTATGATTTGTCCGGACTGTTTTAAAAATGCAATGGATAACAAGAAATGCAGTGAATGCGGATATGAGCTTGATTTCAGCGACAGCTCATCAAATCTGAAAATGTTTAGTCTCTTGAGGGAAAGGTATCTTATAGGACGTGCTATCGGAGCAGGAGGCTTCGGAATAACATACAGTGCTTATGATACGGTTAATGACATTAGAGTATGTGTGAAGGAATATTTTCCGCTGGGAATGGCAGTAAGGGCAAGCGACGGAATACAGGTATACTGTACACGGAGCAATATTGAGAACGAGTATCGTCACGGCATAAGTAACTTTATGTCAGAAGCTGAGATAATAAGTGACCTTAACAATATATCAGGTATAGTAAACATATCTGATCACTTTGAGGAAAACGGCACTGCTTATTATGTTATGGAGCATCTTGACGGAGTATCGCTGTTCAGTATGATACCCTTCGGCGGTATGAACAAGGCACTTGCTGATGATATAATAAAGAAAGTCGGTAAGAATCTTGATATAGTACATAAGGAAAAAGGCTATCTTCACAGAGATATAAGCCCTGAGAATATTATGATACTGCCCACTGGAAGGGTTGTTATAATTGACTTTGGCAGTGCAAAGAGTTTTTTTCTTAAGGACAGTAACTATACCATAACTCTTAAACATGGTTTTGCACCGATAGAGCAGTATTCGGAAGCTGGCAGACAGGGACCGTTTACAGATCTTTATGCTTTGGCGGCAACCTACTACTATATGCTGACGGCAATAATAATCCCACCTGCTACAGAAAGATTAAGGGGAGCAGGCTATATTCCTCTGTGCAAAATAAGAAATGATGTTACCGAAGAAGCCTCAGAAGCAGTGGATATGGCTCTTGCAATTGAACCCAAGGACAGACTTCGCACAGTAGGGGATTTTCTTGATCTTCTTGAGCATTCTCAAAACGATGAAGTGTTTTCTGAAAGAAAGCATTACCTCACCGTCAGCGTTGATGGTGAAACCGCCTGTATGGTAAATGTTGAGGATGATCGTACTGTTGTTATCGGAAGGTCACAGAAATGTGATATAGTGATAGAAAACTGTGAGAGTATAAGCAAGACTCACTGTACGGTAACATATGACAGTATAAAACAGCAGTTCTGCATTGAGGATTATTCAACAAACGGAACATATGTAAATTATGTGAGGATAGAAAAAGGTGTAAAGTATTTTGTGGGCAACAGCGATCTTATTGTTCTTGCAAATACAAGGTGCAGGCTTATATTGGAGGACGATGATTATGTTCAAAGCTGATCATGGAAGTGCAGTTACGGAAAAGCTCGTATCCGATCTGAAAATTGAAATGTGTGCTTCAAGCATTATTGGCACGAGAAAGTATCAGCAGGATTCCTATGCTATAATAGACACAGATAAGGGTAAGCTTGCGGTAGTATGTGATGGAATGGGAGGCCTTGCAGGAGGAGAAAGGGCAAGTGCGCTGGGAATAAGTGTTCTGACAGAGGACTTTATAAGAACACCTGTAACGGACGCAAGAGTCTTTTTCAGGGAAGAAGCAATAAAGCTTGACAAGCTTGTATATGACTTATGTGATGAAAACGAAAACAAGCTTGGAGCAGGTACTACGATAGTATCTGTTTTTATAAAGAACGATATGACGGATTGGCTTTCGGTAGGCGACAGCAAGATATATATAATCAGGAACAATGCTTTGTATTGTGTGGTGCGTGAACATAACTACAGGCTGATACTTGATGACAGGCTTCAAAAGGGAGAACTTAGTCAGGAGGAATACATACGTGAATCCGTTCAGGCAGAAGCTTTGATAAGCTATCTCGGAATGGGAGAGCTTTCGCTGATAGATATAAATAATGAGCATTTCAGACTTTATCCGGGAGATGTTATTATACTCTGCAGTGACGGAGTATATAAGACGCTGAATAATGATATGATACTTGCGTCTGTTGTTGATAATTATTATGATCTTCAAAAAGCGGCGGATACCATCACAGAATGTGCTATGGAATATTCAGCCGGTTCTCAGGATAATACAACGGTTGTTCTTATACGGTGTAGTTAAAGGAGCGGATGTATATTGAATTTATATAGAAGACTGACAACAAGGGGCAATGCGGAGATCTCTGTGATAACAAGCACAAATTCACGCAGGGGAAGAATAACCGTCATTAGCGGAGAGGGTAATGGAAACTCGGTGACAGTAGGCTCTCTTGAGAGTGTTCGCATAGGCAGGTCACGCAGAAGTTGTGAACTCGCTGTACCCTCGCGTGATATAAGCAGGTTTCACTGCTTGGCAGCATATGACGGTAAACGCAATGTTTTTATTGTAACCGATTATTCTACAAACGGTGTTTATCTTAACGGACAGCGCTTGCCGAAGAACCTACCTGTCACTATTCCAGCAGGAACGATCCTTGTTCTTGCAAATGTCAGCCATCAGGTGCAGTTTTTATAATGATATATTCCGTAGGTTTACAGATTGTAAACTGATATTACTTAAAATATAATCAGGACAGCTTTGGTGCTGATCTTTATTCTATAAAAGTGACAGAGGAGAATGAAAATGGATTATTGCCTGTCGTGCCTTTCAGGACTGCCGGAGAATGACTGTAATGTATGTCCCTACTGCGGTTTTGATGAAAGCAGCTATATACCCAAAGAAGGGTGGATGAAGCCCGAGCTTTTTGAAAACAGATATTTTATTGGAAGGGCATATTATGAGGATGATAAGGGTGTTTCTTATATCGCATATGATGCGGTTATGAGAAGAAAAACTGTTATCCGTCAGCTTTTATATAAAGATAGTAATGCCAGAGAAGAAAACACGGCTTATCTGAGTTACATGCGTAATGCAGCCTTTGTAGATGTATGCAGAAAATTGTCTGAAGCATATCTTGCATATTTGCCGAAGATATATACATATAGGACAGACGCTCATTTGAGTTTTGCTGTTATTGGATATAGTCCTGATGAATCTCTTAAGGACTTTATTAATAGGATGGGGACAATAAAATATGAAGAACTGAAAGCTTTGCTTATGCCGGTTGCAGCTGCAATGAAGCTTATGCACAGCAGAGGGATATATCACGGATGTATAGGAGCAGAAAGTATAAGGATAGTGAGTGATTCGTCAATGAATGCTATGGCTGTTCTGAGTGGATTTTCCGGAACGGTATTGGATCAGACTGATGAGAATGCAAAAAAGGCTGCTGCAGCAAAGGATGTCAGAGATCTTCTTTCTGTTCTTTTTTACTGTTCTGATGTAGACAACGGTGAAATATTCCCGAAGGAACTGGAATATATAAGAGGTGTATTCGATGACGATAAAACAGAACTTATGAATGCCGGCAAGCTTCTTGAGGTGATATATGACTGTACGGAACTTGAAATTGATATGAATAAAGAACGCCCCATAAAACCGCTGCCTCAGTTTATACTTAGTGCGGCTGAAGAATCGGGTGTCACAATAAAAGCATTTGAGTCGTCGCTGTAGAAAAAACAGAAATATCTGTAAAATATACAAAAATTTACAATTATAGTATTAATTTTTCTGTTTAAATATTATATAATCATTATATCAATGTAAAAATTCAAAGGAGGAATTTTTAATATGGTAAAAAGATGTATAAACGGTCATTACTATGATGGTGACAGGTTTGAGATGTGTCCTCATTGCGGTGCAAAGGATATAGACAGCGGCACAGTCAAAGAGGAACCGGCAGTAGAGAGAAAAAAGACAGGGCTGCAAAAATGTTCTAAGGGTCACTTTTATGACGGTGACAAATTTGCGTCTTGTCCTCACTGCGGTGCAATGGGTGTGGATAATGGTGCTGACAGGGCAGGTGCGTTTTCTGACAGCAGGGAGATTTTTTCATCTTTAGACAATGACATATCAGAGAACAAAACTATTAAGCTTGAAAAAACTGGCATTGATCTGTATTCCAACAGCAGTGTTGCTGCCGCAGCAGAACGCGATGAAGATCCAGATGCTACTGTGCCTATTGTAAGACCTTCGGCAGGCATACAGTCCATACCCGAGCCACAGTACACACCTCCGGTACAGGAGAATAAGCCCGGGCCACAGTACACACCTCCGGTACAGGAGAATAAGCCCGAGCCACAGTATACGCCTCCGATGCAGGAGAGTAAGCCTGAACCACAGTACACACCTCCGGTACAGGAGAATAAGCCCGAGCCACAGTACACACCTCCGGTACAGGAGAGTAAGCCGGAACCACAGTACATGCCTCCGGTGGTCGAAGACAAAACCGAGCCGTTGGTTTCACCTATGGCACAGAACAATTCAGAGCCCCAGTTTACACCTCCGTTACAAAACAAACCAGAACCACAGTATACTCCTCCGATGCAGAATAATCCTGAACCGCAGTTTGTACCTAAGCCCCAGTATCAAATGCCGGTTCAGCCTCCGCAGCCGCAGATCAGCTATGGTGCAGCTGTTCAGAATGCAATGAATTCCCCTGTAATGTATAATGATAATCCTACAGTGAGCCTTATGAACTCAAAATTTTCGTCAGAGCCTGTTGTTGGTTGGCTTATATGCGTAAATGGAAGATATTACGGTGAAAGCTTTGAGCTTAAGAGCGGAAAGAACATTATAGGCCGTGCACAGGGAGCAGATGTTTGTCTTGCGGATGATGACAGAGTATCAAATTACAATCACGCTGTTGTAATTTATGAGCCTCGTGAAAAGCAATTCTTTGTACAGGCAGGAGATTCAAAGGAATTGTTTTATAAGAATGATCAGGCAGTGCTCAAAAATGAAAGCCTTAAGGCTTATGATATACTGACGGCAGGATCAACAAAACTGTTGTTTTTCCCACTGTGTGGCGAAGACTTTTCTTGGGATGATATTAAGGAGGAAAAATAAATGAATAATCAGTATTATAATCCCGGAGCAGTGCGCCCAGTTACACAGAAAAATTCATTTAGTGTTATGTCTATAATATCAATAGTTGGTGCTATACTCTTTTCAATAGCAACGTTCTGTATGTCGTTTGTGCCGTTTTATGCCGACAGCAATACAAATTTGTTGAAAATGTGGACTTTTGAAAACTCTAATTCTGAAATATTAAAAAATTGGGACAAATTCTATAACCTTTATGATATGGATAGCTATAAATCACTGGCGGTTTCCACACTTATACAGATCATAGGTTCAACAGTAGTGTTCTTTGGTCTGATACTTGTAGTACTTGTGGTTGTGTGCGGCAAGTGTCTCCAATTCAAGCGTACCGGAAGATCTATTGCACTGACAGGCGCTGTTATTGGCCTTATACTTTCAGTTTTTATGCTGGGTTCAACCATATTTTTCATTATAAGCATGAATAACTTTATGAATGATATGCCTTCAAAATACAGTTATTACAGTTCTAATAATATGCATATTGGGATAGGACCGATACTTATGACGATATTTTCTGTGCTGACATTAGTATTTTGCTGCCTTGGCTTGTCTGATTCTGCTGCTTTCGCACCGGATACAAAAGCACCTCATTTCGGTTTCGGCGGACCTGCTGTTCCTCCCTCAAATCAGTATGTGAATAATAATACTATGGGTTATAGTCCCGGTGCAGTTCAGAATCAGCCTAAGGGTTTTCAGAATGTACAGGGCACACATTTACCGCCGTCTGATCAGCTGTTTGTACCTGCTGCAAATCCTGCACCAAGTGCACCGCCTGTTCCAAGTATACCGCCTGTTCCTGTATCTCCCATACAGTCAGATCATGTGATTGCAAATGATGATGATTCACCAACAGAGCCGCAGAAAGGTGCAATAGAAGGTATAAAGGGTGAATATAAAACAGCAGTTATTGATCTGAAGCCCGGAATAAAGCTTATATTGGGAAGAGATCCTTCTGTCAGCAATATCGTATTCTCGTCCGACAGCAAGGATATAAGCAGGTCACATTGTTCGGTTAAATACGATCCCTATACAAATTGCTATAAAGTGATAGATACCTCATCTAACGGTACTTACGCAAACGATAAACAGCTTCCTAACAATCAGGAAACACAGCTTCCGAGGGGCAGTGTTATTTCACTCGGAAAGGGAGAAAATCAATTCAGATTACTATAATTAAGAGAAGGAGAATAATTATGAGAAAAGTAGTACAGTGTCCAAACGGACATTATTACGATATGAACAAAAGTATGTATTGCCCTTTCTGTAATCCATCGGCAGCTGCAGTACAGCAGCCTCAGCAAAAGGCACAATATCAATACAATAATTATCAGTATAATTACCGGCCGCAGTATCAGCCCGCTGTACCGCCTGTACCTCCTGTTCCGCCTATGCCTCAGCAGCAGGCAGCCGCAGCTTATCCTGTACAGCAGGAAAATGATGACCGTAACAGGCAGCCTACTGTAGGATGGTTGGTTTGTGTGAAAGGTCCTTCCGAAGGTAAAACATATCCCATAAGAGAAAACAGGAACTTTATAGGACGTTCACGGGCTATGGATATTGTTATCGAAAATGATGATGCAATTTCAAGAGAGAAGCACGCAGTTATTACATATGTTCCCAAGCAGAGCATATTTATTGCACAGCCCGGAGAATCAAGAGAGCTGTTTTATGTAAATGATAAAGTTGTTCTTGAAAATGTTCAGCTCAAGGCAAAGGATAAGCTTGAGATTGGCAGATCTGAATTTATTTTTGTACCTCTGTGCGGAGAGAACTTTTCCTGGAAGGATTTCAGCAGAGATTGAGATAGATCATCATAATACAGCGAGTCAGTCCGCTGACGATTGACCGACAAAATGACAGAAGCACCGTTTGAATCCGGTGCTTCTGCTTTAAAATCGGCGTTGAGTGTAAAAGACTGATATTATCTCCCTTTAAAAAGGAATGTTTTTGAAAAGAAATAATATCAGTATATATCAGAAATAATTTTATCATTCAAACAGTATAACATCAAAAGCCTGTAAATGATGAAGGGTGGAATTTTAAATGGTAACTTGTAAGAATTGTGAAACGGTATTTGATGAGAAATTCGTTATATGTCCGAAGTGTGGAACAGTATATGAAGATGATGTTCCCGGTGCTGCTGATACTTCTGCTACTGTTCGTCAGGCCGCTCAGCCCGAGACAGTTGATATAAAGGTGTCTGATATACAGAAGCAGCCTGCTGAACAGGATGAAGCTGACGCTCACATCTCTGATGTAAAAGAGCAGTTTGTGTCTGAAAAGACCGAAAGGAAAAAGTCAAAAGGAAAGCTGATTGCAATAATTGCAGTTGTGTGTGCTGTTCTCGTTGGTGCAGCTGCGGCGGTGTTTATAATAATGTCACAGAATAATGATAATGGACTTTCGGAGCAGATCTCGTTGGGAGAAAAATATTTGAGTGAAGAAAACTATGACGATGCAATTGACGCATTCAAAAAGGCGATAGAGCTTGAACCGAATAACTCAGAGCTTTATAAAAAACTTGCTGACTCATATATCGGCAAGGGTGATATTGACGGTGCAATACAGGCACTTGAGGAGGGATATTCCAAGACAAAAAACGAATCTCTTAAAATGAGGGCGGATGTATTGAAAAAAGATAAGAAGTATGACGAGCTTATGGAAAACGGACAGAAACTTCTTGATGAAAAGAAATATACTGAAGCGGTCAGCAGTTTTGAACAAGCGGCAGAGATAAAGGTGAAGGAAGAAAAGCCTTATCTTTCTGCGGCAGATGGCTATATCGGAAACGAAAACTACAGCGGAGCGAAAACCATACTTGAAAAAGGCTATAATGAAACAGATTCCTCACAGATCAAAAAAAGACTTGATGCTGTTGAAGAAGAGATAAAGTATATCGAGCTTATTGAAAACGGACAGAGGCTGCTTGACGATACTTATTATTCCGATGCAGCAGACAGCTTTGAACAGGCAGCAGAGATAAAGGTTAAGGAAGAAAAGCCTTATCTTTCAGCAGCAGATAGCTATATAAAATGTGAAGATCTTGACAATGCAAAGGCAATACTTGAAAAGGGTTATAAGGAAACGAAATCTGAACAGGTCAAAAAGAAGCTTGATGAGGTAACAGAAGAGATAAACAAACCAAAGGACTATTCTTCGTTTGTAAGTGCTGAAAGGGTAAGAGCAAAAAAATGGTTATCCAATGATAAATATGAATATGTGTATGCAGATATGCCTCAGTTAGATATTCCCGGACTTGATGAGCAGGACAGCATCAATGAACAGATAATGGAGCTTTATAAAAAAGATCCTGATCGTGATGAATTTTTTGTGTCAGGTCAGGAATACCATGTATACAGCTATAAAAACATAATGTCCTTAGTGGTTTTAACCGCAGGAAATAATAATTATCGTAATTATTATATTTATAATATAAATATGAAGGACAAAACGATCGCAGGAAATGATGATATATTTGAGGCTATAGGAGTAACGGAAAAGGACTTCAATGATAATCTTGAGAAGAATGTTACTAGGGTATTTATTAAGGAAAACAGTAAAAGTCTTGATAATAGCGGAATTGTTATAAGTGAAGGCGATACTATGGATGATGTATATAAAGCTTTGAATAAAAACGATAACAGCTTTACAAGAGAGGAAATTGAAAAGCAGCTTTCAATTACGCTAGAAGGAACAGAATCCTTTATCCCAAACAGTGCTGATAATAAGAAATATATTGATGAAAACGGCAAACTGCATATTATGATACACACCCGCATATTTTTTGCCGCAGGAGAAGGTGGACGAATGGTTGAGTATGAATTCTGATGACAGGGGGAGTATAATATGGTGACTTGTAAAAAATGTTCAGCGGTATTTGATGAAAAATTCGTTATATGCCCGAAGTGCGGAACGGCGTATGAAGGTGAAGGACCTGCTGCACCTGTTGAACCGGAACAGACGTCCGTATTTCAGAGCTTTGATATGCAGAATCAGTTTGTGCCTGAAAATAGAAAGGTCTCAGAAAAGCCTGCTAAAAAGAAAAAGTCAAAGGGTAAGCTTATTGTAATAATTGCAGTTGTGTGTGCTGTTATCATAGGTGCAGCGGCGGCAGTGTTTATAATAATGTCACAGAATAACGGAAATGAGCTTTCAGATCAGATCTCGCTTGGAGAAAAATATCTGAGTGAAGAAAACTATGACGATGCAATTGACGCATTTAAAAAAGCGATAGAGCTTGAGCCGAATGACCCTGAGCTTTATAAAAAGCTTGCTGACTCATATATCGGCAAGGGTGATATTGAAGGTGCAATACAGGCACTTGAGGAAGGCTATTCAAAGACAAAAGATGAATCCCTTAAAACAAGACTTGAGGTGCTTAAAAAAGAGAAGCAGTATAATGAGCTTATGGAAAGCGGACAGAAGCTTCTTGCCGATAGCAAATACACCGAAGCAGCCGGCAGCTTTAAACAGGCAGCAGAGATAAAGGTTAAGGAAGAAAAGCCTTATCTTCTGGCAGCAGAGGGCTATATAGGAAACAGTGACTATAACGATGCAAAAACCATACTTGAAAAGGGCTATAGTGAAACTAACTCCGAACAGATCAGGAAAAAGCTTAAAGAGCTTGAAGATATGAGGTATGAAGCCAAGCTTACAATAGATGGTGTAAGGCATACATATAGGCTGATTGATCAAGGTATGACATGGGAGGAGGCAGAAAAATATTGTAAGGATAACGGTGGTTATCTTCTGACAATTACCTCACAGGAGGAACAGGATACAGTAAAAAAGCTTATTTCAAACGGAAACAAAAATTCATACTGGCTTGGCGGAGCAATCGTAAACGGTACACCTGTGTGGAGTACCGGAGAACAGTTCGGTTACTCAAATTGGGCAGTCAGACAGCCGGATAATTTTACAGGCAGTGAAAACAGACTGATGATTTATAACAAGGACAGACCTGAGGAGGGCAGTCACGCAGGTGAATGGAACGATCTTCAGGAGGATGGTATGTGTGGCAGAGAGAAATTTTTCGGGCTTGAAAATTTCGGCCTGATAATGGAAACGGGTGAAGTAAAGCAGCAAAAAGCAGAAAACAAGATACCTGACGATGCTTATACCTATAACGGACACAGCTATTATATTTTTGATAAAATTTCTGATAAGTGGGAAATTGCAGAAAAATACTGTGAGTCAATTGGCGGCTATCTTGCCGTAATAAATGACGAAAAAGAGAATAATGCCCTTTTTAAATATATGAAAAGAAAAGGCTGTGAAAGTGCATATTTCGGCTATAGTGACGCTGAAGAGGAGGGCAGCTGGAAATGGGTGAACAATAAGAAGTCGGATTACAAAAACTGGGCTGACGGTGAGCCGAATAATGAAAACGACAGTGAGCATTATGCTATGTTCTATTATAAATATGAGGACGGGCAGTGGAATGACGGTTCATTCAGCGGCAGTACCGAAAGAGATGTTGATATTTTCATCTGTGAATGGGACTATGCCCCGAAGCAGCAGGATTATTCTTCATTTGTGAAAGCAAAAGAAGTCACTGCACGTGAAAAGAACTATAGAACCAATAAATATGTTACGAAGACTATGGATATACCACAGCTTGATATTCCCGGATTTTCTGATCAGGATGCAATAAACAAGGAGATAAATGACAAGGCTGCGGCAACAGAGGGAGACACTGGATTTGCATATAATGTAACATATGAAGTATTCAGCTATCAGAATGTTTTATCACTGGTTATAACGTGTCAGTACAGACCCTGGCACGATACAGCATTTCTTGCCTATAACATTGATATGAACACAAAAAACTTATGACAGGTGCTGAGGTTCTGGAGACTGTAGGAATAACAGAGAAGGAATACCTTGAAAATGACGAAGATTTTCTCTCGCTTGCTTTTTGCAGAAAGTATGGCACTACTACTGACGAAGACGGCAATATTATTAAGGAAGGAAAAACCATTGCTGATGTCCGTGAAAAAAACAAGGATTTAGAGTATATATACAATAATATAGATAAGGTATATGCAAAAACATTGAATTTCGTAAGAAATAAGGACGTTACCAGACCTAAATATATAGATAATAACGGAGATCTTTATGTTTGTGTTGAAATGGGTTCGTTTGCCGGAGCTGAAGGATATTCAGAAATGATCAAATACGAGCTTGAATAAGGAGGAAGATGAATGCTTAGTGAAGGAACAGTGATTGGTTCATACAAGATAATGGAAAAAATAGGAGCAGGCGGCGGAGGAACTGTATATAAGGCTTATCATCTTAACCTGCAAAAGTTTGTGGTTGTAAAACGAATAAACGACAGCTGGGCAAATGTGGTTGATTCACGTAAAGAAGCAGATATTATCAAAAATCTTAAACATCAGTATCTTCCTCAGGCATATGACTTTTTACAGCTTGAGGACGGTATCTATACCGTTATGGATTATGTTTCGGGCTTATCGGTTGACAAATATCTGAAAAATAACTACCGCTTTACACAGCAGCATATTTTGTATTGGATGAAGCAGGCAGCAGAAGCACTTGTATATCTTCACGGACAAAAGCCGCCTATCATACACAGTGATATAAAGCCGGCAAATATTATGATAAACCTTGAAGGAAATATATGCCTTATAGATTTTAATGTATCACTTACAAGTACTCCCGACAGCTTTATAAGTGCTACCAGCAGGGGCTATGCTTCTCCGGAACAGTATCTTAATATTCAGCCGCTTAATCAGCCTGTTCCCGGAAAAAGATTTGTTCCTCAGTATAATTTTGATATGAGGGTGCCGCTTGATCAAAGGTCGGATATATATAGCCTTGGTGCTACAATATACCATATGATCACACTTCAGCATCCGCCTCATTATCCCGAAATGATCCCTGAGATACCTGACGATTTTGAGGGCTTTGATGAAACTCTGATACATATTGTCAATAAGATGACAAGATATGATCCAAGAGAACGGTATCAGAGTGCAGAAAGGCTGCTCAAAGATCTGAACAATATCAAAAAACTTGACAAAAGATATGTCAGACACAAAAGGGCAAGACTTATTTCAAATGTAGTGTTCCCTGTAATTATGGTAGGCGCGGCGTTGCTGTCCTTTGGGGGATATTTTACAATGCAGAAAGAGTCGGATGAAGCCTTTGCCGGAAAAATATCTGTTGCAGATAATTATGTTGAAAACAAGAGCTTTTCACAGGCTGAACAAGCCTATAACGAGGCAATGGATATGAGATCGGAAAGCATACTTCCATATCTTGGTATTATGAAAATATATACGGAACAGTTCGACTTTGAAACAGCCGCAAAATACGGAAAGGATACTCTTGCTGCACACACCTTCAAAGACGATACCGAAAAGGACAAGGCGGATTTTTATTATATCCTTGGAAACTCGTATTTTGAACAGGAAAATTATACAGAGGCAGTAAAGTGGTATGAAGAAGCAGTTGAGCTGAATAAGGAGAATGCAGAATATTACCGTGATTACGCGATAGCACTTGCAAGAAACAACAATACTTCCTCGGCAAAGAGTATACTTTCGGATGCAAAGCATCTTGGACTTGACGAAGCCTCAGTTGTGTTGGTAGAGGCTGAAATAGCGTATGCAGAAAACGACAGTGAAACTGCTATACGTAGTTTTAAGAAGGCGATAGAAAAATCGTCAAACAGCAATCTTTCACAGCGTGCTTCACTTTACCTTAATCGTATATATTACAACATAGGACATTATGACGAGGTAATAGATAATCTTGTCAACAGTGAAAGCTTATTCAATGAATCACGTAAGAGGGTAGCTAAGCTTATGATTGCAGATGCATATAAGGGTAAAGCTGAACATCAGCGTCAGGGTTCAACAGAATGGACGGAGTATTCAAACAAGGCAATCAGCTATTATGAGCAGGTGATGTCAGGCGGAAGTGTTAAGAAAATGACAAAGTTCAAGCTTGCCACTGTATATCAATATGTTGAGAATTATGTGGGCGCACGTCAGCTTCTGAACGGTATGGCAAAGGACTATCCTGATGATGCAAGTGTATATGCAAGGCTTGCTATGGTGGAATTTGATATACAGGCAAAATATAAGACAAATGATTATAAGCATTTCAAGGAATTATATGATAAGGCAGAACAGCTCAACAAGCAAAACAGCATAAATGGCAATGACGTACTTTATATTTCTGATATGAGAGCTTATATGGATGAATTAAAAGAGAAAGGTTATTTTTAAGGTGATAATTATGACATTGGGTACAATTATGTTTTATGGAGGAATAGCTCTTTTTGCTGCTGCACTTATAGGCATTATTTTTACAAATATCATACTTTCAGTAAAGTCCAGAAAGCTCAAAAGGCTTCTTGATGATGAGTATGGTTTATAAGGATCAATTAAAAAGCCGATGACTTAGTTTCATCGGCTTTTTGTGATTGAATGTTAATGTTTTATATTGTCCTGTGTTCCGTTTATGCTGTTTTTAATAAGGGACATTATCAGTCCGAAAAATATGGCTGCTGCAATACCTGCCGAGCAGGCTGTGAGTCCGCCGCTGAATGCACCCAGCCAGCTGTCACTTGCAACAGCTTCTTCGATTCCTTTGGCAAGTGAATAGCCGAAGCCTGTCAAAGGTACGGTAGCTCCTGCTCCGGCAAGGTTTACAAGAGGTTCATATATCCCTATTGCCGTGAGGAATACTCCTGCTGTAACATACGTTACAAGTATTCTTGCAGGAGTGAGCTTTGTCTTATCTATCAGTATCTGTGCAATCGTACAGAACAGTCCGCCTACAATAAATGACCATATATACTGCATTTTATTCACCACCATATCTGTTGTTATTATAAACGGATATGGCATTTTTTATTCGCACTTCAATTTTTAATTTTATTATTTTCTGACACTTATAAGCAATTCTTATGTGACTTTTCGTAACATCGGTGTGGTAATATTATTATATTTATGTGAACGTAATTATAAATATCGCACTATTGTTCTATAAACCCCAGACTCTGCACTATAAAGCGAAAAAATGTTTGCTTGATATTATGAAGGTGTCTGAAATTCTCGTAGGCTTTTAAAAAATCTTTTTTTAATTCTTATATATAACTTGAAATTTGAAATAGAATATTCTATAATATATACATCAAGTGGGGAAAGGTGGACGAAAGTGGTGCGTTGGGGTGAAAACGTACAGCTTTCTGAAAAACGGTGGTATATATGTTGATGGGTTCATATCAGCATAATATTGATCCTAAGGGCAGGGTTATAATGCCGGCTAAGTTCCGTGAGGAGCTTGGCGAAGTTTTTTATGCCACTAAAGGAACGGATGAGTCGGTTACAGTACTTTCCAAAAAGGCATGGGAGGAACTCGGCGAAAAAATATGTTCGCTCCCTTCGGCACAGACAAAGGATCTTAAAAGATTCCTGTTTTCAAGTGCTGCAGAGCTTATCCCCGATAAGCAGGGCAGAATACTGCTTCCCCAGATGCTGAGAAATTATGCACATCTTGAAAAGGATGTAATGATAATCGGCACAGGCTCAAGGGTTGAAATATGGGATTATGATCGTTGGAATAAGTATAATGATGAAATATCCGAAAGTCAAGTGCTTGAGGTTATGAACTTGTACGAAATTTAAGGCGGTATGTTATGAATTTTTCACATAAACCTGTGCTTCTTGATGAAACCATTGATGCTCTTGCAGTGAAGGCTGACGGAATATATGTTGACGGCACTGCAGGAGGAGGAGGACATTCCTCTGAAATACTCAGACGGCTCAAAACCGGAAGACTTATATGTATTGATCAGGATCCTGATGCCATAAAGACACTTCACGAAAGGTTTTCAGACTGTGAAAATGTAAGCATTGTCAAATCTAATTTTTCTCATATAAAGGATGTTCTTTCAGAGCTTGGAATAAGCAAGGCTGACGGCGTACTGCTTGATATAGGCGTGTCGTCGCATCAGCTTGATACAGCCGAAAGGGGTTTTTCTTATCATTATGACGCACCGCTTGATATGCGTATGAGCCAGAGTGGACAGACAGCGGCTGATCTGTTAAATACAATGTCATATGCTGAGCTTGTAAGAATGCTTGATGGTTATGGTGAAGAGAAGTTTGCAAAAAGTATTGCAAGGGCAATTGAACGCGAACGTGAAATTGAGCCGATAACAACTACTCTCAGGCTTGCAGAAATTGTCAGATCAGCATATCCGGCGTCGAAAAGACACGATAAGCACCCTGCAAGAAAGACCTTTCAGGCATTAAGAATAGCTGTAAATGGTGAGCTTGACAGACTTTCTGAGGGACTTGACAATTCTTTTGATATACTGAAGCCGGGAGGCAGGCTTGCAGTGATAACATTCCATTCACTTGAAGACAGAGCTGTAAAGCAGCGTATGGCAAAATGGATGCAGGGATGCACGTGCCCGAGGGATTTCCCTATATGCGTTTGTGGTAAGAAACCGAGTGCAAAGCTTGTTTTGAAAAAGCCTGTAACAGCTTCTGAGCAGGAGCTTAAAGAAAATCCCCGCAGCAGAAGCGCAAAGCTGAGATGCTGTGAGAAAATAAAGGAAATAACAGTCTGAAAAGGGGCACTAAAAGTGAAAGACTTCTTTAAGACTTTAAAAAATAAAAACAGTCTGAAATGACTGTTTGTTTAAATTCAGGAAAGGGTGTATCGGTTGTGTCAATGAATAAGCAGAACACAGCAGCTTATGATTTGTCTTTGTTTGAGCCGGAAAGCAAAAAAAAGAACTCAGACAAAGAGAAATTATCAGAGAATAAAAATGACAGCAAGGTAATAAAGCTGGATACCGATAATTCGCAGAAGTCACAGAGAAGAAGACATAATCCTTTGGTGATAATGGTAATATCACTGCTGACAATAGCGGTGGCTGCGGTATCAGCGTTCATTGTATATAATAATGTAGTGATAAATGAGCTTAATGAAAAGATACTTTCTTCAAATAAGATAATTGAAAACCAGACTAATCTTGAGGCTCAATATCAGCTTAAAATAGACAGTAAGCTCACTTCTGATATAGTTCAGGACTACGCAGAAAACAAACTCGGGATGACACAGGTTCAGAACGCACAGAAGGAGTTCGTGGAGCTTGCTGACGGCGATCAGGGCAAGGTTGTAAGAGAGGACGGAAAAGATTCAGTTTTCGATTCTATGGGCAAATTATTCAATTTTTCTTAAAGGCACAGTAATAATCATAATAAAGCCTTTTTGTAAATAAGTATATAATTACAAGGGTGGATGTAACGAAAGAGTAGCAGCATTGCTCTTTTGGAGCATACACCCGATTTTGTCAGCCGGAAATTTTACAGTAATAATAACATAAGCTCTTACAGGAGAGGTGAGATAATGGCAAGAAAGGGATCATCGGCAAAGCTGTGGACAAGGTCACTGATTATAATGATGCTTATAATCGTTCTTGGCTTCGGACTTGTTGCCGGAAGACTTTTTTATCTTCAGACATATATGGCGGAGGAGCTTCAGCAAAAGGCTGTTGATCAACAGCTTCGTTCAACGCCGATCTCTGCAAAAAGAGGAAGTATATACGACAGAAACGGAAATGTTCTTGCACAGAGCGTGTCTGTATGGAAGGTTGTCCTGGAGCCTGCAAATATCAAGGATGAAAAAAGCGGTATGATAATTGCAAAGGGACTTGCTGAAATACTTGATACTGACGAAAAAGCTATATTCGAGAGAACCAAGGAAAACCACTATTATGCTGTTGTGAAAACGGGTGTGTCAAATGACGTCAAAGATAAGGTAGTGGAATTTAAAAACGAACTTTCGGAAAAATACAATCTCGGAAATACAATAAAACTCATTGAGGATTATAGACGATATTATACAAATGATAATTTTGCGGCTGACGTGCTGGGCTTTGTAGGTGCTGACAGTCAGGGACTTTCGGGTGTTGAATATCAGTATGACGAATATCTTACAGGTAAGTCCGGAAGGCTTGTCGTTGCAAAAAGTGCTGCGGAACAGCAGATGCCTTTTGAATATGAACAAAAGGTTGAAGCAACAGACGGATATAATCTAACACTTACAATAGATGAGTATGTTCAGAGTGTTATGGAAAAATATGTTCGTGAAACTATCAAGGAATTCAGGGTTGCAAACCGTGGTTGTGCCATTATGATGAACGTAAAAACTGGTGCAATAATAGGATTTGCGTGTGAAGGTTCGTTTAATCCGAATGATCCCTTTGAAATAGCTGATAAGGATGTTGCAAAAGAGATAGAAAAACTTCCTGAAAAAGAACAGAACGAAGCAATTGTAAAGGCTCAGTCCAAGCAGTGGAGAAATAAGGGAGTTAGTGATACTTATATTCCCGGATCTGTTTTCAAAATGGTAACGGCTTCTGCTGTTCTGTCAGAGGGACTTAATAAAAAGGATACAAAGTTTGAATGCTCAGGTTCTTATGTGCCTTTTGAGGGGTCAAAGCCGATAAGCTGCTGGTCAAGCGCGGGACACGGAACGCAAACTTTGGAGCAGGCTCTTTGTAATTCATGTAACCCTGCCTTTATGCAGATGGGTTTTATGCTTGGGCGTGAAAAATTTTATGAATATTATGTAGCTTTCGGTTTGTCTGAGAAAACAGGAATTGATCTGCCGGGTGAAAGTGATGATGTATTCTTTTCAAAGGATAACGGAGTCTGCGGTATGGACTTGACAGACCTTGCGGTTGGTTCTTTCGGACAGAACTTTAAGATAACACCAATACAAATGCTTTCGGCTTGTGCGGCTATAGGAAACGGAGGCAAGCTTATGCGTCCGTATGTTGTATCAAGTATATCTGATTCGGCAGGCAATGTTGTCAAAACGACAGAGCCTACTGTAAGACATCAGGCAATCTCTGAGGAGGTTGCACTGAAAATGTGTAAGATGCTTGAAAACAATGTTATAAGCGGTGGCGGTACAAACGGATATATTGCAGGGTACAGGATCGGAGGAAAGACGGGTACATCTCAGAAGATTTTGGATGAGGACGGTAAGCTTTCAAAAGATTATATAGGTTCGTTCTGCGGAATAGCTCCTGCGGACGATCCCGAGATCGCTCTGATATGTTATTTTGATACACCTGATCCTGAAATTAACTACTATGGTTCAGCTGTAGCAGGTCCGTGTTTCAGAAATATTCTCAGTGATGTTTTACCGTATCTTGGGATTGAAAAGAAATACTCAGATGCTGAGATGACACAGCTTGATACAACAACAGATGCATATGTAGGACTTGGAGTAGACTATGCAAAAACAATAATAGGTGAACGCAAACTCAAGGCACAGGTGGTTGGCAGCGGAGATGTTGTTGTTGCACAGAATCCGGCTGCGTATTCAACTATACCAAAGGACGGAACAGTGGTTCTTTATACAGAGGATGAAACCAAGATAGAGCAGATTACTGTACCTGACTTTACAAATATGACTCTTGCAGAGGTAAACAGCCTTGCGGTGGAGAATAATCTGAATATCTGTATAAAAGGTTCAAGAGTTTCCGATGGTGTGTCTTATGTGAAATCTCAGGATGTAAAGGCAGGAACAAAGGTTGATCCGTATACCGTAGTAACGGTGACCTTCAATCAGGATAATTCTATAATGTAAGACAATATGAATGAATGTTAAACAGAGCGGAGGTGCGTCCGGGGTGACAAACGGTGTAAAAACGGTGAAATATCCGCGTATGATACTTTTAAACTGCGGTGAAGCTGACAGATTGTCTGAGATCATATCAGACATACTCAAATTTTGTTCCTATAATGCAAGTGTGGACGGACTTGAGGAAAATACGGATTATATTATATCAAAAAGCTATGATGACATTATTGACAATGACGGTATTATAGCGGATACAGTACTTTCAGACTGTGTTGAAGAAAATGAGATTTTGAGATTCCGCAGGATAGTCACGCCATATGAGAAAGCAGCAGAGAGTGAAGAGTCAGAAAAGAAGTTGCTGACATATTCAGCCGAGAACTATTCAGCCGATGTGACTTGTCGTAATATAAGTACGCAGGGGGATTCGACTGTATTTGACATATTAAGCGGAGGCATACTCAGCAGAGTAAGGATAAACAGCAGTATATATTCTGTAAGTGAGGTTCTTATCTGTACATCCGTGCTTATTGCCGCAGGAATACCGCTTGCAGCAATACTCAGTTTCTTCAACAAATAAAGCGGGTTTAAACAATGCATAGTTCATAATGCGTAAGTGATGCTGAATGCTGCAAAAACGGAGCCGGTGTTTCGCCGGGGAAAGGTGGAAATAAGATATGACAGGAATGTGGACAGTTGTAGCGGCGATAGGTTCGTTTGCTGCATCGGGATTGTTTGGATTGTGGCTGGTGCCGTTTTTGAGAAAAATACATTTCGGACAGACAATCAGGGAAGAAGGACCAAAGTGGCACAACAGTAAACAGGGCACACCTATAATGGGCGGATTTATGTTTATATTTGCAACAGTGGTAGTGGGTACATTGTGTGTTATGATGTATAACCTTATGGGTAACGAAGAAGTAATGCTAATGAATGCAAAGGTGTATTCCGGAGTGTTTATGGCGGTGGCTTTTGGTGCAATAGGATTTATAGATGACTATATAAAAGCTGTGAAAAAAAGAAATCTCGGTCTTACAGCAATGCAGAAGCTTATACTTCAGTTTCTTGTTGCAGGAGCATATCTGCTCACCATATACCTTTTCAATGGTACAACAAAAAGCTTTATACCTTTTGTAGGGGATGTTGAAATAGGTCTGTTTTATTATCCGCTTTCGGCAATATTGATAGTGGGAGTTGTAAATGCTGTTAACCTGACAGACGGTATAGACGGTCTGAATGGTTCAGTAACTTTCTTTGCGGCAATTTTCTTTATGCTGATTGCAGGTTATATCGGCAGAATGGGAGCTTCGATAATTGCAGCTTCGCTTGCAGGTGCGTGCCTCGGATTTCTTATGTGGAATTTCCACCCTGCCAAGGTGTTTATGGGAGATACAGGTTCGCTATATCTTGGCGGCTTCGTCTGTGCACTTGCCTATGCACTGGATATGCCGATAATGCTCATACTAATAGGTCTGACATATATTCTTGAAATGTTCTCTGTTATACTTCAGGTGCTTTACTTTAAGGCAACCAAGGGCAAAAGATTGTTCAAGATGAGTCCCATCCATCACCATTTTGAGATGTGCGGTTGGTCTGAGGTGAAAATTGTTTTAGTGTTCAGTATATTCACTGTTATCTGCGGTGCACTTGCCTTTTTGTTTGTGGCAAAGGGTGGTGTGACAGTGCCGTCGTTTTCACAGTGATAAGCTTTGCAATATTTGTCTGAGTGAAGAACTTGGTCAGCAGTCTATAATTACGCTTTGTTCAGAAAGGATGTGTCCGGATGCGAATGGATTCTTCACCGGCACGAAAGCTTCCGCTGCCTTCACCGTCGCCCTCTCCGGGGAAAAGACCTGAGCAACAGGGAAGCAAACGGCTTAGTATTCCAAAAAGAGTAAAAAAACGTTTGAAGCCATTTTCCATAAGGCTCGGACTTGATATGACATTTTTGTTTCTTGTGCTTGTGCTTGTAATAATAGGACTAATAATGATGTTCTCGGCAAGCTATCCTTCGGCACTTGAATATACAGGAAGCAGCTACACATATCTTATCCGCCAAAGCCTTTTTGCAATTGGTGGTGTTGCGGTTATGTTATTTTTTTCCTATTTTGATTATCACCACTGGCATAAATTTGCAATACCGGTACTTGTTGTGGCAATGATTGCATTGGTGCTGACACTGTTCTTGCCTTCGTCAACAGGGGTACATCGTTGGATAGGCTTTGGATCGGTCACGATCCAGTCATCGGAGATTGCTAAGTTTGCGATAGTTCTGTTTATGGCACACTGGGGTTCAAAATATTTTAAGAAAATGGATACCTTTTTATACGGCGTACTGCCGGCTATTGTGATTTTTGCTCCAACAGCAGTGCTGCTGATTTTAGAGCCTCACTATTCGGGTATAGTTATAGTGGGACTTCTTCTTGTTACAATGATGTTTGTGAGCGGAGTAAAGATAAGATATTTTATTATACTCGGGGCTGTTGTAGTTGTTGCGGTGCTTGTGCTTATGGCAACGGGAATGCTTGGATATGCAATGGACCGTCTTGACGGCTGGGGACAGGCTTTGACTTATAAGAATGAAGATCTCTGGCAGAAAACGTATCAGACAAGAAATTCATTGTATGCAATAGGTTCGGGCGGCTTGTGGGGACTTGGACTCGGACAATCAAGACAAAAGTATCTGTATATTCCCGAGGTTCAGAATGATTTTGTATTTTCAGTTGTATGTGAGGAGCTTGGATTTATCGGAGCTGCTATCATATTATGTGTATTTGCCCTGCTTGTGTGGAGAGGTATAACAATATCAATGCATGCCAAAGATAAATTTGGTTCACTTCTCGGTATGGGACTTTCCGCACAGATAGGCTTTCAGGTCATATTGAACATTATGGTAATAACCGACTGGATGCCGAACACAGGTATCAGTCTTCCGTTTTTCAGCTATGGAGGTTCGTCGCTTCTTATGCTGCTCGGACAAATGGGAATAATTTTATCAATATCACGAACGTCAAATCTCGAAAAAGCATAAGAGGAGTGTTTGTTTATGAGGATAATTTTTGCAGGCGGAGGAACGGCCGGACATATAAATCCTGCTCTCGCTATCGCCGGATATGTGCGTGAGCGTCAGCCTGATGCAGATATACTTTATATAGGTGCAAAAGGCGGAATGGAGGAAAGACTTGTTCCGCAGGCAGGTTTTGAGTTCAAGGGAATAACTGTTCAGGGCTTTAAGAGAAGGGTATCATTCAAGGCACTGAAGGAAAATGTTGTGACCGTGAAAAAGGCAATATCTGCAAGCACCGCGGCAAAGAAGATAATACAGGAATTCAAGCCGGATATATGCGTTGGCACAGGAGGATATGTAAGCGGTCCTGTTCTCAGGGCGGCTGCGAAGCTTGGAATACCAACCATCATACATGAACAGAATGCTTATCCGGGAATTACGAATAAAATGCTGTCAAAAAAAGCGGCGAGGGTAATGCTTGCAATGCCGGCGGCAAGAGAACATTTTAAGGGAAAATGCAATTTTGTTGATACGGGAAACCCGGTAAGGGGAGATATACTCAAGCAGGAAAGAAATGAAGCAAGAATGCAGCTTGGACTTGATGAGCGTCCGGTGATACTTTCGTTTGGGGGAAGTCTTGGAGCAAGAAAAATAAATGAATCGCTTGCTGACATAATAGCAAGAAGTGCACAAGACGGCAGATACCAGCATATACACGCCTATGGGCAGTATGGCAAATGGTTTCCAAAGCTTTTAGAGGATAAGGGTGCTGATCTTGAAAAAGCAAAAAATCTTGATATAAGAGAATATATAAACGATATGCCTGTTTGTCTTGCCGCAGCAGATGTTGTCATAGCCAGAGCGGGTGCAATAACATTAAGTGAGATACAGGTTATGGGAAAGCCGTCTATACTTATACCGTCACCAAATGTTGCGGAAAATCACCAGTACCACAACGCAATGTCGCTTGTTGAGAAGAATGCTGCGGTTATGATAGAGGAAAAGGATCTTACTCCGGAAAAACTGACAGAAGAGATAGATAAGCTTGCTGCCGATCCGGAAAGACTTGTACAATATTCAGAAAATGCAAAGGCTATGGCCATCTCGGATTCCTCAAAGCGTATATATTCTATCATTATAGAAGTTATTGCAACCTCCGGAAAGTAATTGCGAGGGGATAAAAAATGAGCAAAAAATCATCGGGCAATGCAAGTAAGAAGGGCAGTGTGAGAAAGCCCTCACCGTCCGGAATGAATAAAAAAAATGATACCGGAGCAGAGGTGAGGAAAAAAAACCATAAGCAAAGCATCAAAAAAAGACGTAAAAATGAGCTGAGTCTTAATACATCTGACTCTATGACGGAAAAATATCCCGGACAGAATTATTTTGATCAGAGTGCTGAAGATGTTCTGAAAAAAAGGCGGCATAAGGATGAGGAGGGTCAGTATATAAAACCTCTAAAACCGCTGCCGCCTGCAAAAGAACCGAGCAGTCCTTATAAACGAAAGTTGAAGCGTGTGCTGTTTTATGCGGCAACAATTGTCGTTCTGGTTTTTGTTTGCTGTGTGCTTTCTCTTACAGTATTCTTCAAGATAGACAGTATTGAGGTTGAGGGAGAAACAAGGTATGATGTTAAGGATATAATTGGCTCAAGCTGCATAAAGCAGGGAGATAATCTGATATTATGCAATACATCTCCGGGAGAAAAAGAAATATGGGATAAATTTCCGTATATAGAAAATGTAAGTATAAATAAAAAGCTTTTCAATAAGATAGTTATTGAAGTTAAAGAGGCAGTCCCGACCTCGATAATTGAAAGTGACGGCAAGTATATCCTGCTGAGTGAAAGCGGAAAGATAATTGATATTTCCGATAAGCGACAGAGCAATGCTCCAATAGTTCTTGGGGCAAAGCTTGAAACTCCTGCCCTTTCAAAAACTGTCAAATATAAAGACCCGAATGTTGAGGGTTATATAAATCAAATGCTTGAATGTGCCGAGAAATATGAGATCGGAACAATAGAAACAATCGATATAACAGTTCTTTCAAAGATAACTCTTGAAAGAAAACAGGGCTTGAAAATAATTATAGGCAGTCCGGAAAATATTGACTACAAGTTAAAGACAGCCAGAAAGATAATAGAAAAAAGTGTGCCTGAAAATGATCAGGGTACACTCGATGTTTCACATGCATCAACAGAGGGTGGAAAGTCATATTTCAGTTCAAAGAAGCCTGAGGTATCAAAGGTGGAAAGTTCTGCTGAAACCTCAAAGTCAAAGTCTGAACAAAAAAATGATCAAGGCTCACAGGTTGATAAAGCAAGCAGTGCTCCTTTGACTCAGAGCAGCGGTGAATCCTCACAAGTCAGTGGACAGCAGTCTTCGGGAGAGCAAACTTCCTCAGAGAATACAGAGACTTCTGTACAAACCGGAAACGAAGACAGCAACGAGGATACGACTTCATATGACGCTTATACCGACGAAGGCTATACTGACGATGGCTATGTCTATTCTGATGACTATAATTATGATGACGGATATACATATGATTATAATGCTGACAACGGTTATGATTATACGGATAATTATGATAATAATAATTACACTTATGATAACAGCGATAATTATACATATGAGTAATTTTTGTTTGTCATAATAAACAAAAATTATATTTTTAAATCGTTTGTATAGCCTAAGAATAATAAATTATGTAAAATTCTTTTTATCATATTGAAATATTTGTCCGAAAGTGGTAAATTATAAATGGTTATAAAATAGGCTGAAAGCAGTCTGATGTCAGAATTCAGTCTTTTCAGTCAGACGTGAATATTGAAGGGAGAATAATAATGCCTTACGAATTTGAAAACGAAGTTGAGAGCATAGTTCATATCAAGGTTGTAGGAGTTGGCGGCGGTGGCGGAAACGCTATTGACCGTATGGTTGAGTATGTAAGCGGTGTTGAGTTTATTTCTATCAACACAGATAAGCAGGCGCTTAACCGCTCAAAGGCAACACAAAAGGTTCAGATTGGTGATAAGATAACTCATGGCAAGGGCGCAGGGTCTAAGCCTGAGGTGGGTGAAAAGGCTGCTGAGGAAAGCAGAGAGGTTATTGCCGAACTTCTTAAGGATACAGATATGGTGTTCATAACCGCAGGTATGGGCGGCGGAACAGGTACGGGTGCGGCTCCTATAGTTGCTGAGGTCGCTAAGGAAATGGGCATTCTTACAGTTGGTATCGTTACAACACCTTTCCTGTTTGAGGGCAAGCGCAGAATGGAACAGGCTGAGCAGGGCATTCAGAAGCTCCAGCAGCATGTGGATTCACTTATCGTTATTCCTAATGAAAGACTTAAGCACATCAGCGAGGAAAAGATCACACTTCAAAATGCATTCTATGCAGCAGATGACGTACTTCGCCAGGGTGTTCAGAGTATAACAGACCTTATTATAATTCCCGGTCTTGTTAATCTTGACTTTGCAGACGTTACTTCTGTTATGAAGGATGCAGGCTATGCACTTATGGGTGTAGGTGTTGCATCAGGTAAGGACAAGGCAAAGATCGCAGCACAGAACGCTATTTCAAGTCCGCTTCTCGGCACATCTATACAGGGTGCAAAGGGACTTATTGTTAACATAAAGGCATCTCCTGACATCGGTCTTGACGAGATACAAGATGCTTCAACAATGATCTCAGAGCAGGCAGATGAGAATGCTATAATCATCTGGGGTGCTGCTCTTGATGAAGAAATGGAAGACGCTATCAGTGTTATAGTAATTGCAACAGGTTTCCCGACAACAGAGCATTATGCTCCTGCACTTATGCCTAAGAAGGAAGAGAAAAAACCTTCTTCACCTTTTCAATATGGTACACCTGCAGTAACAAAGCCTGAGCCTGCTCGATTTGGTACGGTAACAAAACCACAGGAGAATAAACCTGCAAGACCTCAGCCGCCTTATCAGCAGCCTATATATAATGCAAGTCCTGCACAGGAAACACGTCAGGCACCTATATATCCTAATGCTAATACTAGAACACCTTCACAAGCTCCTGCTCCAAAGCCGGCTGCTCCACAGTCTCAGCCTAAGAGCGATGATTCTGATGATTCATTTGTTGATATTATATCTATATTTAACAACAAATAACTATCATAAGCCTGCCGTTTCCATACGACAGGCTTTCACTATATATACAGGGGGCAAATAAAACAATGAAATCAAAGCATCTCATAGATCTGGAAAATCTTTCAATTGAAGAACTGATGGAAATAATTCGTCTGGCAAATGATATTATGAAAAAACCGGAGGATTATGCAGAGGTGTGCAGGGGAAAAATACTTGCAACGCTTTTCTATGAACCCTCAACAAGAACTCAGATGTCCTTCAAGACAGCAATGCTCAGGCTCGGAGGAAGTATAATAGGATTTGATAATCCTCAGAATTCGTCTGTTTCAAAGGGTGAAAGTCTTAAAGATACAATCACGGTTGTGGGAGGCTATGCAGACATAATAGCAATACGTCATTCACTTGAGGGAACTGCACAGGCAGCATCATTGTATTCGGCAGCACCGGTTATAAATGCAGGTGACGGCGGTCATCTTCACCCTACACAAACACTGACAGATGTTGTAACGCTTTATAACGAAAAGGGTACGCTTGATAATATGTGTATAGGTCTTTGCGGAGATCTCAAGAACGGTCGAACAGTACATTCTCTGATAAAAACACTATCGCATTTTAAAGGTAACAGCTTTGTTCTTATTTCTACACCTGAGCTTACAGTTCCTCAGTACATAAAGGATATAATGAATTCTTCGGGCTGCAAATACAGAGAAGCATCAAGCCTTGCAGAGGCTATGCCTATGCTTGATATGCTTTATATGACAAGGATACAGCGTGAGCGTTTCAAAGACCAAGAGGAATATGAAAAGCAAAAGGGTGTGTTTGTTCTTGACAGAGAAAAGCTTTCTCTTGCAAAACGTGATATGAAAATACTGCACCCTCTTCCAAGAGTTGATGAGATAACAGAGGATGTTGACTATGATGACAGGTCGAAATATTTTATACAGACTGTTTACGGAATGTATGCAAGGATGGCACTGATTATGAAAATGCTTGAAAAACCTGAAAGTGAACCATATCCAAGAAGGTTTGATACACATAATGTAAGATGCTCCAACCCTAACTGTATAACTACAACAGAACCCTATCTTCCGAAGCTATTCAAGCCTGTTGGCGGTGATATGCTGCTTTGTAAATACTGTGAGGGCAGAACTCTTATCTGAATATGGTTTATCCGGCTGTTCATCGGTTGTTTTAACTGTTGGACAGCTTTTGTGTTGCAAAAAAACATCAGTCAGTGTTCAGACAGAAGTAGCGAGCGAAAACGTGAATTGGGAGCGGCAGCATGACGTTAATGTTGTATTCGACATGAGTTTCTGTTATAATTAATGGATGAGGAATACTATAAATTTTTGATAACGTATTATGGAGAAATTTTCTGTATTATGTATGACACACCAGCTTCAAGAGGTGAATTTATGAAAACTACAAAAATGTTTTTTATCGTTATTATTTTTGCTGCTGTAACAATTATGATCAACGGATGTTCACTTGATTTTCTGATGGATGAAAATGACAGGTATGAGGAATCAGTCAGGATAGTGAATTCGAAAAATGAAGAAGGATCAAAATTGTCACAAAAGAATACCAAAAAGAACTATGTTGTTACAGACACTTCAGAAACAAAGGAATATTCTATGAAAAATACTCTTAATGAGGAGCAGACGGAGATATATAACAGGCTTGTTTATGATATTGAAGCTTACAAAACTGAATTTGAATTTGAGAATATTTCAGACAATGATCTTAAAGCTGCATATTATGCTGTACTGGATGATCATCCCGAATATTTCTGGATGGGAAAAAGCTTCAGCTACAGTGTAAGTACTTTTGAAGATTATTCCGCTATAACCGCATCACCCAACTGTATGAGTAAAGATCCCGATAAGATAAAAGCACTTCAGAGCGGTGTTTCAAATATTGTTGATCAGATTGTTGAAAATGCATCCGCAAAGAGTGATCCATATGAAAAGCTTCTTTATGTACACGATTATATAATTGATCATACAACATATGATTCCGAAACTCTTTATCTGATAAATGCAAATCAGAATGAAGGCTTGCTGAATGCTTCAACAGTATATGGGTGTCTTGTTGAGCATAAGGCAATATGCTCCGGATATTCGGCAACGTTTCAGCTTATTTTAAACAGGCTTGGTATAGATTGCTACAGAGTAAGCGGAACAAGAGTGTCTGAACAAGGACCCCATCAGTGGAATTTTCTTAAGCTTGACGACGAATATTATTATACGGACGTTACATGGGATGATCCTGTAAAGGAAAACAATGAGCCTTCGAAGACCTATGAATATTTCCTTATTTCTGACGACGATCTTTTCAGAACACATACGCTTGATAATGAACGGCCTGTTCCCGAATGCAAGGGTACAAGATATAATTATTATGTATATAATGGTCTTTATTTTGAAGAATATGATTTTAGATATATTGAGGATATAGCAGAGATAGAGCCGGAAAGAGGTGTTATAAGCGTTAAATTTTCCACAAAGGAACAGCGTGATATTGCCATAAACGACCTTATAACCAATATGAATATATTTTCTATTCCATATGTCAATGGAGGAGTAAGTTATACACAGAGTGCATCAGGACTTATCCTTACTATAAAATATATGGTGTGACCGGTATGAACTAAGGAGAAGTAAATGACAATAAAAGAACTGAGAGAAAAGGCAATGAAGCTTCCGCTTAGTCCGGGAGTTTACATTATGAAGAATAAGCAAGAGGAAATAATATATATAGGCAAGGCAAAGGCACTCAGAAACCGTGTCAGCCAGTATTTCGGCTCGGAAAAGAATCATCAGGAAAAGGTGCGTCAGATGGTTGCGAATGTTGATCATTTTGACTACATACTTTGTTCTAGTGAATTTGAAGCCTTGGTTCTGGAATGCAGTCTTATAAAGCAGCATAAGCCTAAATATAATATTCTGCTTAAGGATGACAAAGGCTATAGCTATATCAGGATCTCAAATGATCAATGGCAGAAAATAAGCTTTGTAATGCAGAAGTCAGATGACGGTGCTGAATACCTTGGCCCTTATATGAGTGCGTGGTATGCAAAAAATGCTGTTGATGAGGCATTGAAGATATTCAGGCTGCCGTCCTGCAATAAGGTTTTTCCAAGAGACTTTAAAAAAAGCCGTCCGTGTCTTAACTACTATATAAAGCAATGTTCAGCACCGTGCAGCGGTAAAATGTCGCTTTCTGAGTATAAGGAAAGCATTAATGCGGCAGTTGATTTTCTGAAAAAGGGCGACAGCGATTCAATAAAACTTATGACAGAAAAAATGAATGCTGCGGCAGAAAACCTTGATTTTGAGCTTGCTGCAAAGCTTCGTGACAGAATTACGGCAGTTAAAAGAATTACAGAGAAACAAAAGGTAGTTGCCGTCAATATCAAGGAGCAGGACGTTATATCAGTGATGACAGAAGGAGAGGATGCCTGTTTTGCGGTAATACGTTTTTCTGAGAGCAGACTTTATGATAAAGAGGATTTCGTTATCAAAAATATCGGAAATTCTCCTGATATGTCAGCTGCTAGGGCAGATTTTCTTAAGCAGTATTACAGTATGAGAAAGAATATTCCGCCTGTAATAACGCTGGATGCACCGCCTGAGGATGAGGAACTGCTTATAAACTGGCTGAGTGAGCTGAGAGGCAAAAAGGTAAGATTTGAGTATCCTGTAAAGGGTGAAAGACATCAGATACTCGATATGTGCCGTCAGAATGCTGCCGAAAAGCTTGCTCAAAGCAGAGGTCATCTCGGACACGAGCTTTCTGCTCTTGATGAGCTTTCTTCACTATTAGGGCTTGCAAAACCGCCTGTATTCATAGAATCCTATGATATATCCAATCTTATGGGTTCTGAGAATGTTGCAGGTATGATCGTGTTCAAAAACGGCAGGCCCTTTAAGCAGTCATACAGACGGTTCCGTATAAAGGGCTTTCAGGGACAGGACGACTATGCTTCAATGCATGAAGTGCTTACAAGAAGATTTGAGGAATATTTCAAGAATAAAGACAGCGGCGAAGGTTTTGGTCAGCTTCCTGATCTGATATTGCTTGACGGCGGTAAGGGACAGGTTTCTGCGGTTCGCCCCGTTCTGGATTACTTCGGACTTGACGTTCCGCTGTTCGGAATGGTTAAAGATGGAAAGCACAAAACTCGTGCCATAACTGATGAGGGCAGAGAAATTTCAATTACCTCAAAACGTCAGGCATTTACTCTGGTTTCAAATATACAGGAAGAGGTGCACCGTTTTGCGATAGGTTATCATCGTATTGCACGAAAGAAAAAAACGCTTTCTTCGTCCCTGACTGAAATTGACGGTATAGGACAGGAGCGTGCAAAAGCTTTGCTTGCACGCTTCAAGACCATAAAGAGGATAAAGCAAGCAGAGATTGAAGAACTGCTTCAGGTGAGTGAAATGAATCGTCCTGCGGCTGAGTCGGTATACAGGTATTACCATTATCCTGACGGACGAATTATTGACAGAAAAAATGATGACGAAAATTAACAGATAATATTTTTAATGCTATGCAAAAAGTCAATTGACTTTCTTGTTCATTTATTTGATAATTATATTTATGAAAATATTTTTTTAAGGACTGTGAGATTATGAGAGTGATCACGGGCATTTCAAGAGGCAGAAAACTCATAACACCGCCCGGAGAGGACGTTCGTCCAACAACAGATGCCGTTAAGGAAGCCGTTTTCAGTATAATTCAGTTTTCCGTTGAGGGAAGAAGCTTTCTTGATGCCTTTGCTGGCTCGGGACAGATGGGAATAGAAGCTCTGAGCAGAGGTGCATCAAGTGCTGTATTTCTTGATAATGGCAGACAGTCGCTTTTGGCGATAAAAAAAAATCTTGAAGCGACAGGACTTTCAGAAAAAGCTAAGGTGGTAAACACCGATACGCTGCAATATCTGAAAAATACCGCACAGCGCTTTGACATTGCGTTTCTTGATCCGCCTTATAAGACCGGTTTGCTTGAAAGGGCAATTGAGGTTTTGCCACGGGTTATGAATAAAAGCGGAGTTATGATATGTGAACATCCGTATGATGAGGAACTGCCGGAGTCTGCGGGAGATTTTATCATTAAAAAAAGCTATAAATACGGTAAAATAAAAATAACCGTATATTCACATAAGGAAGTGGAAGGAATATGAGGACAGCAATTTGTCCCGGAAGCTTTGACCCGGTTACAGTTGGTCATATAGATATTATCACAAGGGCCTCAAAGCTCTTTGATAAGGTTATCGTGGCTGTGCTTGTAAATGTTGAAAAAAAGCCGTGGTTTACTATTAATGAAAGAATAGACCTTTTAAAAAAAGCAACGATCGGGATTGATAATGTAGAAATTGCAGGCTTTGACGGCTTGCTTGTGGATTTTGCAAAACAGAATAATGCATGTGCAATTGTCAAGGGCTTAAGGGCTGTGTCTGACTTTGAATATGAGTTTCAGATGGCATTAACAAACAGCAAGCTTGCACCGGATATGGAGACAATGTTCCTGACAACAAGCTCGGAACATATGTATTTAAGTTCAAGTATAGTCAAACAGGTGGGTTTGTGGGGAGGAGATATTTCTCCGTTTGTCCCTGACTGTGTTCATGATGAAATTTTGATGAGAATAAGACAAAGGAGTAAATTGAAATGAAATTGGAAATGTTGATAGATGAGCTTCAGGAGATCGTACAGAGTGCAAAAACCGTTCCGCTCAGCGGTAAGAAAATGGTGGATGCTGAACGTCTGATTGAAATTATAGATGAGATGCGTACAAATATGCCTCAGGAAGTAAGACAAGCAAAGAGCATTGCTGCAGATCGAAGCAATATAATTGAAAAATCAAAGCAGGAGGCTGAAAATATCGTTCAGCAGGCTGAGGAAAGAGCTAAAGCTATGGTTGAGGGACACGAGATAACAAGGCAGGCTCAGCAAAGAGCAGGTGAGATCATCAGCAAGGCAAACAGTGACGCTGCAAAAATCAGAAAAGCAGCCAATATATATATTGACAGCGTAATGAAAAAAGCTGATGAACAGCTTTCTGCAAATCTTGCCGATCTGAAAAAGACCAGACAGAATCTTAAATCCTATCAGCAAAAGAATAACGGTGCAAAAAAGACGGCGGCAGGACAGGGATAATTGCTTTCGGTTTTTGAAACTAAAATGTCTTTGGTATGCTGAATGCCGTAGCTCAGAGCAGGGAGATGTCATATGAGAAAAATAGTGTCAAGAATACTCTATGTATTGTTTTTCGGATTTGCGATAACCCTTGTTACCGCCTGCATAATGCTGATGATAAATTCTTCACGAAATACGGGGCAAACCATAAATAACATAGAAGCTGTTGTGTTGAGCGACGGGGCTGAAGAAAATGACGGAGGTTATGAAAAAATAGATACCTCTGTTAACAGTGAGCCAGCGGAAAACTATCAGCGCATTACGATAAAATATGGCTATAATGCACTTGAAAACAACAACAAGCGTTACCTTTACGACCGTATTGCCGAAAGTATTTACAGTGTCACAAATGAGCCGGATGAAAATGGCCGCTACAGAACTTCAAGAATGAAGATAAAAAATGAAAGATTTTCTGAGTTTGATATTCGTGAGGTAGTTAATGCGTATATAAGTGACAATCCTGAGATATTCTGGATTGAAAATCTTTTTGGATATGCTTATGATGAGGAAGATACGATAGTTGAATTCTATTCGGTACTTTCTTCTGATGAATGTGAAGCATATATCGAAAAATTCAATGATAAGATCAACTCCATACTTTCTGAGATAAAGCCTGGTATGACGGAGTATCAGAGGGAGAAACTTCTACATGACAGGCTGCTTGAGGGCTGCATATATAAAACGGGAGTAAGTTCGGCGGCTGATGGATGGGAATATTTCTCCTCTTATGGAGCACTTGTAGAAGGAGAGGCGGTATGTGAGGGTTATGCCAAGGCTATGCAGATATTGCTTACAAGAGCCGGTATTCCCTGTAGCACCATTAGAGGTGATGCAGATAATATTGCACATATGTGGAATGTTGCCGAGCTTAGCGGAGAGTGGTATCATCTTGATCCTACATGGGATGATAACGACAAGGATGGAAACATAAATTATGAATATTTTAATCTCACAACAGAAGCGATAACAAAAAACCACATTATCAGCGAAAGTATAGATACGGTTATTGACGTTGAAAACAGTGATAGTATAGATCCTTTGTCGCGTTATAATTTCTTTGTTCCAATGTGTACGTCTAAGGATATGAATTATTATTATGCCGAGGGCGTGATGATACAAAGCTTCAACTCAGCCGTTGATGATGAGATAATCACCAAGCTTGTTGAAAAAGCGAGCAATTCAGAGGTTTATATACCTTTTCGTTTCGGTAATGAGATGACATACAGTGAATATATCAATAAGCTGTTTTATGAATCTCCATATGAATTTTACTATTGCCTTGAAAATGCAAATGCACGTCTTGATGAAGCACACCGTATAAGTAAGGACAGCGTTTCAGTCCTGAAAAATGAAGCTTCAATGACGCTTCGCGTAAAGCTTAAATTTTAATGTAAATATGGCTGCACAGACATCATTACAAATTGATCTGCGCATAAAATATATATGTCAGGAAATAATAATAGGAGAGGAAAGCGGATTTATGGAGAACAATATCAGAAGATTTCTGAATGGGATGAACGGAAAAACTATTGCCTTGTGCGGTATTGGCGGAAGTAATCTGCCGCTTATAAAATTATTCGGGAAATACGGAGCAAAAATTATTGCCTGTGATAAAAGAAACAAAGAAGCCCTTGGAGAAAATGCGGATAAGGCTGTAGAATATGGAGCACAGCTAAGACTCGGAGAGGAATATCTTAAAAATCTTGATGCTGACATAATTTTCCGCACCCCAGGGATGCGTTTTTATATGGACGAGCTTGTGCAGGCACGTGAAAAGGGAGCAGCTGTTACAAGTGAAATGGAGGTTTTTTTTGATCTTTGTCCGTGCAGAACAATTGCTGTAACTGGAAGTGATGGTAAAACAACCACAACTACTATCATTTCCGAAATACTTAAAGCACAGGGATATAATGTTCATCTTGGCGGAAATATCGGTCGTCCGCTGCTGCCAGATATTGAAAGCATCTCTCCTGAGGATGTGGCTGTAGTTGAGCTTTCGAGTTTTCAGCTTATCTCAATGAGAAAAAGCCCGGATATTGCTGTTGTTACAAATCTTGCGCCAAATCATTTGGATATACACAAGGATATGCAGGAATATATAGATTCAAAGAAAAATATTGTACTTCATCAAAATGCCTTTGGCAAGGCTGTGCTTAATCTTGATAATGATATCTCGGATTCCTTTGAGGAGTATACAAGAGGACAAACATTCAAGTTTTCACGCAGAATCAGGGTGGGCAATGGTGCATATATGTCTGAGGACGGAAAAATAATTATGAATCACTATGGAAGTGAGACTGTTATTATGAATGCTTCTGATATAAAAATACCGGGACTGCATAATATTGAGAATTATCTTGCTGCGATTTGTGCTGTGTGGGGCATGGCTGAACCAGATACCATCAGAAAGGTAGCTATGAGTTTTAACGGAGTTGAACACAGAGCTGAGCTTGTCAGAGAGCTTGACGGAGTGAAATACTATAATGATGCGATTGGAACAAGTCCAACAAGAACAGTAAAGGGAACGCTTTCGCTTTATGACAGAAAGATCATACTGATTTCAGGCGGCTATGACAAGAAGATACCGTATGATGATATGGGTGCAGTTGTGCCTGAAAAAGTAAAAGTGCTCATATTGTTTGGTGCAACAGCTGATAAGATAGAGGCTGCTACCAAGGCTTCGCCTGCTTATAGTGAGGGCAATCCCGTTATTATCCGTGTGAGCAATATGGAAGAGGCAGTAAAGGCTGCAAGAGAAAATGCAGTCAGCGGAGATATTGTTTCAATGTCGCCTGCAAGTGCAAGTTTTGATATGTACAAAAACTTTGCCGAAAAGGGACTCCATTTCAAAAGAATAGTCAATGAATTGAAATAACGCTTATATATTACGGCAGCTTTTGATTTTGTTGATTAACTTTTAAATGAAAATGCACCTATAAGTCGGCGGATGTGGTGTTGTCATATAACAGCCACTCTTTTGTCATTCAGACAGAACCGTAACAATAATGGAGAATACTAAATTTAAGCTGTGTATCAATAACATCGGTGCACAGCTTTTCTTTTGCGATTTTCTTATAACGCTGAACGAAGTATTTCGGCACATACCTCCACAATGCATTCTGCGATACACCATAGGCTCACTTGCGGAAGTGAACTTCTGCCGCATTTCTGCCATGCCTTGCGTTGCGGATTTAACACTTATATTGGTTGTATAGAACGTTGGTTTGTCCAAAGCTAAGTTATTCATATGTATCAAATTCTATACTCTTGATTTTCCGGGCAGGCACACCGCCCACAACACAGTTATCAGGAACATTCGTTGTTACAACAGCACCTGCAGCAATCACTGAACCGTCACCAATAGTAACTCCGGGAAGGATGGTAACATTCGCACCGATCCATACATTATTTCCTATCGTTACCGGTTTCGGCAATAGGTTAGCTCTCTTTTTGGGATTCATATGGTGGTTGAGTGTAGCAATGACAGTTTTCGGACCGATCAGCGTACCTTCGCCGATGGTGATGCCGCCTTGATCCTGAAATTGACAGCAGGCATTGATGAAAACGCCCTTGCTGAGCTTGAGATTCTTTCCACAGTCGGTATAAAACGGCGGAAACATATAGGCACCCTCAGGGAATTCTCTGCCTGTCAGTTTTTCCATCAGGTTTTTTATTTCGTCAGGGGTGTGATATGTGTTATTTAGTTCGGCAGTTATCTTCATTGCTTCATTTGAAAGATATGTCATATACTGATGTACCTCACTGAATGCAATGACCTCTGCGCCGCTGTCCATTATTTCTATAAATTCTTTGATATTCATATTTACCTCATTCCGATTTTAATGATAATGTTACCCAAACCGTACCGTCACCGAGCAGGTCTTTCAGCGAACTGTCGGAGTCACGAATCTTAGCTACCTTGGTAAAACTCCATGTGTTTGTGTCATAATATATTGTCAGCTTGTCGCCTTGATATAGAATAACATCACCGGGACTTGTGGTGATCTGCTCATCATTCGTCACAAGGCTGAACGTAAGCTCCCCCACCTTTTCAAAGCCACCGTAATCGCTCATTTCAAGTGTGATAGAACCTTCACTCAGCTTTTCACGAAGAGCATCGGCGGAGGTGTTGGCTTCAAAATCGGCATAAAGTGTGCTGCCGTTTACCTCTATTACAAGAACCTGTTTTGAAGCCGATTCTTCTTTTGATAGTTGCTCTGCTTCTGTCGAGGACTCTTTAACAGATGAGTTTTCATGTTTCTCAGCCTTATTTCTTTCAGACTGTTCACTTGTTTTTTCCTGAACCGGCACAGAGGATTTAATCCCGGTAACCGGTCTGCTCTTGATTGAATCACTTGTGCTGTCCAAACTGTCGCAGCCGGAAAGGGCAAGAGTTATGAGCAGTGCAGTGATAAGCAAAACAGGACTTTTCATTAACCTTATATCTCCTTACTGAGTTTATTTATAATTTTATTATACATTCTATAATGATATTGTCAAATACTTATATCGGATAGCTTCCTATTACCAAAATGAATACGAAGAAATAGAATAGTATTAAACGTATGGGGTTTGAATATGGAAATACGGGAACTGCAATATTTTCTTGCTGTTGCCGAGGGGGGTACAATATCTGCGGTAAATCGAAAAAGAGCGGTTTCCTCAAAGCTTTTGAGAGTACACTCTTTTTTGTTTTTTGCTGTAAGCTTGAGTTTCCTCATAATCATATAATGCTGCCTCTTTTTATTAAAGAATAACTTTCTTTAACTTTTCGGCATGGAGTTAAACATTATTAAAGCCTGATGTTGTACATAAAATATTTCTATGAAAATAATAATAGTTATCAGAAAGGGGCTGTCGCAAAAGAAACATCTTATCGACAGCCCCTATTTGTGCATTTTACAGTTCTTTCTTTTTATACATCATCACTGTTATTAAATAACTAACCACTGTAAATACTGCTGCTATAAGCAGTGCTGCAGACGAGAGCAGCAGTTTATTGTTATTATAGATAAATTCTCCTATATCCAAAAAGCCCTGCGACATTACAAATATTCCTAAAACACCAAATAAAACAAATAATAAAGCAATACCAAGTGCACCGAAATTTGATATGGCAAATATTCCTAAAGAAAGAACTATCTGACCTGCTGCAAAGATGATAACAAATCCTAAAATAAATGCTTGAAAATCAGGTGATATTCCATATCTTGTCTTTACTACGAACATTGTGTACAAAGGCATTAATGACATTAAACACGTATAAATAAAATTCAGACCTGTCATTAAAGTATAGTAAGAGAGTATATATTTTGGTCTGCCCAGCGGAGTTACATCACAATATCTGTTCCATTTTTCATTTCCGTCAACCATAAGAGTGTCAAGACTGCGTGCAGTCAGTATCATACTTATTAATCCCGCTATGATCCAGAATTCAAGATAACTTGGTTCAAACGTCATAAACTCAAGCATTTCTTCATCAAAATTCCAGCTCGGTGATTGGAGAACCAGAAAATTTACGCCAAATCCGAATAGTAGCAAACACACAAATAACACGATATTAAACGGTCTTTTCAGGTTATACAGGCTTTTTAACATTACACCCTTCATATATATTCCCCCCTTATTTAATCTTCTCTTTTTCCGATACATTTTATTGAGATCATCCACGACACCGCATAAATTCCTCCAAATAACACTAATGCTCCCAACGTAAGCAAAAGCTTGTCAGTATCAATAAAAAAGTTTTCGATATATTTGAAATGATTATTAAATGCCGACACCAAAACAGCAGTTATCAGACATCCAACAAGAAGCAAAAAGGTTATCAGAAATGCTGCAGCTCCGGCACTTGCACCATAGCGGTATAATAACGGCACACATATTGACATCATAAACAGCGGTATACACATAATCAAAATCAACTGAAAAATATACTGCTTTATATTAAAATCATTGGTTTTGATCATAAGTACAATTGTAGATACAGACATTATTGTTGAAGCAGCTGCACTAAAAAAAAGAAACAGTAAATATTTCTCAGACACAAACTGTTTTTTTGAAACAGGCGAAGATATACAGAATTTGTCCCATTTTGATCGTTCATCAGACGTTACAAGGCTTAATGATATAAAGCTGAACATTATCGCAAACATAACTCCTCCCGTTAAGCAGTCTGACAATTTATTTGTTTCGGGATCAACCTGAAATGCCGAATATATACTGACAAATATAACTGTCAATATAACAAGAAAATTTCCGGGCTTTCTTAGCTCGTAAATATCCTTTAAAAACAATCCCTTCACTTTATCCACGCTCCTTTACCATAAAGATAAACAGCTTCTCAATATCAAGAGGATAAACTTGTATTCCTGATGGTACTTTACTTTTTATAACAATAGCCTCAGCACCATAACTGCCTGTCTTTTTTCCGATAATAGCTGATGATTCAATTTCTTCAAGCTCCTTTTCAGTGCAGTGTATCAACCCATACTGCTCATAGAGCTTATCTTTTTCTTCGCAGAGAACCAGCTTTCCTTTGTGCAGAAAGGCTATGTAATCACACAGCTTTTCAAGGTCGCTTACAATATGTGAGGATATGAGTATAGAATGATCTTCTTCTCTTGTAAAATCTGTGAGCATATCTATAATATCATCACGCACAACAGGATCAAGTCCGCTTGTCGCTTCGTCGAGTATTAACAGCTTTGCATTATGAGACATTGCAGCTGTTATTCCAAGCTTCATTTTCATGCCCTTAGAATACTTTTTAACAGGCTTTTTTACCGGAAGAGAAAACTTCTCCAGCAGTGTAATGTATTTTTCATTATCCCAATTCTTATACATACATTTAAGTATTTTTCCTATCTGTATGGGATTGAGATCAGCCGGAAAATATAGCTCGTCAAAAACAACCCCAATATCCTCCTTAACAAGCTGTATTTCTTTTTCACTGTCCTTGCCTAAAATACTTATACTGCCGCTGTCCTTTCTAATCATTTTCAGGATAAGCTTTATGGTTGTACTTTTTCCTGCTCCGTTTTCTCCCACAAGACCTAAAACACATCCTGACGGAAGGGACAGATTCAAATTGTCAATACTAAAATCTTTATAATTTTTGCACAATCCTCTGATTTCAATAGCGTTCATAATTATTCCTCCATTTCAAATTTTAACATTTCAATAAGTTCCTCATAGCCAATTCCGCACATATTCGCCAGTGAGACGATCTCTGAGATATATTCCTCAATTTTTTTCAGGCTTTCCTCTCTGAGCAATTCGGTATTTTTTGGTGCCACAAAGCAGCCTTTTGCCGCCACTGTATAGATAAAGCCTTCTTTTTCAAGTTCTTCATACGCACGTTTTGTAGTTATAACACTTATACGCAGATCTTTTGCAAGGTTTCTTATCGATGGTAATGCCTCATCCTCTTTAAGTTCGCCGTTTATGATATGTGCCTTTATCTGGGTGTATATCTGATCATAAATAGGCATACCGCTTTTGTTATCAATAAAAATATGCATTCATTTACACTCCCTCCGTTTTTAGTGTATATTCAATTTATACTGTGTATATACAGTATATACAGTAATTACAAGGCTGTCAATACACAATATAAACAAAGATATACGCATTTACTTAGCTAAACAGCATAATATAAGCAAAACAGACACCCATTCAAAAAAGGTGTCTGTTTTGCTTATTATATCAGTTTATTTCTTTCAAGGTAGCTGTACAATGCAGTACAGCCTCTGTAAATATCATTATATGCTTTATCGAAATCCCTTGTATACCAAGGGTCAGAAACACTTCCCTTACTGTCTGTATAATCTAGAAGCATACTTATTTTATTTTTCGAGTCATTTGTGACAATGCTCTTAAGATTTTTCATATTATTATAGTCCATAACAATTATCATATCATAATAATCATATTCCTCAACTGTAAACTGTCTTGCTGTCTTTCCGTCACAGCAGATTCCGTTGCTCATAAGCATACGTCTTGCCGGAGGATAAACCGGATTCCCAAGCTCCTCTCTTGATGTGGCAGCCGATGCTATCTCAAAGTCGTTTTCTTTATGGTGTTTTCGGGCAATATCTTTCATTATAAACTCTGCCATTGGACTTCTGCATATATTGCCGTGGCAGATGAACATTACTTTTATCATA